>NZ_JADGHZ010000005.1 GCF_019683595.1 Sphaerobacter sp. | reverse complement strand
GCGTTGGGGGAGGCGTGATGCGTCATGCGTCAACCGTCATGCGGGATGGGTATTGTGTATTGCGTGTTCCGTGGTCCGTCCTACTCCCCTCTCCCCTGGTGGGAGAGGGGCCGGGGGTGAGGGGGACGTATGACGCATGACGCAAGGCGTATCACTCTCGCTCCCGGCGCGGGCGCTGGGAGAGGAAGAGCGCGGGGAGGATGGCCAGCAGGCAGATGAGGGCGGCGGCGCCGAACGTGTCGCGGATGACCTCGATGGTCGCCGGGATGGCCTGCTCCACCGCCACTTGCTGCTGGCGCGCCAGGTAGTCGGCCAGCGATTCGCCCGGTTGCTGGATGACGGGTGGTAAGCTGGTCAGCGCCTCGTTCAAGCGGGCAACGCCCCAGGCGGTCAGCGCGGAGATGCCGAGGGTCATGCCGAGCAGGCGCATGACGATCACGAGTCCCGAGGCGATGCCGAGGTCGGAACGGCGCGCGGCGTTGATGGCCGCCGCGGCGATGGGCGCGATGACCAGGCCCACACCGACCCCGGTGACCGCGAGGTCGAGGCCCATGCGCGACATCTCCAGCGTGTTGCCCCACCCGCTCATGCGCCAGAACCCGGCCGCGGCGACGAGCAGGCCGGCCAGAGTCACCCCGACGTAGCCAAAGCGCTCCGCGACGCGCCCGCCTGCCAGGGCACCGATTCCCATCGCCAGCGAAAAGGCGCCCAGCAGCTCGGCACTGACGAGGCTGACGCGGTCCTCTTCGACCAGGAGCGCGGTCAGCAGCGGGACGTTCACCATCGCCACCATCAGTGCCGCGCCGATGAGGAAGTTCGTCCCGTTCGCGGCGGCGAAGAGGCGCTCACGGAAGATGCCGAGGGGAATGAGCGGGTGCCGGGCTCGCCGCTCGACCACGACCAGCAGCGCCAGCGCGACGATGCCGACGACGACCAGCGGCAAGCGGTAGGCGGCCAGGGGGTTCGGCGCTGCCCCGAGTGCGCGGCTGCCGCCTCCCGGCATCGGCTCGGCACCGACCGACACTCCCAGGCTCAACCCCAGAAGGCCGACTGCCAGGAGCAGCGCGCCGGGGAGGTCGAGGGCCATGTGTTGGCGCCCTCCCAGTGGCAGGTCGCGCCAGCGCACCACCAGGACCGCGCCGGCCGTGAGGCCGATCGGCAGGTTGAGGAGGAAGATCCAGCGCCAGTCGCCGGTGAGCTGTTCGATGGCCGCGCCCCAGAGCGGCCCAAGCACCCAGCCGAGCGTATCGGCCGCGGCGACGACGCCGAGTGCGCCCGCTCGCCGTGCCGGAGGCAGCAGGTCGCCGACCACCGCCATCGCGACCGGCACCATGGCGCCACCGCCGAAGCCCTGGACGACTCGCGCGGCGATGATGGCTGGGAGTGTGTGCGCGGCCGCGCAGGCCGCCGAGCCGGCAAGGAAGATGCCCAGTGCTGCGAGGAAGGTCGCTCGCCGGCCGACGATATCAGAGAGCCGACCCATCAGGGGAATCGTGAGCGTATAGGCCAGGAGGTAGCCGCTGACGATCCACACGTAGCGGTCGGCCTCCGCGGTGTTGACGCGCAGGTCGACCAGGACGGCGGGGAGGATCGGGGCGATGACCGTCAGGTCCAGGGCAGCGACGACGACGATGATCAGGACCGGCACGAGCAGTCGCCCCGGGCTGTGCGCGCCGGGGACCGCTGCCGGTGCTAGGTCGCCGGCTTCTCGATGGTGACCGGCTCGTTGTGCTTGCTCAGGACGAGGGTCCATGTCGCCGGTGTCGCTCCCTGCGCGGCGGCCGTGTCGTGGAGCACAACCTTGCGAATGTCGGATGTCTCGCGGTCGATCCACAGGTCGAAGTCGATCGGGTCGCCCTGGAAGGCGTTGCCGGTCATCGGCGCGACCGCGGCTTGCGGGACGACGCCCCGCAGGTGGTAGGCCGACGCGCCGTCGAGGTTTTCCTCACCGACCAGCGTCACGTCGCGCGTGTCACGGAGCACGCCCGGGATGCCGCGCTCGGGGTCGAACACCACGGCCGGGTTGTAGTCCAGATCCTCTGGGGCGCGCTCCCACCGGCCGGTCAGGAAATTGGTCATGTATTGCTCCTGGCCCAGGGCGACCACGTTCACCGAGAGCGTCGTGCCGGCGAAGCCGATGTCGGCCTTGGCGGTGGCGCGGTCGGGGCGCTGGAGGTCGCCCTCAGCGCCGCGGAGAGCGAGCATCCCCTGCGAATCGAGGTAGACATCCCCGTCGATCGTCAACGTGTAGTGGGCCGAATCGAGCTCGTTGAACCGGGCCGCAGCGGCGTCGATTAGGCTCTGGGGCGAGGGTGTCGAGGTTGGTTCCTCGTCGGACCCACCGCAGGCGAGCACCAGCCCCGCCATGAGGAGGAGTACCGGCATGAGTCGTAGCAGTGGGACCCATCGCATCTGTTCGTGTCTCCATCCCGAGCACCGTCGAAACAGCGCAATCGTAACATAGGCGCGTGAACGGACGCGGAGTGGCGAGCGTGGCCAGGGACGCTCCGCTGTGCTACGATTTCGCAGCCAGAACCGGGGAATGTTCGCAGTTCCGGGGGAATAGAACGGTACCGAGGGTAAGGGCGCGATCACGTGGATGAAATGCGGGTGGCGGTCGGTGCTGCGACCGACACCGGGACCGTCCGGGAGGAAAACGAGGACAGCGTCTTCGTCGCCGATCCGGAAGGGGAGTTGGCCCAGAGCCACGGGGTGCTCCTGGCCGTCGCCGACGGCATGGGCGGCTACCAGCGGGGCGAAGTCGCGGCACAGATCGCGGTCGATACGCTGCGCGAGGACTACTACGGGTCGGAGATCGGCCCGACTGAGGTCCCGCAGCGCCTGAAGCAGGCCTTCCGCCACGCCAACGAGCTGATCTATCAAAACGGCTCGGCCAACGGCGACGAGAACATGATGGGCACGACGCTGGTCGCCGCGGTCATCCGGGGGAATGACCTGACGATCGGCAATGTCGGCGACAGCCGTGCCTACCTAATCCGGGCGAACCGGGCGACGCAGGTCACGCGGGACCACTCCCTGGTGGCGGAGCAGGTCGCAGCCGGCGCGATGACCGAGCAGGAGGCGCGCGAAAGCCAGCACCGCAACATCATTACCCGCGCGCTTGGACACCGGCCGCGCGTCGATGTCGATATCTTCGAGATCCGCTTGCTGGCAGACGACCGGTTGGTCCTGACGACCGACGGTGTCCATGACTACGTCGAGGAGGAGGATCTCGCGCGCATTGTGCTCAGCTCACCGCCCGAGCAGGCCGCGCGGGAGCTCGTCCAGACCGCACTGGCGCGTTCGTCCAACGACAACGTCAGCGCGGTGGTCGCCTGGATGATGCCGGCCGGTGCGACGCTGGAGCCGCAGCCGGTGGAGGCGGAGGCCGCCGGGCGCGCTGCGTGGCTGGTCCCGGTGCTGGTGCTGATCGGCCTCCTCGTCTTCATCGCGATCGTCGCGGTCATCCTGTTCATGGGTGGCGGGGCCTAGGAGCGCCGGCCCCGCCCGCACGGATGCCGCGGGCATGGGAGTGGCCGTCGGTGGTGGTCGTCGACGCGCACACGCACGTCTTTTCCCCGGAGATCTGCCGGGACCGTGCGGCATACGTAGCGCGTGATCCCTGGTTTGAGCACCTCTATTCAAACCCGCGCGCGGCGCTGGTGACTGCCGAGGACCTGATCGCCAGCATGGACGCCGCGGGGATCGACCGTTCCATCATCGCCGGGTTCCCGTGGCGCGACCCGGCCCTCTGCCGGATGCACAACGACTACATGGCGGCGGCCGCCGCGACGTACCCCGACCGGTTGAGCTGGCTGGCGACGGTGGTGCCGACCGCGCCCAACGCCGCCGAGGAGGCCGCCCGCTGCTTCGCCCTCGGCGCCGTCGGGATCGGGGAGTTGAATGCCGACGCGCAGGGGTTTGACTTCCGCGAGCCGGAACCGCTGGCCGCGCTGGTCGACGTCTGTGTGCAGCACGACCGTCCGGTGATGTTCCACGTCAGCGAGCCGGTGGGGCATATCTACCCCGGCAAGGGCACCGCGACGCCCGAGAAGCTCGTCCACTTCCTGGCGGCCTATCCCGATCTCCGGGTGGTCGCGGCGCACTGGGGTGGCGGACTGCCCTTCTATGAGTTGATGCCGGAGGTCGCGTCGCTGGCGCGCAACGTGGCGTACGACTCGGCCGCGTCGACGTACCTGTACCGCTTCGACGTCTTCCGGACGGTGCTGGACATCGTCGGACCTGAGCGCGTGCTGATGGCGTCGGACTATCCGGTGCTGCGGCAGGATCGCTTCCTGCGGCGGGTGCGCGATGCGAACCTGCGCGAGGAGGAGGTGGGCCCCGTGCTCGGCGGCAACGCGATCCGTGTCTACAACCTCCCCGGCGGGGATGCCCAATGATCAGTGGCGTTCGGGGTCCGATCCACGCCAAGTACCCGGGGATCGTGCTCATCGACCTCCATGGGCTCATCATCCGCGTGCTCACGTCGCAGACGACCGTCGACGACCTCGGTGAGGTTGGCGACCACGCCGAGCTCTACACGCACCTCCGCGTGCGCGAGGACGACATCACGCTCTACGGCTTCAGCACGCCGGAAGAGTTGCAGCTCTTCGAGTTGCTCATGAGCGTGACCGGCGTCGGGCCACGGGTGGCGCTGAACATCCTCTCGAGTGCCCGGCCGGAGGAGGTGCACCGGGTCATCGAGTCGGAGGACATCGCCTCCCTCAGCCGGGTGCCGGGCATCGGTAGGAAGACCGCCAGCCGGATCATCCTGGAGCTTCGCGGCAAGCTGCCCGAACCGGCCGGCATGCAAGGGCAGGCCCTCGCGGCGGCCGACGCTGAGGCGATGGAGGCGCTCATGGCACTCGGCTATACCGCGCCCGAGGCTCGCGACGCCCTGGCTCGCGTCGAACGCCGCGAGGGACAGACGGTCGAAGAGCGCGTCTACGCGGCGTTGCAGTCGCTTGCCCGCTCCTGAGGGGAGTGATCCGGGAAGGCGCCGGGCTGGCCGACCGCCGGGCCAGCCAGACCGGCGCATGGCCCACTACTCGCGGGCCAGCCGGCGGTACAGCACCACCGACAGCGGCGCACAGACGGCGACGATGCCCGCGCACCAGGCCAGGGCCTGCCAGGGCGCGGCGCCGGTCGTGTGGGCGAGCAGGAGGCCCCGCACCGCGTCGACGATGACGGTCACCGGCTGATGACGCACGATCGGCTGGAGCCAGCTCGGCATCGTCTCCACCGGCACGAACGCGCTGCTGGCGAAGGCGAGCGGCATCATCACCACGAACGCCATGACCTGCACCGCCTCCGGATCCCGAACGAGCAGCGCCACGACGGAGCCGATCCAGGAGACGGCGAAGCTGGTGGCGAGGAGGAGGCCGATGGCCCCGCACCAGGCGAGGGCGCTTGCCTCCGGCCGGAATCCGACCGCGAGCCCCAGCGCGAGCATCACCCCGATGATGAACAGGTTGCGCAGCGTGTCCGCGACGATCGGACCGGCCAGCACCGCGGAGGGCGCCATCGGCAGAGTGCGGAAGCGGTCGATGATGCCGCGCTTCAGGTCGTGAGCGAGGCCGATGCCGCCCGTCATCCCCTCCATGACGACCGACTGGACGAAGATCCCGGCCATCAGGAAGTTGATGTAGGACGCTTCCGGCGTCACGATCGCACCGCCGAAGACGTAGCGGAAGAGCAGCACGAAGATGATGGGCTGCACGGTGGCGGAGATCCACTGCTCGTGCTGCTGCGGGATGTGCAGCAGGTGCCGCCGGGTGACGACCCAGGCATCGGCGAGTGCCCAGTACAACCGGCGGTACACCGGCACGGGATCGACGGTCATTGCTGTGGTGTTCATGCGGCCTCCTCGCACTCGTCCCCGGCAGGCCCAGCCGGGGCACTGGTCAGGGCCAGGAAGACGTCATCCAGGGTGGGCCGCCGCAGCCGGAAGTCGAGCGGGCGCACGTTCCGAGCATCGAGGTCGCGCACCACGGCGGCGAGCAGACCGGGGACGTTGCGGATCGGGACGCTCACCTGTCGCTGCGCGACGTCGACGTGGGCGGGGCCGGTGGCGTGCCGCTCCAGCGCGCGGACCGCGTCCTCGAGATCGCTCTCCGCTGCAACGGTCACGTCGAGGCGGTCGCCGCCGACCTGATCCTTCAGCTCGTCGGCGGTCCCCGAGGCGATGACTCGCCCGTGGTCGATCACCACGATGGTGTCGGCGAGTTGATCGGCCTCATCGAGGTACTGCGTGGTGAGCAGCACGGTGGCGCCGCGCGCCGCCTGCTCGCGGATGATCTCCCACAGCGTCAGCCGGCTGCGGGGATCGAGGCCGGTGGTCGGCTCATCTAGGAAGAGGACCTGCGGCTCGGTGACGAGACTGGCCGCGAGGTCCAGCCGCCGGCGCATGCCGCCGGAGTAAGTCTTGACCGGGCGATGGGCCACATCGGTCAGGCCGAATCGTTCGAGCAGCGCGTCGGCACGCCGGCGCGCCTCCGCGCGCGGCAGGTGGAAGAGCCGCCCGACCATGACCAGGTTTTCCCGGCCGGAGAGGAGCTCATCGACCGTGGCGTACTGACCGGCCAGGCCGATGCGGGTCCGGACCTGGTCCGGCTGCCGCACGACGTCGAACCCGGCTACTTCGACGCGACCGGCATCCGGCCGGAGCAGGGTGGTCAGGATGCGGACGGCGGTCGTCTTTCCGGCGCCGTTCGGACCGAGGACACCGAGGATCGTACCCGGCTCAGCAGTCAAATCCAGTCCGGCGAGGGCCTGGGTGGTGCCGAAGCGCTTGACGACGCCGCGGGCGAGGATTGCTGGCGAGTGTGCACCCATAGGCGGTGTCTCCTGTCACAGATCGACCCGCGGGGGCGGGCGTGCTACAATCCTACTGACCGGACGGTAAGTACTTACCAACCGGTCGGTAAGTTAGCACGGAGGAGACCCTGTGTCAAGTGGTGCACCACACGCGCCGGTGCCGCCGGCGCGTGGCGAGACCCGGGAGCGCATCCTGGAGGTGGCGGCGGAACGATTCGCTGCTCGGGGCTATGCCGATGTCTCGATGCAGGAGATCGCGGATGCAATGGGCATCACCAAGGCCGCCCTCTATTACCACTTCCGCAGCAAGGAGGAGCTGTTCGCGGAGGTGGTGCGCCGGGCGATCAACGACTTCTGGGCCGGGATCATCGCGATCGCTGAGAGCGGTCAGCCGCTCCGTGCGACCCTCGAGGCCATTGCCCGCTTCGTGCGCGAGTCGGTGACGACCGTCTCCATGTCCCTGCTTGAGGATGTGCACCGCCACCTGCCGCCGGAGGTCGAACAGGAGATCTTCACCGAGCATCCGACGCCGGAGGCGGCACTCGACGGACTGTTCCGGCGCGCGATCGCGGCCGGAGAGATGCGGCCGATGGACGTGGAGCCGGTTACCGCGATGTTCGTCGGCATGGTCATGGGCCTCGGCCAGCGTGGGCATATTCGGCGGCAGCCAAAGCCGGGCGAGGACGAACTGCTGGTCGATGTGCTGCTGCGCGGCATCGGCACCGAGCGGGCGCTGTCCGGATCGGACGAGGAGGATGGGACAGTGCGGGGGGCGCAGTAGCGCGCCGCCACATCCCCGCTATGTCCCCAGGCGGCGCTCGATGGCGCGTGCGTGGGCGGTCAGACCCTCGGCGCGGGCCAGGGTGACGGCCGCGGGGCCGAGTCGCGTAAGCCCCTCACGGTTGATTCCGACGACGCTGATGATCTTCAGGAACTCCTCGACGTTGATCGGCGAGGAGAATCGAGCGGTCTGCCCGGTCGGCATGACGTGGCTCGGCCCGGCGGTGTAGTCGCCCAGGACCTCGGGCGACGACTCACCGAGGAAGACCCCACCGGCGTGCCGCACCTTGTCGAGGTGCGCCCACGGCTCGGCCAGGAGCAGGCAGAGGTGCTCCGGGGCGTAGGCGTTGGCCAGGTCGAACGCGGTGGGAAGGTCCGGCACGACCGCGATCAGTCCGTTGTTCGCCAGCGCCTCGCCGGCGATCTCGGCCCGCTCCAGTGTCGGGAGCTGGGAAGCCAGCTCCTGCTTCACCGCCTCGGCAAGTTGAGCCGAGGTCGTGAGCAGGATCGGGCTCGCGAGCGGGTCGTGCTCGGCCTGGGCCAGCAGGTCGGCGGCGCACAGCGCCGGGTCAGCGCTCTCATCGGCGATCAGAAGCGTTTCGGTCGGTCCCGGAAGCTGGTCGATATCGACCTCGCCGTAGACGCGCCGCTTCGCCAGCACCACGAAGATGTTGCCGGGACCAAGGATCTTGTCGACGCGCGGCACGCTTTCGGTGCCGTACGCCATCGCCGCGATGGCCTGCGCCCCGCCGACCTTGAAGACCCGATCGACCCCGGCGATGTCGGCTGCCGCAAGGATCAGCGGCGAGATGCGGCCGTCTCGCTCGGGCGGGGCGCAGACGATGATCTCCTCGACACCCGCCACACGGGCGGGCACGGCGGACATCAGGAGCGAAGAGGGGTAGGGCGCCCGGCCTCCAGGGGTGTAGATCCCGACCCGCTCCAGCGGCCGGAGGATTTGCCCGAGCGCACCGTCCTCGTCGAAGTGCATCCAGGAGGAGCGAAGCTGGCGGCGGTGGAAGGCGTCGATCCGATCGCGAGCGAAGCGCAGCGCCTCCAGAACATCAGCGGGCACGGCAGCGATGGCCTCCGCGATCTCCTCCGGCGCGACCTCCAGGCGGTCAAGCTCTGCGCCGTCGAGGAGGCGTGTGTAGCGGCGCAGGGCTGCATCCCCGTCCTGGCGGACATCGGCGATAATTCGGTCCACCACTTCCCCCGCCGTGAGGTCGGCGCCGAAGATCGTGCGAATCCCGGCCCGCACCCGCTCCGGGAGCTCGGTCGCCTCCAGGCGGCGCTGCCGCAGCAGGAACTCCCGCGCGGCGACAGGGTCGTGCAGCACGCGGACGGTCACGGTGCTGGTCATCGACACTCCTCCAGGGAACGCAGCAAACGCTCGTAGGCCGGCGAGCAGGCGTCGAAGACGTAGTCCGGCGACGTAACGGTGATACCGCTGCTGCCCGCGCGGCGCAGGTGGTCAACCGCGGGCAGCAGCAGGTGCGCGGGCACGATGATCGTGACGCCGAACCAGCGCGGGCCGCCGTCGACGGTGCCGTGCTTGGGGTAGATGTCGGCGATGGTCGGCCCCTGCTCGCCCGCCGTCTCCATCTGGCTGATGACGTGCCGGGCCACCGCCTCGGCCGACTCCCCCTGCACGTTGGCAGTGATGAGGCGGAACTGGCGCGTTCGAAGCCGCGCCTCGCACAACTCGATGATCGTGCGTGCCGCTTCGAGCTTGTCCGGCTGGTCCCGCAGCGTCCGCCGCGAGGCGATCAGGCAGGCCTGGGCACGCAGGATCACCCCGCCGTCGAGCACGCGGAGGCGGTTGTCGCGCAGGGTCACCCCGGTTTCGCTCAGGTCGGCGATGATGTCGGCGTAGCCCAGGGTCGGGGCGGCTTCGAGCGCGCCGTGGGCGTCGACCAGCGAGAAGTAGTTGACCCCGTGGCGGTAGAGGAAGTCGCGCGTCAGGTTCGGGAACTTGGTCGCCACGCGCAGGGTGCGACCGGTGCGGCGCAGGTCGACCGAGAGGTCGGCCAGGTCGGCGACGGTCGTAATGTCGAGCCACCCCTCGGGCACGGCCAGGACCAGCTCACAGCGGCGGAAACCCAAATCCTCGATCACGACGTGCAGGTTGGGCGCGTCGCCGCCGTGCTCGGCCACCAGGTCGTAGCCGGTGATGCCGAGGTCGGCGCTTCCGTCGACGACCTTGTGGACGATATCCTCCGTGCGCTGGAACAGCACCTCGACGTTCGGCAGCCCGCTGATGCGCCCGACGTACTGCCGCGGGTTCGGCCGCCACACGGAAAGTCCGGCGCGCTCCAGGAACTGCATGGTAGCGCCCTCGTAGGCGCCCTTGGAGCTGAGGGCGAGTCGCAGCGGCTCAGTCATCGTCCCCCTCCGTCGCCGCGACCGTACCCTCGTGCCGGGACGCCGGCTCGACGGTCACGCCGCCGGTCTCGTCGACCACCATCACCTCCGCGATACCCCGCCGCAGCGCATACTTGCGACTGGCGTGCACCGACCGGCCGCGGACGTCGATCTCGACCCGCCGCCCCTCCGCGCGGAGCCGCTCGCTCACCCGGATCGCGGCGGCGCTGGCGGCGCTGCTGCTGGGGACCACCAGAACCTCGGGAGCAGGGGGCTCGGCGGTGATCCCGGCCACCTCGACGACCCGTTCCAGGCCGTACGAGAAGCCGCAGGCCGGGAGCGGTTGGCGCGTCCCGAGCATCTGCGCCAGGTCGTCGTAGCGCCCGCCGCCGCAGAGCTGGAGCCCCGGGCGATCCGGCGCATAGATCTCGAACAGCATGCCGGTGTAGTAGTGGAGCCCCCGGCCGAGGCCGAGGCTCAGCTCAATGGTATCGACGGCGTGCCCGTAGGCGGCGAGCAGGTCGAGGACTTCTTCCAGACGTGCGATCGGCTCGTCGTGCAGCCCGTGCCGCCGGGTGAGGGCGCGCACCGCAGGGAGGACTTCGCCCGGCGGGCCTTGAATCGCGGCCAGCTCGCGCACGAAGTCGAAGGCTCGGCGCACGTCGGCGGCGTCGCTCTGCCGGTTCATCTTGGCGATCAACCCGGCGACGATCTCCTCCGGCGTGCGGGTGCCGCCCTGCACCTGGACACCGACCTCCCGGAGCACCGCCAGGATCCAACCCTCGAGCCGGTCCGGCGGGATGTCGTGCAGGGTGTCGCTCATCTCGGTGAAGATGCTGGCGAGGGGGTCGCCCGCCACCAGGCCCGCCAGCGCAGCCTCCAAATCGACCTCCTGGCCCTTGCGCAGCCGCTCCATGCTCCAGACGAGCCAGTCGCGGGCACGCTGCCGCAGCGGCAGGCGGTTGAGGAAGTCGAGCACGATGCCGATGTGTCCCAGGACCAGGCGGCCCTCGACTCCGGCGGCCCGGAGCCCTTCCAGCGCCAGGTGAATGACCTCGGCGTCGGCGACGGGCCCCTCCGCGCCCAGCAGCTCGCAGCCCACCTCGGTGAACTGGCGGGTTCGTCCCGCCTGCGGCTTTTCGTAGCGGAAGACCGGCCCGGCGTAGCTCAGGCGAAGCGGCAGCGGCTCCCTCTGCATGCTGTCGGCGTACATGCGGAGCACGGAGGCGGTGTGCTCCGGGCGTAGGGCGATCTCCCGGTCGCGGTAGTGGAACGCGTACATCTGCGCGACCCGCTCGCCGCCGGACTTCCGGAGGAAAAGCTCGGTCGGCTCAACGACCGGCGTCTCGATCGGGCGGTAGCCGTGGCGGTCGAACGTCTCGAGGATGCGTTCCAGCGCCACGCGACGGGCCTGGTACCGGCTGGGATCGACGTCGACCATACCGCGCAGGCGCTCGATCGCGGCGCGGCTGGCGCGGGGAGAGGGTCGTTGGTCGTTCAATGGCTGCTGCCTCACTCGCTCGGCGCGGCAGCGCGGCCGGGCGCGACATTCCGGCCGCGGGAAGCCGCGGGAATTCCGCTGGTCGAGTCTATCACACAGGCCTGGGCCGGTCGGACGGGTCGCTCCCTGTCCAGGAGAGCGGCGTTCCTTCGTCCCGAATGGGCGAATCTCGGAATGAGGGATGCGGTGGCTGCGGAGCGCAGAACGATTGTGACGTGAGTGTTGTACTGCGCGGGATCAATCGATGCGCTTGCGATGCAGCGTCATATACCGTCCCATTGAGGCTCGATTGCCGCGAGAGGAGTTGCCATGACAGCGCAGCATCGAGATGAACCCGGAGAGGAACGTGGCGCGTACGTCCCAGGTGCATCGGACGCGCTCGGGTCGGGTCAGCAACGGCTGCTGCGTCGCAGCCGGACCGACCGCGTTGTCGCCGGGGTCTGTGGCGGCCTGGGCCACTACCTCGGGATCGATCCCATCTTGCTCCGCCTTGCCTTTGTGGCGCTGGTGTTCGCCGGCGGCGCCGGCATCCTGCTGTACTTCGTGTCGTGGATCGTGATCCCGGAGGCGGATGCCGATGAACCGCTAAGGGCGGCGCCGTCCGCGAACGCCGACACGGCGCGCCTGATCGTGGGCGGCGTCCTGGTCGCGCTCGGCGCCATCATCCTGTTCGAGCGGATTCTTCCCTGGTTCGACTCAACGGTGGTCTGGGCGCTCGTGCTGATCGCTATCGGCGCAGCGGTGATCTTCCGGGGGATGCAGCGATGACGGTCGAAATGCGCGAGCGCCGCTACGGGGGCGGCGGCCCCTCCGCGGCTCAGATTGCCCTCGGATTGCTCCTCGTAGTGGCCGGCCTGGTCTGGTTGCTCCGGTCGATCGGTGTGTTCGACCTCGGCTGGGATCTGCTGCTGCCCTCGGCGCTGATCCTCGTCGGCGCGGCGCTGGTAGTGACGGCCCGCGGCCGGGACCACGGCGGATTGGTCTTCCTCGGCGTCGTTCTGACGCTGGCGCTGGTGCTGACCTCCATCACCCCGATCAGCTTCAGCGGCGGTGTCGGCGACCGCACCGTGACCCCGACGACCGCGGCCGACCTGAGCAGCGAGTACTCGTTGACGGTCGGGAAGCAGACGATCGACCTGCGCCAGGTGAACTTCGAGGCTGGCGAGACACGCATCGTGGCCAGCGTGGGGATCGGGGAGCTTGTCCTGCGGGTTCCGGACGATGTGGCGGTGCGGGCCGACATCCAGATCGGCGCGGGCAACGCCGACGTCTTTGAGCGACGCTACTCGGGTGCAGATGTCGAGGAAACCTATGTGTCGGATGGGTATGACGCCGCGTCGCGGCGCCTGCTGCTCGATCTGAGCGTCGGTGTCGGGAACATCGAGGTGAGCCGATGATGGAGCAGGGTGTGGACCGAGGCGCGGTGATCAGCGGCCTCGTCTTTATCGTGTTGGGCGGGCTGTTCCTGCTCGACCGCCTGGGCACGATCGACTTCCGGGTCGTCTACGTCTGGCCGATCCTGCTGATCGGCCTGGGGCTGGCGGTGCTGTTTGGCGGCAGGTCCGAGCGGTAGGGACGGGCACGACACCCTCGCTCCTGGGGTATTGAGGGGGCCGGAGCCGGGATCCCGGCTCCGGCCGGTAAGCCTGCGTCGCTAACCCCGGAGGGTGCCGGACACCTGGCGCGCGAGCTGGCGCTCGATGCGGCCGCGGATGCGCTGGATCTCGTTCTCCGAGAGCTCCCGGTCCGGGGCCGACAGAGTCACCCGGTAGGCGAGGCTCTTCTTGCCCGCATCGATCGCCGGGCCGCGGTAGATGTCGAACAGGCGCACGGATGTCGCCAACGGGCCGGCGCCGGCACGGAGCGCCGCTTCCACCGCGTCGGCTGGGACGGCCTCATCGACTACCACCGCGAAGTCCTGCTCCACCGGCTGATAGCGCGACACGGGGCGCAGCTCCACGTCGCTCAGGCCGGTGTTGAAGAGCGCCTTCAGGTCGATCTCCGCCACCGCGACGCGCTGGCCCGCCGGGATGCCGAACTGCTCCGCCACCACCGGATGGACCTCGCCCATGATGCCGACCGGCTGGCGTTTGACCGTGATCTCGGCCGCGCGGCCGGGGTGCAGGCTGGGGTGCGTGATCGGCCGCACGACGATGTCGACCGCGCCAAGGCGGGGGAGGAGCGCATCGACGACGCCCTTGACGTCGAAGTAGTCCACCGGCCGGGCCCGATGGTAGAGGTCCGCCGCGTGGCGCTCCCCGGCGAAGCCGAGGCAGAGGGTGGGGCGCTCGTCGGGCAACTCGTCGACCCCGCGCGGCAGATAGACCCGCCCGGTTTCGAAGACGGCGACGCCGGGCGAGTGCTTCAGGTTCTCGGCCACGTTCTTGAGCCAGGCCGGCAACAGCGTCGGCCGCATCATGGTCCACTCGGAGCGCAGCGGGTTGCGCGCCGTTACCAGATCGAGCTCCGGCCGCGCGAAGAAGCCGTAGCGGTCAGGCGCGGCCTCGGCACCCGGGGCGAGTGCCCGCAAGTCGTCGTCGCTCACCATCGGGTAGGTGATGATCTCGGTCATGCCGGCAGCGACCAGCAGATCCTGCGTGTCGGCGATCAGTCGCCGCATCGGGTCGCGCGTGACGTGCGGCGTCTGGCCCCAGGGGAGGGTCTCCGGCAGCGACTCGTAGCCGACGATGCGTGCGACCTCCTCAACCACATCGGCTGGGATGTTGATGTCGCTCCGGTAGGTCGGCACCTGCACGACGACGGAGCGGACGCCATCGACGTCGCGGATCTCCGGCTGGAGCTCCAACCGGCTCAGCACGTCGAGGACCACCTCGTCGGGGTAGTCGATCCCCAGCAGGCGCGGGATCTCGGCGCGCGGCATGACGACGGTCTTCGGGTAGCGTGGCTCGGCGTAAGCGTCGGCCAGAACGGTGACGCGGGCCTCGGGGTTGAGCTGGAGGATGAGCGCCACCGCGCGCTGGGTGGCGGTCCAGACCAGATTCGGGTCCAGGCCGCGCTCGAAGCGGGACGAGGCCTCTGTCCGCAGCCGCTGGGCCCGCGCGGTGTGCCGGATGTTGAGCATGTTGAAGTTGGCCGCCTCCAGCAGGATGGTCGTGGTGTCATCGCGGATCTCGGAGTCGAGGCCGCCCATCACCCCGGCGATGGCCACGGCCCGGTCGGCGTCGGCGATCACCAGCATGTCGGGCGTCAACTCGCGATCGACGTGGTCGAGCGTCTCAATCCGCTCGCCCGGGCGCGCCCGGCGCACGACGATGCGGCCCTCGTGGAGGAAACGCCGGTCGAAAGCGTGGAGCGGCTGACCCCACTCCAGCATGACGTAGTTGGTGATGTCGACGATGTTCGAGATCGGGCGGACGCCCGCGGATGCCAGTCGTCGCTGCAGCCACTCGGGCGACGGCTCGACCCGGACGTTCTCGATCACGACACCGACGTAGCGCGGGCAAAGGTCCGGCGCCTCCACCGTGACCAGGCCTGGGTCGCGCGGCACGGCCTCAAGATCTGCCAGCTCCGGCAGGAGCACCGGGGCGTCGATCAACGCTCCCAACTCCCGAGCGATCCCGACCATGGAGAAGGCGTGCACCAGGTTCGGCGTGATTTCGAACTCAATGACCGACTCGCCCAGGTAGTCCCGGAGTGGTACGCCGACCGGGGCGTCGGGATCGAGAACCAGGATGCCCTCGTGCTCGTCCGAGAGTCCCAGCTCCTTCTCCGAGCAGACCATGCCCTCGGAGCGGACGCCGCGGATGGTGCTCGGCTTGAGCGTGATCATCCGGAACTCGTCGGAGTAGCCGTCGATCAGGCGGGCGCCGGTCAGCGCCAGGGGAACCTTCTGACCCTCGCGGATGTTGGGTGCGCCGGTGACGACCGTCAGGTGGTGCTCGCCGGCATTGACCGTCGCCAGCACCAGGCGGTCGGCATTCGGGTGCGGCTCCACCCGCTCCACGACGCCGACGTAGACGCGGTCCCAGGTGGCGCCGATTTCGCTGATCCCCTCGGCTTCGAGGCCGGCCATGGTGAGGCGCTGCGCGATCTCAGCCGGCGGCAAGTCGTTCGGCACCAACTCCTTCAGCCAACGGACGGGAACCTTCATGCGCTCATCACCCCCCTCTCGACCCGTACCTCACGCCGCCGCGCGGTTGAACTGCGCCAGGAAGCGAACGTCGCCCTGGTAGAAGGCGCGGATGTCCTGCACCCCGTACTTGAGCATGACCAGCCGTTCGACGCCCATGCCGAAGGCGAAGCCGGTGTAGCGGTCCGGGTCGTAGCCGACGTTGATGAGCAGGTTCGGGTGGACCATCCCGGCGCCCAGGATCTCGATCCAACCGGTGCCCTTGCACACCCGGCAGCCCACGCCCTTGCACACCATGCAGTCGATGGCGAAGTCGACGCCAGGCTCGACGAAGGGGAAGTAGTCGCAGCGGAAGCGGACCTTGCGCTCGCGCCCGAAGATCTGGCGGGCGAACTCGGCCAGGACGCCCTTCAGGTCGCTCATGGTGATGCGCTCGTCGACGGCCAGCCCCTCGATCTGGTGGAAGTGCCACTCGTGGGTGGCGTCGAGTGCCTCGTACCGGTAGCAGCGGCCGGGGACGACGACGCGCACCGGAGGCGTGCTTTGCTCCATGGTCCGGATCTGCATCGGCGAGGTGTGGGGGCGCAGCACGATCTCGCGCGAGGCGCTCTGGATGAAGATCGTGTCCCACACGTCGCGCGCTGGGTGTTCCTTCGGGATGTTGAGCGCGTCGAACGCGTAGTAGGCGTCCTCGACCTCTGGTCCCTCGACCGTCTGGAATCCGAGGTGAGCGAAGATGTCGGTTACCTCGCGAATCATCTGGGTCACCGGGTGCAGCGTGCCGATGTCCGGCGCGCGGCCGGGCAGGGTGACGTCGACCGCCTCGGCCTCCAGGCGCTGGGTGAGCTCGGCGCGACGCACCTCTTCTTGCCGCCGGTCGAAGGACTCCTGCAGCGCGGTCTTCAGGGCGTTGACCGCCTGACCGAAGGCCGGGCGCTCCTCGGGCGGCAGCGCGCCGAGGCGGCGCGTGAGCGAGGTCACCTCGCCCTTGCGGCCGAGGTACTGCGCGTACCAGGCCGCCAGCGCCTGGCTGTCGCTCGCGGCGGTCAGATCCTGTTCCGCTCGCTGACGAATCTGTTCCAGCTCGTCGTTCACCGCTCAACCTCCCCCCGTGGCTGCCTGCGGCAAGAAAAAAACCCCGTCGCCCAGGGGCGAGGGGTCTCCACGCGGTACCACCCTGTTTCACCGGCAGCGCCGGCGATCTCAGTGGCGCGCCGCTCGCGGCGGCAGCACCTGCTCCGATAATGGGGAGCGACCAGAGGCGACTACTGGGTGGACGCGTGGGCCCACCGTTCACCGCTCGGCTCCGGAGCGAACTTCCCCGCGCTTCTCCCGAGGGAAGCTTTCAGTCTACGGCTTCCCCTCCCTGCCGGCTTCGACGCGGGTACTCCTCTCCATCGTCGCCGTTCCCGAGATCGATTGTCGTGCTCAGTATAGCATGGAGTTTGGCGAACTAATCTCGTCTACCTGCCACCCGCTCCCGCGCTGCTGCCATCCTGAGCGCAGCGAAGGATCTCGCGTCGGATCGGCCACGCCGCGGAGAGATCCTTCGCTGCGCCGGGCGCGGCTGGCCGCCGGCCCCGGCTCCGCTCAGGATGACAGCGATCAGGCGACGGGGTCGGCTCCGGTGGAGCACGCTCATTCGTCACACTCCATGCAATCACCGCTGGGTGGCGCTAAGGCCCGGCGCTTGCGGCGGCGACGGGATACGGGTGGGCCTGGCCTATAATGCCCTCCGGCTGTTGGCTGGAGCGTGGCACACAGGAGAGAAGGAGAATTCCGCATGGCAAGCACGACGATCGAGGCGGTGCACGCGCGCGAGATCCTTGACTCGCGCGGGAACCCGACGGTCGAGGTGGACGTGCGCCTGGCCGGCGGTGCGTGGGGCCGGGCCGCAGTGCCCTCGGGTGCATCGACCGGGGCGTACGAGGCGGTGGAGCTGCGCGATAAGGACCAGCGCTACGGCGGCAAGGGCGTCCGCACTGCGGTTGACAACGTGAATGGACCGATCGCCGGGGTGCTGCTCGGGATGGACGCTCGGGATCAGCGGGCGATCGACCTGGCGATGATCGAGCTGGACGGGACGCCGAACAAGTCGCGCCTCGGTGCCAATGCGATCCTGGGTGTGTCGCTGGCGACGGCGCGGGCCGCCGCCGCGGCGGCCGGGCTGCCCCTCTACCAGTACCTCGGCGGGCCGTCGGCGCACGTGCTGCCGGTGCCCATGATGAACATCCTCAACGGCGGCAAGCACGCCGAGGGCTCCACCGTGGATATGCAGGAGTTCATGGTCATGCCGGTCGGTGCCCCCAGCTTCCGCGAGGGGCTCCGCTGGGGCGCGGAGATCTTCCACACGCTCAAGAAGGTGCTCGCCAGCGCCGGGTACGCCACCGGCGTGGGTGACGAAGGAGGGTACGCGCCGAGTCTGAAGAGCAATCAGGAGGCGCTGGCGTATATCACCCAGGCGATCGAGCAGGCCGGGTATCGCCCGGGCGAGGATGTCTTGCTCGCGCTCGACCCGGCGTCGACCGAGCTGTACCAGGACGGTCGCTACGTCCTGCGCGGCGAGGGGCGGACCCTCACCACCGCCGAGATGGTGGATTTTTGGGCGGAGTGGGTCGATCGCTACCCGATCATCTCGATCGAGGACGGCCTGGCCGAGGACGACTGGGACGGCTGGGCCGAGCTGACCCGGCGCCTGGGTGACCGCGTGCAGCTTGTCGGGGATGACCTCTTCGTGACCAACACGCAGCGCCTGGCCCGGGGCATCGAGCTGGGCGTCGGGAACTCGATCCTCGTCAAGGTGAACCAGATCGGCACCCTCTCGGAGACGTTCGACGCGATCGCGATGGCGCACCGGGCGGGCTACACGGCCGTCATCTCGCACCGCAGCGGCGAGACGGCCGACTCCTTCGTCGCGGACCTGGCGGTGGCGACGAACGCTGGTCAGATCAAGACCGGCGCGCCGTCGCGCATGGACCGGGTGGAGAAGTACAACCAACTGCTGCGGATCGAGGAAGAGCTCGGCACGCAGGCCGAGTATGCCGGGCGTCGTGCCTTCGCGGGGTTGAAGGGACGGAGCCTGTAGCCCTCGGCGCACGCGAAAACACAAACCCGCCCGGATCACCCGGGCGGGTTTTTTCGCCTGCTGGGTCGATCGCTAGTTGACGCTGCTGGCGAGCGCCTTCGGCGTGCGGACCTCGATCTTGCGCGCCCGGGCCTGCTCCGCCTTGGGCATCGTCAGGGTCAAGATGCCGTCGTGGTACGACGCCTCAGCGCGCTCGCTGTCCACCGGCACCGGCAGGGTCATGGTGTGGGAGAACTCGCCACTGCCGATCTCCCGGCGGTACCAGGTCCAACCCTTGGCCTCGTCCTCGTCGACCTCAGCGCCGAAGCGACCCTTGATGCGCACCGTGTTCTGCTCGATTTGCACGTCCAGCGACCCGGGCTGCGCACCCGGCACCAGCGCCCTGAGCACAAGCGCGTCGCCGTTGTCGTACAGATCCACCGCCGGGCGGATCGTCGTCACCGACGTCAGCCCGTTCCGGTTCATCATGGTGCTGGTCACTTCGTCGAGCAGGCGATCAACCTCGTTGAACAGTCGAGCGACCTCGATCATCGGGCTCCAGCGCACCATCATGTGCACCTCACCTCCTGATCCATACTGTTCAACCTGCCGTTTGCTCTGCGGCCGGCCATCGGCCGCTATCCACCTCAGTTAATACAACATGACTCGTTCTGTGTCAAGGTATCGGATCACAATGAATCATGAGAAGTGCGTTAAGGCGCAGTACAGCGGGGCCGGTACCCGTCACAGCCAACGCGGGTAGGCGCTCTGGTACGACATCCTGAGCGGTGCATGTGATTCTAAGCGGTGCGTGTCATCCTGAGCGCAGCGAAGGATCTCTGGCGAGTGCAGCCACCCCACTGCGAGATCCTTCGCTGCGCTCAGGATGAGACACGGGCTGTTCAGGAGGGCACGACAACCGGCAATTAGCCGCATCCGCCAAGAACGAGCGCGGGCGTCAGTGACGACGCCCGCGCTTCTCGACCGCCGGATACCAGGGGCGACGCGCGTCGCCCCTGGTGCTGACATGACTAGCTGACGGCCCGGTCGGTGATCTCCAGCACCTCGTCGAGGATGGCGAGGCCGCGCCGGGCCTCGTCCGGGGTGATGATCAGCGGCGGAGCGATCATGATGACGTTCCAGTGGATCATCAGCGAGAGCCCGCGGTTCATCGCCGCGCGGCCCAACTCTCCGACCGGCCCCATTTCTGCCCCCGAGGCGTTGAACGGGACGAGCATCTCCCGCGTCTCACGGTTCTTGACCAGTTCGATGCCCCAGAAGCAGCCGCGCCCGCGCACGTGGCCGATCGAGGGATGCTTCTCCATGAGCTCACGCAGGCCGGGGCCGAGGACCTCGTCGCCGATCATCTTGGCGTTCTCGACGACGCCCTCCTCCTTCATCGCCGTGACCGCCGCCAGCCCCGCGGCGCAGGCCAGCGGATGGCCGGAGTAGGTCAGGCCGCCGTAGAAGACCCGGTCCTGGAAGGCATCGGCGATCTTGCGCGAGATCACGACGGCGCCGAGCGGAACCATGCCGCTGGTGATGCCCTTGGCGCAGGTCATCAGGTCCGGGGTGACGCCGAAGCCCTCGCAGCCGAACCAGTAGCCGGTGCGCCCGAAGCCGGTCATGACCTCGTCCAGGATCATCACGATCCCGTGCTTGTCACAGATTTCCCGGACGCCCTGGAGATAGCCGTCGGGTGGCACCAGGATGCCGTTGGTGCCCACGATCGTCTCCAGGATGATCCCGGCGATGGTGTGCGGCCCTTCGTACTGGATGATCTCCTCCAGGTGGGCCAGCGCCCGCTCGCACTCCTCTTGCTCGTCCTTGGCGAAGAAGGAGGAGCGATACGCGTAGGGGCCGCAGAAGTGGACGACGCCGCTAATGGCCGGTTCCGAGGCCCAGCGGCGCGGGTCACCGGTGATCGTGATCGCGCCGTGCGTGGCGCCGTGATAGGAGCGGTACGCCGCCAGGATCTTATGCCGGCCGGTGTACATCCGCGCCAGGCGGATGGCGTTCTCGTTCGCCTCGGCGCCGCCGTTAGTGAAGAACACCATCTCGAGGTCGCCTGGGGCCAGCTCGGCGATGGCGTGGGCCAGTTCCGCGGTCGGCTGGGAGGCGAAAGCCGGCTGGATGACGCAGAGGCGCTCAGCCTGCTCCTTGATCGCGGCGACGACCTTCGGGTGCTGGTGGCCGAGGTTGGTGTAGACCAACTGGGACGCGAAGTCGAGGTAGCGCTTGCCCTCGAAGTCCCAGAACTCGCAGCCTTTTCCGCCCGCGATCGGGAGCGGATCGATCTTGCCCTGTGCCGACCAGGAGTGGAACACGTGCGCGCGGTCGTACCGCCGGACGCGCTCCTCGGTCTCCATGTCTACGAAGTCCCGAACCACGGCATCTCCCTTCCGTGATGGACGAACCGGGGGTAGGACGCAGCCTGACCCGCTCAGCCCGGCGTCATCGGCCGATGGCTGCCCTGCCCGCCTGGCCACGGTCCTCCTCGCCCTGTGGCCCCATCATACGCCCTCCGGCAGAAAGGTCCAGTGGGCCGGTGCTGGGGCAGATCGGCGGAGGATCACTCCCCTGGCCGGAGGATGAGCGAGCGGCCGGTCATCTCCTCCGGCTGCGGGATTTCCATCACGTCCAGCACGGTCGGCGCGACGTCGGCCAGCCGCCCGCCCGTGCGCAGGCTCACTGTGCGCAACGGCGAGCCATCCGGGGCCACGAGCACGAACGGCACCGGATTCGTCGTGTGGGCGGTCCAGACTTCCTGCGTGCCGGGAATCAGCATCTCGTCGGCGTTGCCGTGGTCCGCGGTTACCAGCGCGACGCCGCCCCGGGCGAGGGTCGCCTCGACGAGACGCCCGACGCAGGCGTCGACGGTCTCGACGGCCTTGACCGCGGCCTCGAAGCTCCCGGTGTGGCCCACCATGTCGGCGTTGGCGTAGTTGATGATGATGAAGTCGTACTGGTCGCTCGCGATCGCCTCCAGCGTGGCGTCCGTCAGCGGTAGCGCGCTCATCTCGGGTTGCAGGTCGTAGGTCGCGACCTTGGGCGACGGGATGAGCACGCGGTCCTCACCCGGGAAGGGCTCCTCCCGGCCCCCGTTGAAGAAGTAGGTCACGTGGGCGTACTTCTCGGTCTCCGCGGTGTGGTACTGCCGCAGGCCGGCATCGGCGATGACGCGCGCGAGTGGGCGGACCACGTCCTGGGGCGGGAAGGCGATCGGCAGGCCGAAGTCCCGCTCGTACTCAGTCATGGTCACGAAGTAGACGTCCTGGGGGACCTTGTCACGGGCGAATCCGGTGAACTCGGGGTCGGTGATCGCCTCGGTCAACTGGCGGGCGCGGTCGGCCCGGAAGTTGAAGAAGATGACGGCATCGCCGTCGTCCAGCGTGGCGACCGGCCGTCCCTCGTCCATGAGCACCGCCGGCACGATGAACTCGTCGGTCACGCCGGTGTCGTACGAGGCGCGGATGGCCTGCACCGGATCGTAGCGGGGCACGCCGATCCCGGAGACGATGGCCTGGTACGCCTTCTGGGTTCGCTCCCAGCGCTTGTCGCGGTCCATGGCGTAGTAGCGCCCGCTGATGGTGGCGACCCGCCCGGTGCCGATGCGAGCGGCCTCGTCGAGCAGTTGCTGGACGAAACCGGCGCCGGAGTCGGGCGGCGTGTCGCGCCCGTCGGTGAAGACGTGGATGAAGACCTGCTCCAGGCCGTGGCGGTGTGCCAGGTCGAGCAGCGCGTAGAGGTGGCGCTGATGGCTGTGGACGCCGCCGTCACTGACCAGGCCCATGAGGTGGAGCTTGCTGCCGCGCCGGCGGGCGTGCTCGATGGCCCCGAGCAGCGCGGGGTTCTCGTAGAAGCTCCCGTCCTCGATCGCGGCATCGATCCGGGTGATCCACTGGTAGACGACGAAGCCCGCGCCGAGGTTGAGGTGGCCGACCTCGGAGTTGCCCATCTGCCCGTCGGGGAGCCCGACATCGCGTCCCGAGCAGCGGAGTTCGGTCGTCGGGTAGACCGCGGTGAGGCGGTCCATCACCGGGGTCTGCGCGGCTCGCACCGCATTGCCGGGAAAGTCCGGCCCATTCGCCCAGCCGTCCATGATCACCAGCACGACCGGCCGGTACGCCATTCCACCCTCCACTCGCTGACGTGCTCTATCCCACCGGCCCGGCGGTCGGGCCGGTCTCGCGCGACCGGACTCGTGCCCGGGCGCGTGCCTGCTTCCGCCGGATGCGCTCCAGGCGGTGGAGCAGGCTGCTCCTGCCATGATACTCCCCATGCAGGTCGAGGAGCCGGAGCGCCCGCTCGACGACGGCCTCGGCCGCCACGAGATCGCGGGCCTGATGCTCGTAGTACTTGGCCAGCTCCTCGAACGGGTAGAGGTCGAGCGGGCGGCGCCGCGCGGCTCTGTCGCACATCTTGCGCCAGAGCGGCACGGCCTCGGGCGTCCGGTCGAGCCGCTTGAGCCAGCGGCCCAGCTCCATTTCGGCGCGGCGGCGGAGCGTCGGGTCGATCTGGTCGCCGTCCTCCAGTGCGTCGGCCAGGAGATCGATCCCCCGCATGAGTTCGCCCCGGTTGAGCAGCAGCAGCGCGAGCCCCGCACGGTCCGCCGGGTGGTCCAGCACTGACTCCGGCGCGGCCGTGGCGCGGACCAGCAGGTCGGTCAGGCGCACCAGGGTGGCGATATCCTCGTGGTTGTGGGCGAAGACGGGCCGCAGGCGGCGGGCATCGCCGTCGCGGAGGTAGTCGAAGTACATCTGCGGGATCAGCCAGCCCGGCACGTCCTCGGATCGCCGGACGCCGAAGAGGCTCGCCTCCAGGTTGCTGAGCGTGCAGTTGGCCAGCCGGTGGCGCCAGACGCGCCGGGCGGGGTGCAGGATGTCGAGGTGGGCGAAGTCGAAGCGCGGGCGATAGCCGTGGAGGATGAAGCGCCCCTCGATCAACGGCCAGTCGAAGGCGCGCCCGTTGAAGCTCACGAGCAGGCGGAAGGGTGCCAGCGCCTCGTGCAGTGCGTCGAGCAGGGCCGGCTCCTCATTCGGCCCGCGCATGAAGAACTGCCGCACCACCAGCCGGCCGGCCTCAAAGTGGCCGAGCCCGATCAGGAAGACGTGGGTACCGGTCCCGCCGGCCAGCCCCGTCGTCTCGGTGTCGAGGAAGACGATCTCCTCCGGGTGGACGGCCGGCGCGCCGGGCACGAAGAGCGACGGCGCCAGTGGGGTGTGCTCCAGCAGGCGGCGTACGTCATCCTCCTCACGCGCCCGTTCGACGACGAAGACCTCACCGATCCGGCCGGGGAGATAGCTCCCGGGTACGACGGCATCGATCGGCACGCCCGCCGGTCTTGGGCGGGCTGGGCGTGCCGGGCTGGGTTGCAGGGCGGCGAGACGCTCACGCAGGCTCCGCACGAGTCCCCTCCCTCGCTGGGCCGGCTCGTCCCCGGCATTGTACGTACCAGGAGGGCGTCTGTCAGGTCTGCACTGTTTGACACCCGTTCTTGACCCAGCCTAGAATGCGGGGCTGGTTGGGGGACGGCTGGTGACGAAGTAGAGGAGTGGAAGCAGCCGATGGCATATCAGGTCACGTTTATTCCGGGGGACGGCATCGGGCCGGAAGTGTCGTCGGCCGCGCGCCGCGTCCTCGAGGCTACTGGCGTGCCGTTCGAGTGGGACGTCCAGGAAGCAGGGATGACCGCCCTGGAGAAGTACGGGGACGTCCTGCCCGACTCGGTGATCGAGTCGATCCGGCGCAACGGTCTCGCACTGAAGGGCCCGCTCACGACCCCGGTCGGCGGCGGCTTCCGCAGCGTCAACGTGGCGCTCCGGCAGATGCTCGACCTCTACGTGAACCTGCGCCCCGCACGTACCTACAAGGGCGTGCAGAGCCCATACGAGGATGTCGACCTGGTCGTGGTCCGCGAGAACATGGAGGACCTCTACGCCGGGGTCGAGTTCGACACCGGGACGCCCGAGGCTAAGGAGGTCATCGCTGCGATCAACCAGTGCAGCGAGAAGAAAGTGGCCGAGAACGCGGCGATCTCCATCAAGGCGATCACCCCGGAGAACTCCGAGCGGATCGTGCGCTTCGCCTTCGACTACGCGGTCAAGAACGGCCGGCGGCTGGTCACGGCCGTGCACAAGGCCAACATCATGAAGTTCACCGACGGCCTCTTCCTGCGGGTGGCGCAGGAGGTGGCCAAGGACTACCCCAGCATCGAGTTCAACGACCGCATCGTCGACAACATGTGCATGCAGCTCGTGCAGAAGCCGGAGCTGTACGACGTGCTGGTCATGCCGAACCTGTACGGTGACATCCTGAGCGACCTGACCGCCGGGATGATCGGCGGGTTGGGCGTCGCGCCGAGCGCGAACATCGGCGATAAGGCCGCGGTGTTCGAGGCGATCCACGGTAGTGCCCCGTCTTACGCCGGGCAGAACGTCGCCAACCCCGTCGCCATGCTGCTCAGCGGTGTCATGCTGCTCCGCCACATCGGCGAGATCGAGGCGGCGGAAGCGGTCGACCGGGCGGTGGCGACCGTCATCGCCGAGGGCAAGCATGTGACCTACGACCTGCGCCCCGACCGCGACCGCACCAAGGCGGCCAGCACCACCGAGATGACCGACGCGATCATTGCTGAGCTAAACCGGTAGCGCGACGATTCCCGTAGCCGAGAAAGCAGAGACGAGGGCACGGCCAGCCGTGCCCTCGTTGTGCCTTCTCCGCGACGGTGCGTGCAGGTCACTGATGCATCTGATACGCTTCGCCCGACGTCTATGATCAACCCAGGATGCGAACTATCGCGTGACGGGAATGACTGCATTCCCGCCAACCGGTTAAGATCCTCAGTGGTCGAGCACCGCGGAAAGGGGAGGAGGGGATCGGTGGTCACGGTTCGGTACTGCGCGGCCTGTGGCGCGCCGCGCCGCGCGGCCGAAGACCGTTTCTGCTACGCGTGTGGTGCGGCGTACCCAGCCGAGGTATCTGCCGCGAATGGCGGCGCACCGGAGTTCGGTGAGTCCCGCTCGGCGGCGTCGGCGGTTCCTGACACGATACGCATCGGATCGGTCGCTGCGCCACCTCGACCCGCTGCCTGGAGCGTGCCGCACACCGGAGGCGTGTTGGTCGCTGCCCCGCCCGAGTCCCAGCGCCAGCGCCCGCTCTGGGCGGTGGCGACCCTCAGCGTGTGCACCTTCGGGCTCTACCTGCTCTGGTGGATCGGCGCGAGCTGGGCGGAGATGAAGCGCGAACTCCGCGACGAGGGGATGCACCCGTTCTGGCACGCCGTCTCGATGATCGTCCCGATCTACGGCCAGTTTCGGGTCCATGCCCACTACGCCACCATCAACACGATGCTCGCGGCTGCCGGTGCCAGTCTCCGTCTCCGCCCGGGTGCGATGGTCGTCCTCGTGGTGCTCTTCGGGGTGCTGAATCGAATTGTCCGGGAGGATATCCCTGCCGTCGTCTGGGTGCCGCTCGCGCTCGTCGCAACTGCGTGCGCTGCCGTCATGGTCGTCCACGGGCAGCGCGGCCTGAACGCCTACTTCCAGAGTCTCCCCGACCGGACCGTCACGCCGCGCGTCCATCCAATCGAGTGGATCGTGATCGTCGTCGGCGCGATCTTCTGGATCCTGGTCCTTATCGGGGGCTTCCTGCCTGAGGAACCAGACGCAGGGTTGTATGTCTGAGCGGCCCCCGAGCGGTGGGGCGGTGGAAACGCCTAATCCGTGAGCAACCGCTCGATCGCCTCGATGGGGACGCGCCGGGCTGCTTGGATGCGGCGGCGCTTGGCGAGCATCCGGGGCCAGAGTCCCGGGGCGGCCAGGAGCCCGCGGAGACGCGCCCGCGCGGCCGGCTCGCGGAGGTGGGGCAGGGTACCGAGGAGCAGGCGGGCCTGTTGAGCCGCGATGCGCGCGAGGTTTCGCCGCAGGATCGGGCCGGGCACGTCCTTCACCAGCACCGCCAGCGTGTTGCGCGCGACATAATACGACGCCAGCGGGCCGCCGCCGGTGGCCGAGAGCCGGTGGTAGACGACGGCGTCGGGCGCGAAGATGATCCGGTAGCCGAGCAGGCGCAGCCGCCAGGAGAGATCGACGTCCTCGCAGTACATGAAGAAGTCGGGATCGAGCACGTGGCCGTCGATGGCGGCCACGGCCTCCAGGGTGCTCCGCCGGTAGAGCGCCGCGCCGCCGCAGGCGCTGAAGACCTCCTCCTCATGGTCGTACTGGCCCCGGTCAACCTCCCAGACGCCGCGGCTGTTCGGCACGCCGCGCCGGGAGAAGGTGTCCCCTGCCGAGTGGAGCACGTCGCGCCGGTCGAACAGGCGCAGCTTGCTGGCGACGGCCGCGGCGTCCGGGTGGCGGTCGAGCGCGGCGACCAGAGCCGCGAGCCAGCCCGGCTCCGGCTCGGTGTCGTTGTTGAGGAAGGCGACCAACTCCCCGCGGGTGCTGGCCAGGGCGCGATTGATCGCCACGGCAAGCCCGCTGTTCCTCGGCAGCCGCAGCAACGTCGCCTCCGGCAGGAGGCTGCGGACGAGGCCGGCTGTGTCGTCGGTAGAGGCATCGTCCACGACGACGACGTGGAAGTCGCGGTAGGTCTGGCGGGCGAGAGCCGGCAGGCAGACGGCCAGGAGGTCGCGGCCGTTGTAAGTCGGGATGATGATGTCGACGCGCGGGGTGGTCATGCCGGCTGCAGCACCGCTCGCCGGGCGAGGCAGCGCGCGAGTGCGTCCTGCCACGGCGGGAGGATAATGCCGAGCGTCGCCGCGGCGGTGTTGGCGAGCACACCGTTGGCGGGAGGTCGGGCCGCGCGCTGCCACGCCGAGGCCGGGATCGGCTCGACTTGCGTCTCGATTCCAGCGAGGCGGAAGATCTCAACCGCCCACTCGTACCAGGAGGCGCTGCCCTCGTTCACGAGGTGGTAGGTGCCGTAGGCGGGTTGCTCGATCAGGCGGTAGATCGCGGCGGCGAGGTCGCCTGCGTACGTCGGGTTGCCCCGCTGATCGGCGACGACGGTGAGCGAAGGACGCTCGGCGGCGGCCCGCAGCATCGTGTTGACGAAGTTCCGGCCCGTCTCGTCGTAAACCATCGCCGTGCGGACGATGTAGTGGCGCGGGGCCAGCGCACGGACAGCCTCCTCGCCGGCGAGTTTGGAGCGGCCGTAGACGCTGATCGGCCGCGGCTCGGCGAACTCGTGGTAGGGCTCGGCGGCCTCACCGTCGAAGACGTAGTTGGTGGAGAGGTAGACGAGGGCCGCGCCGAACTGCTGCGCGGCTGCGGCGACGTGCTGGGTCCCGGTCGCGTTGATTCGGAAGGCACGCTGCGGATCGCGCTCGCAACCGTCGACGTCGGTCATGGCGCCCGCGTGCACGATCACATCGGGCCGCTCATCTGCTACCAGGCGGATAACTCCCTCGAAGTCGGTCACGTCGCAGCGGTCGGAGCCGGGCGCGACGACGACATACCCAGGAGGTGCCAGCCGCTGCAGGGCGCGTCCCACCTGCCCCGATCCGCCGGTCACGAGGATCCGCAAACCGCTCCTCCTCTCCTCGGCGCCGAGTGTACACCGCGTGGCCGCGCGTCCGGTAGGGCCGGCAGTGTGACCGGCCCGAAGCAGCCGGATCCCGTGGCCACGATTCGGGCGCGGGCGGCGCCGGGCTGTTACCATGTCGGGCAGGGGATGGAACCTGATGGAAGGGGGTCGGGCGTGGCGAGCGAGGTCGAGATCTATGTCCATCCGACGTGAACGAGTTGTCGCAAGGCTCAGGAGTATCTTGAGCAGCGAGGGGTCGAGTACGTGCGGCGCGACTATTTCAAGGAGCGCTTCACGCGTGAGGAGTTGGCCGACGTGCTGCGGCGCGCGGGGCTGACGCCCCGCGAGGCGCTGTCGAAGCGCAGCCGGGCCTACCGGGATCTGGGCCTTGCCGAGCGCGAGGTGTCGGACGACGAGCTGCTGGACCTCATGGTCGCGGAGCCGACGCTCTTGCGGCGTCCGCTGCTGCTGACGCCCGAGGGGAGCGCCCTCGGGTTCGACCGGAAGCGTTTGGACGCGCTGTTCGGGACTGACAAGATGGATTAGCGCCGGCAGTCGAGGACGGCGCGTGTATAGCGGAGAGATGGAGCGGAGCATGCTGCTCTTCGGGGCGCATATGTCGATCGCGGGTGGAGTCGACAAGGCGATCGACCGTGCCGAGAAGGTCGACTGCGACGCCGTGCAGATCTTCACCAAGAACAACAACCAGTGGAACGCCAAGCCGATCCCGCCGGAGCAGGTGGAACGGTTCCAGCAGCGGCAGGAGGAAGCGGGCATCCGCGCGGTGGTGGCGCACGATTCGTATCTGATCAACCTCGCCTCGCCCGACGATGCGCTGTGGGAAAAGTCGATCGACGCATTCCGCGTGGAGCTGGAGCGCTGCGCGCTCCTGGGTGTGCCCTACCTGGTGACGCACCCCGGGTCGCACACCGGCGCGGGCGAGGAGTTCGGCATCCAGCGCGTGGCCGATGCGCTCAACCGGATCCACGCCGATTTGCCCGGCTACCGGGTGATGACGCTGCTGGAGATCACGGCGGGGCAGGGCTCCGCGCTCGGCTACCGCTTTGAGCAGCTCCGGGCCATCGTCGATCGCGTGGCAGAGCCGGAGCGGGTCGGCTACTGCTTCGACACCTGCCACGCCTTCGCGGCGGGCTATGAGCTGCGCACGCCCGAGGGGTACGCCGAGACGATGGACGCGTTCGATCGCATCCTGGGGCTGGCGAACCTGCGGGCGCTCCACCTGAACGACTCCAAGCGCGACCTCGGCTCCCGCGTTGATCGCCACGACCACATCGGAGCCGGGATGATCGGACTTGCGGGGTTCCACAATGTCGTGAACGACCCGCGGCTGGAGGGCCTGCCGGGGCTGCTGGAAACCCCCAAGAGTGACGATCTGCATGAGGACGCGGAAAACCTGGCGCGGCTGCGGAGCCTGGTCGGTGCGCCGCGTCCGGAGGAGTAGGGCATGACGAACGGCGGGAGCTTCGAGGCGATCGCGGACTTCTGGGACGAGCAGGTCGGCGAGGAGGGCGACGACTTTCACCGGCTGCTGGTTCGGCCGGCGCTGCTGCGGGTGCTGGGCGACGTTTCCGGCCTGGACGTGCTTGACCTGGGATGTGCCAACGGCGCGACCAGCCGCGCGCTGGCCGACCTCGGCGCGCGGGTCACCGGTGTGGATGTCTCCGCGCGCCTGATCGAGTTGGCGCGCCAGCGGGAGGCCGCACGACCGCGTGGGGTGCGCTATCTGGTCGGTGATGCCGCGCATCTGCCGGACCTGGCCGACGCGAGCTTCGATCGCATCACTGCCAGCATGGTCCTGATGGACATCGAGGACGCCGAAGGGACGATCCGGGAAGTGGCCCGCCTCCTCCGCCCCGGTGGGCGCTTCGTCGCGACGCTGTTCCACCCCTGCTTCCAGATCCCGGAAGGGTCAAGCTGGCTGATCGAGCAGGACGTGACCGACGAACAATGGATCTCAGTGCGGGTCTGGCGGTATCGAGAGCCCTTCGCGGCGTCCACCATTGCCAAGAGCGGGCAGCCCGCTCCGACGATGAACTACCATCGCCCGCTCTCCTGGTACGCCCTCCAGTTGACGGCGAATGGACTGCTGATCGATGCGCTCGATGAGGCCTACCCCGACGACGCGTTCGCAGAACGCTTCCCGGATGCCACCGTCCGTCGCCTGTCGGTCATCCCGGCGATCCTCGTGCTCGGGGCGCGGAAGGGGTAGGAGCGACGGCCCTCACCCCGACCCCTCTCCCAACCCTGGGAGAGGGGAGACACTCGCGGCCTTTGTTCCCCCTCTCCCAACTTTGGGAGAGGGGGTTAGGGGGTGAGGGCCGTATCTTCACACCTCGGTGTTGGCGATGTAGCGCCGGGAGAGCATCGCTGCGGTCCAGTCGAGCGTGACGCCGAGCCGGCTGCGCACACCCATGATCTGCGACAGGTGGAACACACGCCAGACGAGCCAGGCCGGCAGGCCGCCGAACGCCACCGGGCCGATGGTGGCCGCCGCATGTCCGCGCCCGAGGGCGATCATCTCGCCCGGCGAGCGGAAGACGAAGGGCTCGAGTGGCTGGCCGGTCAGCAGCCGGGCCAGGTTGCGACCGACGGCGGCCCCTTCCCGCACGGCGACGGAGGCGTTGGCGGGCAGCGGCGCGCCGCTCTTGTGGTCAGGAACGAAGGCGTTGTCGCCGAGCGCGAAGACGTTGGGCGCGCTCGGGATGCGCAGGTACTCATCGACCACGATTCGGCCGTCCCGGCTCTTCTCGACCGGCAGCGACGCTGCGACCGGGTTCGGCCGGATCCCGGCCGTCCAGATGAGCGTCGCGGCGGCGATCTCGTCACCCCCGCGGGTGACCAGAGCACCGTTGCGCACGCCGGCAACGGCAGTCTTGAGCCGGATATCGATGCCCAGGGCCTTGAGGCGCCGCTCGGCGATGGCGCGCATCCGGGGTGTGGTGCCCGGGAGGATCGTATCCATCGCCTCGATCAGAACGATGTGCGGCTCCTCGCCGCGAAGGCTCGGGTAGTAGGGCAGTAGGTTGTTCCGCAGCAGGTCGTCGAGCGATGCGACTAGCTCCACGCCGGTGGCACCGGCGCCGACAACGGCGAAGGTGAGAAGCCAGCGGCGCTCCTCGGGACTCGATGCCACGGCTGCGCGCTCGACGGAGTCGAGGATACGTGCCCGGATCGAGCTGGCGGCGGGGATGGTCTTGAGCCCGAGCGCCGCGCGTTCCACCTCGTGCATCCCGAAGTAGTTCGTCTGGCTGCCGAGGGCGAGGACGAGGTAGTCATAGTGGATTCGGCCGGCGTCGGTCTCCACGACCTGATCGACCAGGTTCACCCCGCGGATCGCGGTGCAGAGGAAATCGGCCGGCACCCCGGCACAGAACGGGCGCAGGGGGTAGGCGATGTGCTGGTCATCCACCGACCCGGTTGCGACCTGGTACAGCAGCGGGGTGAAGAGATGGTAGTTGTGCTGATCAATCAGGAGGATGTCGGCTCCGTCCAGCCCCGCATCCCGCAGCGCGTTCAGGACCGCGATACCGCCGAAGCCCGCCCCGGCGACTACGACGGATGCACGTCGGTCGCCGGTGGCCTGTGCCCGGTGCGGAGCACGGCGGCGGCGCGCCGCGAGCAAAGCTAACGGCACGCCCGTCGCGGCGATGAGCGCCGCACGGTTCCGGGTTCTTGTCTCCATACTGGTGATGCTCCTTGCCGCCTGTGCTCAAGCTTGCCCGGCGGCATGTCTTCGCGCGCAGTATGCCAAGGCGTCGGGCCCGGCCGTTCCGTTCAACCGGGCCCGACAGGCCGCTAGTCTTCGTCCGGTACCCGATTGACGACCATGAGCCGCGGTTCCGTCATGTCTTCTATCGCGTAGCGCAGCCCCTCGCGGCTCAGGCCGGAGTCCTTCACGCCGCCGTACGGCATGTGGTCGATGCGGTAGGTCGGGATGTCGTTGATGATCACGCCGCCGACCTCCAGCACCTCCCAGGCGCGGAGCGCGTGCTCCAGCCGGTTGGTGAACACGCCGGCCTGCAACCCGTATTCGGAGTCGTTGACCGCCGCCAGCGCCTCCTCGAAGTCGTCGAACGGGAAGAGGTTGACCAGCGGTGCGAATGCCTCGCGGGAGCAGACGAAGCTCTTCGGCGGGACATCGACCAGCACCGTCGGCTGGAAGAAGCGCCCCTCGGCCTTCCCGCCGATCAGGACGCGCGCGCCTTCGGAAACGGCCGTGTTGACCCAGTCCTCCGTGCGCGCGGCGGCCTTCTCGTCGATCATCGGGCCGAGTTCGGTCGCCTCGTCCAGCGGGTCGCCGATCTTGATCTCCTTGACCGCCGCCACGAACTTCTCCACGAACTCGTCGAAGCGCGAGCGGTGGACATAGACCCGCTGCACCGAGATGCACACCTGCCCGGCGTAGGCGAACGCTCCAACGCGCACCCGTGAGACCGCCAGCGGCAGGTTCGCGCTCTTGTCGACGACGACGCCCGCGTTGCCACCCAGCTCCAGCACGACCTTCTTCTTACCGGCGCGGGCCTTCATGTCCCAGCCGACGGCCGGCGAGCCGGTGAAGGATAGCATCTTGAAGCGAGGATCGGTAACCAACCGGTCACCGACCGTGCGATCCATCGGCATGATGCTGACCGCGCCCTTGGGGAGCCCCGCCTCATCCACCAGTTCGGCGAAGGTCAGCATGGTCAGCGGGTCGTGCGTCGGCGGCTTGAGGACGATCGTGTTGCCGGAGGCGATCGCCGGCGCCAGCTTGTGCAAGGCGAGGTTGAGCGGGAAGTTGAACGGCGAGATGCCGGCGATCGGGCCGATCGGGAAGCGACGGGTCACACCGAAGCGGCCCTGAGAGCTGGCCATCCAGTCGAGCGGGATCAGCTCGCCGCCGATGCGCTTGGCTTCCTCGACCGCTGTCCGCAGCGTGAAGACGCCGCGGGCGACCTCGGTGCGGGCGTCGCGGATCGGCTTGCCGGCCTCCTGCGCCATTAGGCGGGCGAACTCCTCCTGGCGCGCTTCCAGCCCGTCGGCGAGCCGCTCCAGGATGGCCGCGCGCTCGTAGCTCTGAAGCCGTCGAGTCTCGTCAAAGGCGCGCTCGGCGGCGGTGATGGCGTCTTCCAGGTCCTGGTCGGTGGCGAAGGATGTGGTGCCGACCACTTCGCCGTTGTACGGATTGATCACGTCGAGTGGCTGGTCGGAGGAGCGCCACTCACCGGCGCAGTAGAAACGATATTCCTTGGCCATCGCTTGCCCTCCCATCGCGCAGGTAGCCGGGATGCGTGTGCGGTCACAGCCGCCCCCGGCGCACCTCATGCCTGCGATGATATGCCCCGGCCTAGCACGGGTCAACGCGCCGACGCGGGCCGGCGTTTCCGTCCCCTGACCCGGCTCCCCAATCCGTGTGCTGGCCCGGGGACCGTGTCCATCGTTCGGTGTGTGTCCGGGGATCATGGAATTTGACGAAAAATGTGAGTGTACGCAGTCAGCGTGTGCCCGGGGATAAAGCCAACGGGCTGACAAGAAAAGCCGGCTGACGCCGGCTGTGGAGTGCGGCGGCCCGAACCGCCGCTGTGGTATCGCGCGGCTGCGGCCGCGCGCCGGGGTTGGTTCCGCGCCGACGTTGAAATGCGAGATGTGTGGTGCGAAGGATCCCGCCACCGGTCGGGGAGCCTCGCGCCACCCACTACCGTACGGGCCACGGCGCGGTGGGATGGACCGTGCAGCCTGACGAACGAAAACCGCCGGCCACAATGTGGCCGGCGGTGACGTTGCGTTGCGTGATGTCCGGAATGGGCGGTTACTGCGCGTCCTGCGCGTCCGCGTCCCACCAGCCGAGGTTCTGGGCGCCGATGGCGGCCAGCTCGGTCTTGGTGTAGATCAGCCCGTCGCGCTGCAGGGTGGCCAGCTCGTACTCGCCACTCATGGTGATCGCGTCGACCGGGCAGACCTGCGCGCACATCCCGCAGAAGAGGCACCGGCCGGAGCGCAGGATGAACTCGGCCAGCTCGCGATCACCCTCTTCGGACGGGACCACGGTCATCTCCAGGCAGCTCGTCGGACAAATCCGGGCACACAGGCCGCAGGCGACGCACAGCGGCTCGCCCGTCTCCGGGTCGGCGCGGAGGGACGGCAGCCCGCGGAAGCGCGGGGCCATCTGCCGCTTCTCCTCGGGGTACTGAATGGTCACGTTCGGCGTGAAGAGTCGCCGGAAGGTGACCCAGAAACCTTTGACTTCGTCGAGCATCGCGATGCCGATCCTCTTCTTGCCCGCTGCCCGCGGTCGCCCCGCGCGCGGCTCGTTGTCGCTTAGTCCGCGACGAAGCGGACCGCCTCGGGCGCCAGCCCGTCGCCGAGCTCCAGGAACACCGACGGCTCCGCGCCAAACGGCTGCACCGGCCACTGGAGCGGGCCGCGCTCCAGCCGCGGCAGCGAAACGCCGCGGTAGATCGGTGTGAGCTGGGCGATCTCCTCGAGCACGAAGGACGGGTGCCGGTAGTTCATGTTGTAGCCGAGCCGCTTGGCGATCTCCTGCAGGAACCACCAGCTCGGCTGGGCGTCGCCCGGCGGGGCGACGGCGTAGCGCAGCCGCTGGATGGTGCGGTCCGCGTTGGTGTAGGAGCCGTCCTTCTCCAGGAACATCGCGCCGGGCAGCACCACATGGGCGAGCTTCGCCAGATCGCTCGGGAAGCTATCCTCGACGACCAGGAACTCCAGCTTCGGCAAGACCGCCAGCAGCCGCTCGTCGATCCCGGGGCTGTACTCGTGGCTCGATGCGGCGATGTACATCGCCTTGATCTTGCCCGCTTCGATCGCGGCGATCATCCCGTCGAGATCCAGGCCCGGCGTGGCCGGGAGCTCGCGCAGCGGCTTGAAGCCGTTCTGCGGCACGGCCGCGTCGTTCCAGCGTAGGAGCCAGGCCGCTTCGAACTTCCGGCGGATCTCCGGGTCGTCGACCGGCTGGTAGCCGGGGAAGTAGCCCGCCTCGCACCCCATGTCGGTCGCGCCCTGGAAGTTGGCCGACCCACGGAAGGCGATCACGCCACCACCGGCGCGTCCGACGTTGCCGGTCAGCAGCGCCAGGTTGTTGAGTGCCACGGCGGCCGGGTGGGCGTCGGCACCGCGGTCGGTGCCGAGCGTCTGGTAGATCGCGCTGGCCGGATAGTCGGCCGGATCGCGGCCGTCAACCTCGCCAACCCCGCCCGTGGCGTACAGGATCGCCGCGCGGCGGAGCGTGGCGATGTCGATGCCGACCTCCGCAGCGACCTGCTCCGGATCGACCTTGGCCAGGCCTTCCCGCCAGGCATCGAACCCGGCACTGGCGTCCTTGGCCGGGTGCGCCAGCCCGGCGTCGAGGATGATGCGCGCCATGGCGTCGATGACCTTTGCCTCGGCACCGCGCGGCGGCTTGATCCAGACCTCGGCGCGGTCGCAGAGCGGGAAGTGGTCGTGGCTGATGACGACGGTCTTCGCGTCCCGGTAGTTCCGCGACCAGTACAGCCAGTAGCTCCCGACCGGGGCGGTTTCGCCGATGTTGGGGCCGACGACCAGCATGCACTGGGTGTCGGTGAATGCCTCCTGCATCGAGTTGGTGCTTGCCGGGCGGCCGAAGGAATCCCGCAGCGCCTGGCTGACCGCGCTCTGCCCCTTGTGGCGCAGGCGGTCGATGTTGTTGGTGCCCATCACGGCACGGGTGAATTGCTGCAGGAGGTAGTTCTCTTCGTTCGTGTTCTCGGGCGAGGCGAGCGCGGCGAACTGGTCGCCCTGGTAACGGCGGAAGGCCTCGGCCACGCGGTCGAGCGCGTCGTCCAGGTCGGCGGTGACGAATTCATCGCCCTGTCGGATATAGGCGCTCTCCAGCCGGTCCGGGTGCTGGACCTGCGCGTAGCCCCACTTGCCTCGCTCGCAGGTGTAGCCGTGGTTCACGCCGCGGTCCCACAGGTGGGTCACCCGCCGCACGATCCCCCGGCTGTGCTCGACGTTCAGCGTGCAGCCGACGTCGCAGAACCCGCAGATCGTCTCCGACGCGTCCAGCTCCCAGGGGTGCATGCCGAAGCGGCGGTCGGTCAGCGCGCCGACCGGGCAGACCGCGATGCACATGCCGCAGGACGTGCAGGTGCCCTCGCGCAGGTCGGTGCCGTAGGCGGGCCCGATCTCGGCCTCGAGCCCCCGGTTGAGCACGCCGATCGCCGTCACGCCGATAACCTCGTCGCAGACGCGGGTGCACCGTGCACACATGATGCAGCGGTCCCACTTGTAGTCGATGAGGTCGCTAAGGTGCGTGTACGGCTTGGCGAGCTTCGGGCGACGATACGGGTTCAGGTGGACGTTGTGCAGGTAGGTGTTGTCCTGGAGGTAGCACTCACCCGACTTGTCGCAGGTGGGGCAGTCGAGTGCGTGGTCGATCAGGTACATCTGGAGGATGAACTGGCGGGATTTCAGCACCTCGGGCGAGTGGGTGCGGACCTCCATGCCCTCGCGGACCTGGGCCGCGCACGACTCGACGAGGCCCCCCCGCCTGCCCAGAATCTCCACGGTGCAGATACGGCAGGAGCCCCAGGGCCGCAGGAGCGGCTGATAACAGAGGTTGGGGACTTCGATCCCTGCCGCCTGACACGCCTGGAGGATCGTCGTGCCCTCCGGGACGGTGACTTCCTGATCGTTGATCTTCAGGGTGACCAGCTTCGCTTCAGACTTCACGACCACGGCGTTGGTCTCGCCTCCTCGCTGCCCAGTCCCCCGAAGTCGCGGCCTCGGACTGGGTCCGGTCGCGCGGTGCCGCCGTTCCGGTCACCGGTCGGGACCGGTGCGGCCGCGTATGCTCTGCGACCGCATTGTCCGGGCCAGCGGCAGCCTGATCTTACCATAGGAACGCGCAAGCTTTCACAATCTCGGCGTTGCAATACAGTCCGCGATCTGGCGTGACTCATCGGTTAGCCCAGCAGTCCGGGTGGATGTGGGACGCGCGTCCCGGCGCCACAGGCTTTCGGCCGTGAGCCAGCCGGTACCTGTGTACCATTGTTCACAAATTGCGCGCTTCGTATTGTCAAGTCATGGTCGTGAATGATCCGGCGTACGCGCCGCGTTCCACCACCGTATTCCGGCCGCTATCGCCGCCCTCACCGGCGGAGGCGGGGCGATTGTCGCCTACGCAGCGGACGCCGGCGGCAGATCCGATCGCCGCCGCGCTCCGGTGGCTGCGTGCGCCTCAGGTCGTGCCCTCCTGGCTGCTGGCTGTCCTCCTGCTGACCATGATCGGTACGACCGGCCTCCTGGTCCATGCCACGAGCCGGGATACAGCTCGCACTCCCGACGTTGCAGCGGAGGCGAGCGAGTCGTCGGCGGTCACGTCGGCCCCCAGCGCGGACGCCTCGGCCGCGGCGGCGGAAGCCGCGGCGTTGAAGGAGCAACTCACCTCGTTGATCGCCGACCTGGAGCAGGCCGAACGGGACAGCAGCATGCTGTTCCACCTGTCGCGAGAGCAGGCGGCGGAGTTGTCGGAGACCCAGGCCGCGCTGCAATCGGCCGAGCAGGCGCGCGCGCACGAGGTGCAAGATCTGGAGGGCCGGATCGCGGCGCTGGAAGAGCAAATCGACACCGTCGAGAGTCTGGCCGCGCGAATGCGTCAACTCGTGGGGCCACCCGACGGCGATGACGCGTCGGGTGGCCCCGCCGTACCGGCCGACTTGCCGAGTGATCCCGGTGAGGCGGCCCGCGCTCGGATTGCGTACGCCCAGCAGCGGGTGCAGGCGTTGCACGCTGTCCTCGACGAGATCAGCACGCGCGCGCAGGCGCGGTTGGCGGCGGTGGAGCAGAGCGGCGTGTTGAGCGTGGGGCTTTCCCCATCCGTGGCCGCGTTCTCTCCCGATGTACCGCGCGGCCAGCCCGTGTCCGGCCCGGTTACGTCGGGTTTCGGGGTCCGTAGTAATCCCTTCGCCAGTGGCGATAGCGAGGCTGTTTCCGAGATGCACACCGGAATCGACTTCTCCGTCCCGCAGGGGACGCCAGTCCTCGCGACCGGGCCGGGAGTGGTGCGGATCGCCGGGCCGTCCGGTGCCTATGGCAATCTGGTGGTGATCGACCACGGCAACGGCATCAGCACCTACTACGGGCACAATTCCTCGGTGCTGGTGAGTCCGGGTCAGCGCGTCGAGCGCGGCCAGGTGGTGGCGCTCTCCGGCAACACCGGCCGGTCCACCGGTGCCCACGTCCACTATGAAATCCGGATCAACGGCACCCCGGTCGATCCTAGGCCGTTCCTCGACCTGAGCCCCTGACGAGATCGACCAGGGCCATCGTCAGCGCGGGTTGCGAACCTCCTCCTGGCTCCGGCGAGTTCCGCGCGGATGCGGCGTGGGCGCATCACCGGTGGGTGGCGCCGCGCTCCGGTGCGCCGCCATCCGGGGGGCGTGGAGTTTGACATTGAGGCCGCATTGCCGTGGAATTGGCCGTGTTATAATCGCGCCGGTGTGGTCCCCAGGACCGCAAACAGGGCGGGGTGATCCAGGTGGAATTTGAGACCATCATCGGGTTAGAGGTTCACGCGCAGCTTCTGACCCGGTCCAAGATGTTCTGTGGGTGCTCGGCGGCGTACCAGGCGGCCGAGCCGAATACACACGTCTGTCCGGTGTGTCTCGGACTCCCGGGCGCCCTTCCGGTCATCAACCGCGAAGCGGTGGCCTACACGATCATGGCCGGTCTGTCGCTCGGCTGCTCCATCCCTTCCTACAGCAAGTTCGACCGGAAGAACTACATGTACCCCGACCTGATGAAGGGGTACCAGATCTCGCAGTACGACTTGCCGCTGTGTGTGAACGGCGTCTTCGAGTTCCCGACGGCCAACGGCACGGGCCGGGTCAGCATTCGCCGCGTGCACCTCGAAGAGGACACGGCACGACTGGTGCACCGTGCGAGCAACGGGCGGAGCTACAGCCTAGTCGACGCCAACCGCTCCGGGGTGCCGCTCATCGAGATCGTCACCGAGCCCGACCTCCGCTCGCCGGAGGAAGCCCGGAGCTTTCTGGTCGCGCTCCGTCAGGTGCTCCGCTACCTTGGGGTATCGACCGGGAACATGGAGGAGGGCGCCTTCCGCTGCGACGCCAACATCTCGCAGCGCAGCACCGACGGCACCGTTGTCGGTCCCAAGGTCGAGATCAAGAACATGAACAGCTTCCGGGCGGTCGAGCGCGCGCTGAGCTACGAGATCGAGCGCCAGCGCGCGGCGCTCCGGAACGGCGAGACGCTCGTCCAGGAGACGCGGGGCTGGCTCGATGACCAGGGCATCACCGTGTCCCAGCGGACCAAGGAGTTCGCGGAAGACTACCGCTACTTCCCCGAGCCCGACCTGCCGCCGCTCTACCTGACTGAGGACGATGTCGCCGGGATCCGCGCGCGGATGCCGGAATTGCCGGCGGCGCGGCGGGCGCGCTTCGTCGCGCAGTACGGGCTTTCCGAGAGCGACGCGGCGCTGCTGACGGAGGAGCGGGCGGTCGCTGACTACTTCGAGTCCGTAGTCGACGGGAATCAATCCCTGGCACGGGACGCGGCCAACTGGATCACGGGCGAGATCTTCGCATTGATGCGCGACCGGAACCTGCTCATCGACGAGATCAACGTCAGCCCGCAGCAGTTGCGCCGGTTGATCGCACTGGTCACCGACGGCACGATCACCATGCGGTCGGCCAAAGAGGTGCTCATCGCCATCCACGAGACCGGCCGGGATCCGGACGCCATCGTGGAGGAGCGGGGACTGGCTCAGGTGAGCGATGCCGCGCAGTTGGCCGAGGTCGTCAAGACCGTCCTGGCCGAGAACCCGGCGGCGGTGGGGGACTACCGCAAAGGGAAGAAAGCGGCCATCGGGTTCCTGCTCGGGCAGGTCATGCGCCATATGCGCGGCACTGCCAACCCGGCGGTAGCCAGGCAACTGCTCGAGCAGGCTCTTGAGGATGAGGGATAGGGTTTAGAAAGGCCGGGTTTTCCCGGCCTTTCGTATTGGAAGCCGGTGCGGGATATGCCCGCATAAGTGGACGGGGAAGAACCGCGCAGACCGGACGCACCGGCGGGGCAAACTCCTGGACCCGCCGGCGAGCAGCACCGGGACATAGGACGGATCGGGCCATTGTCATCTTGGGCGCAGCGGAGCGCATGATCCGACGCAAAGCGTGATGGTTCGCAGACGGTCGGGATGACGGTGATCCGGTCTGCCGATGGGTCCGGGTGCAGGTCGCGTGCGGTGCCAGGCTGTGACATAAGGACGGAGGGACGAACGTGCTAGTTGACAGTCCCGCACACGACCAGCCCGCTCCCAGCCTGTTCGACATCGCGGTCGAGCAGTTCAATACGGCCGCGGATGTCATCGGGCTGGATGACGACATGAGGCGCATCCTCAGCGTGTGCAAGCGGGAGCTGGTGGTCAACTTCCCGGTGGAGATGGACGATGGGACCGTCCAGGTGTTCACCGGCTATCGCGTTCAGCACAGCATTGCGCCGGGACCGTCGAAGGGCGGGATTCGGTACCACCCCGATGTCACCCTTGACGAGGTCAAGGCGCTCGCGATGTGGATGACCTGGAAGTGCGCCGTGGTCGGGCTGCCGTACGGCGGTGCCAAGGGCGGCGTGCAGGTCAACCCGAAGGTGCTGTCGCAGAACGAGCTCCAGAACCTGACTCGCCGCTATACCACCGAAATCTCCATGATGCTGGGGCCGCACAGCGACATCCCGGCCCCGGACGTCAACACCAACCCCCAGGTCATGGCCTGGATCCTCGACACCTACAGCATGCACCACGGCGGCGTCGCGGTTCCCGCAGTGGTGACCGGCAAACCGTTGCTGCTCGGTGGTTCGGCCGGGCGGTTTGAGGCGACCGGCCGTGGCTGCGTGTTCGCCATCGAGCAGGCCTGCCGGACCTACGACATCGACCTGCTTTCGTCGCGGGTCGTCGTCCAGGGGTTCGGCAATGCAGGCTCAACCGTCGCCAAGATCCTGCACGGGATGGGATGCCGCGTCGTCGGTGTGAGCGACTCGCACGGCGGGATCTACAATCCGAACGGGCTGGATATCCCCTCGCTGATGGCGTACAAGCGCCAGACCCAGTCCGTGGTCGACTTCCCCGAAGCCGAGAACGTCACGAACGAGGAACTACTGGAGCTGGACTGCGACATCCTGGTTCCGGCCGCGCTCGAGGAGCAGATCACCGAGGAGAACGCGCCGCGCATCCAGGCCCGCCTGATCGCCGAGGCGGCGAACGGCCCGACAACGCCTGACGCAGACCGGATCCTCCACGACCGCGGCATCATCGTGCTGCCCGACATCTACGCAAACGCGGGCGGAGTGACGGTGTCCTACTTCGAATGGGTCCAGGCACTGCAATCGTTCCTCTGGACGGAGGACGAGGTCAACAACCGCCTGCGGCGGATCATGACCGAGTCGTTCATGGCGATCCATGAGGCGTCCGAACAGTACCACGTGCCACTGCGCACCGCGGCCCTGGTCCGGGCGATCCAGCGCGTCGCCGAGTTCACCCGCGTCCGCGGGATCTACCCCTAGGAATCCCGCAGCCGCGCCGCCCCCGTTCGCCCGGGCGGCGCGGCCGCCTCCCTGGCCGAGCCGATCCCCACCTGGGCGGTCAAGCGCTACCCCGGCACGATGTTCTGGTTGCTGTTGAACACGTTGTCGGGGTCATAGCGCCGCTTGACCTCAACCAGCCGGTCGTAGTTCGCTCCGTAGGCGGCGCGCACGCGATCCTCGCCCTCGTTCCCCAGGAAGTTCACGTAGACCCCGCCGGTGGAGAAAGGCTCCATCGCGGTGAACAGGTCGCGCGTCCACTCGACATGCACCTCGTCTTCCGCCGGTTCGGTCCAAACCCCGTTGATGTTCAGCACGTGCTGCGCATCGCGGTGGGCGAAGGCCGTCGCGGACGCATCCACCCGGCCGACCGCCCCGCCCATTCGGCCGATGATGGTGTAGGAGCGGAGCGACGACGTGCGCCACGCCCGCGCGAGCAGCGTGTCGATCGCATCGTCGCTCAGGCCGCCCAGGTAGTGCGACTTCCAGTAGTAGCGCAATCCCGGCGGTGCCGATGCGTCGAACATCCGCTGGTGGAGCGTGTAGGGCTTCGGCTCGATGATGTCGGCGATGGGTGAGCCGAATGCCTTCAGCGGCCTGAGCACCTCGGCACCCGCGGCGATGTCTCCCGCGTAGCATGCCAGAATGGCGACCACCGGCTGGCGCCAGTGCGCGGCGGGGATCCACGGGACTTCCGGTGCGTACCTGAGCAGCACGATCGTTCCCAAGGCATTCGGTACGCCTTCGATGTAGTCGCGGTAGAAGCGCAACACCTCACCTGCCGCGCTGGCGGGGTAGAGGATCGCGCCGGCGAGGACTGTCGGGCCGAGCGGATGGAGGTCGAAGGTGAACGAGGTCACGACTCCGAAGTTCCCGCCGCCGCCCCGGAGTGCCCAGAAGAGGTCGGGATGTTCCTCCTCGCTGGCGGTGATGAAGGCACCATCGGCGGTGACGACGTCTGCGGCGCGGAGGTTGTCGCAGGTGAGGCCGAAGGCACGCATGAGCCAGCCGATGCCCCCGCCGAGGGTCAGGCCCGAGAGGCCGGTGGTCGACGCGATCCCGCTGGTGACTGCAAGGCCGAACGCCTGTGTCTCGTGGTCGAGATCCCCGTTGAGGATGCCCGGTTGCAGGCGAACCGTACGCGCCACGGGATCCACGCGAATCCCCTTCATGCGTGAGAGATCCAGCACCAGGCCGTCGTCCCGCAGGGCGGTCCCAGCGACGTTGTGGCCGCCAGCGCGCACGGCCAGCGGGATGTCCCGCTCGCGGGCGAAGCGCAGCGTGGCGAGCACATCCGCCACCCCGGTGCAGCGGACGATCGCGGCCGGTCGCTTGTCGATCATGGCGTTCCAGAGCGCGCGCGCCTCATCGTAGCCGGGGGCCGCAGGCAGGAGCACGTCGCCCCGAACGTGCTCCTGGAGCACTGCCCAGGGCGCGCTGGTCGCCGGTGTACTCGGCGGGGACGTGTCAGCGCTGGTAGTTGCACGCCTCGTCGTCATGGCACGCTCTCCTTCAATACGAGCAACTGAATTGCGGCTATGGTGGTGATAACAGTAGACTAGAGCGGACACTAGTACGATTTCTGAAGTCCTGCCTGCGGTGGGAGAGAGGTCCAGCGATGACGCGCTACCGCCAGTTCTGCCCGATCGCGAAGGGGGCCGAGATTTTCGCGGAACGCTGGACGCCGCTCATCCTGCGGGAGCTGCTCTGCGGCAGCCACCGGTTCGCTGAGATTCAGCGGGGGATACCGCGCATGTCGCAGAGCCTGCTGGCCACCCGGCTCCGATCGCTGGAGCGGGAGGGGATCATCGAGCGCCGCCCGGCTCGGGATGGTCGCGGCTCGGAGTACCACCTGACCCCGGCCGGGCGCGAACTTGGGACGGTCGTGGAGCTACTGGGAGGTTGGGGCTATCGCTGGGCGCTCGGGCAGTTGCGTGGCGAAGATCTGGATCCTCCGTCGGTGTTGTGGTTCCTGCATCGGTACATCCGCGTCGACCGGCTCCCCGCGAAGACGGTTGTGGTCCGGGTCGACTTGCGCGACGACCCACTGCACGCGTGGTGGCTGATCCTGCGGTCGACGGGAGTCGAGCTGTGCTTCCGCGATGAGGGATTCGCCGTCGACCTGTGGGTGACTGCGGACACCCCGACGCTGGCCAGCATCATCCTCGGCGAGTTGGAGCCACGGGCGGCCATGCGCTCGGGCCGCCTCCAGGTGGACGGGCCAAACCCGCTGGTACGCCAGTTCCCGGACTGGCTCGGCGTCACCCAATTCGCGCGCTATGGCCGGCCAGGCGAGATCGACCACCTCCTCGAACCCGGCATCACCTGGGCGGCCCTGGCGGCGCCCGATGCGGAGCCGGTGGTGTCGGAGTAGCCGGGGAAGCGAGGGTCTGGCTGGTAGGAGCCTCGGTGGGGCTGAAGTACCGGCATGGGCCCGGGGCTCAAGCCCCGGGCTGACAAGGAAAGCCGGCTAAAGCCGGCTGGAACCCTACGAGGCATTGATCTCGGCAATACGGTCGCCAACGTCCAGATACGTGCCCGGGGCTAATGGAGTTTGACGAATTAACCCGGTAAACCCGCCAGCCGCCCCCGGCTCCGCTCAGGATGACACGCGGGGAGCCGGGGGCGGCGGCCAGCCGCACCCGGCGCAGCGAAGGATGACAAAGACGAGACGACGGTGACCGGTACATGTACCATGGTAATTCGTCAAACTCCATAAGCCCCGGGCACGCGCCAACCGGCGAACACCTACACATTTCATGTTTCGTCGAACTCGATGACCCCCTTGCACGGGCCGCGCCGCCAGAACGGTCGCTCAAGCCCCCAGACCAAGAGAGGTGTTGTTCCGTACCGCCGCACGGGGCCGGGCACGGACGCCAGTTGGGGCTCGTGAGCCGACACGTCAGTCCACGAGGAGGTGGCGGAGTTCCTCTTCGCGCTCGCGTTTGGTGACGGCGATGATCTCGTCGCCAGCGCGGATGACGGTCTGGCCGGTGGGGATGATGAGGTCGCCGGCGCGGAGGACGGCCGTGACGTTGACCTCCGGCGGGAACTGGATGCGCTCGATCGGTTGATCGACCACCGGTGAGTCGTCGGACACCTTGGCTTCGACGATGGCCAGGTCGGCGTGGCGCAGCGCGAGGAGGTGGACGAACGGTCGCTCCGGGATCTGCTGCTCGATGATGCTGAGGATGACGTTGGTCTGGCTCACGGTCACGTCGATGCCGAGCTTGCGGAACAGCTCCTCGTTCTTGGGGTTGTTGACCCGGGCGATGGCCCGCGCGACGCCGAAGCGCTCCTTGGCCATCTGGCAGATGACGAGGTTGTCTTCGTCATCACCGGTGACGGCGATGACGACGTCGGCGCGCCCTGCTCCAGCGGCCTCCAGGATCGCGGCCTCGGCCCCGTCGCCCTGCATGACGACGGCGCCGAAGCGCTCGGCGTAGATCTGGCACTTGATCGGGTTCTTCTCGATCAGGAAGACCTCGTAGCCCTCGTGCACCAGGGTCTTGGTGAGGTAGTAGCCGACCTTCCCGCCCCCGACGACGATGATGTACATGTGTCGCTCCTGTGCCTGTCTGCGCGCTCGGCGCTAGCCCTGCGGCGACGCCGCGCCCGCCAGGACCTGCTCCTCAATCAGGCTGGCGACGGTCGTCGTCGGGCAGACCACGGTGAGCCCGAGCTCGCGGAAGATCTCCGCGCGCACGGGGTCATAGACCCGCAGCACGACGCGGGGAACGTGGTAGATCTTCTGAGCGATCTGGGCGGCCATGATGTTGGTGTTGTCGTCGTCGGTGACGGCGACGAACACGTCCGCGTGCTCGATGCCGGCCGAGCGCAGTACGTCCTCATCGATGCCGGTGCCGACGATCACGCGCCCTGGAAACTCCTCGGGTAGCTGCCGAAACGCATGTGGCTTGATGTCGACCACCACGACGTCGTGTCCCCGGGTCGTGAAGTCTGATGCGAGGCGCCAGCCGACGCGCCCGCAGCCGACGATGAGGATCCTCATCGTGCCTCCCCAATCTCCCCGGCTATGCGCAGCAGGATGACATCGCACGGGGCATTGTCGAGGACGTAGGGTGCCACGTCCCCCTGAGTCAATTGGCCGTAGCGACGTTGGTTGGTCGTCCCCAGAACGATCGTATCAGCGCCCCGCTCGATGGCCTCGTCCACGATTGCCGCTGCTGCTAACCGGGCCTGGAGCAACGTCGTGGTTACGCTCGCCCAAGGGTGGCCCCCGCGCTCCCGGGCATGGTCCTCAGCCCGCTGCAGCACCTCCTCGCCGATCGCGATCAGCTCTGGGAGGTCGGCATCGAGCGGAAAACGCTGAGGAACTTCCACGACGTACACCAGGATCAGGTGGATGCGGCCGGTTCGGTTCGTTAGAGCCGAGGCCAGGTCGATACTGGGAAAGTCAGCGGGTCCCCCATCAACAGGGACGACCACGGTGCGATCCAGGGTGTGTACCCTCCACAAGACCAGTCAACGCCGCGCCGGCAGAATTCGCGCCGCCGTGGACCGGTAGTATGCCCCACTACACGACGCTACGCAACGCGGTCTACGGCGGTAATGTCGTGTAAACGCATGGCTCATACCCCCGAGGCCAGGCGCATCACCAGCGACTCCGGCAAGCCCGCCTCGCGCATCTGCGCCTGCGTGTCGGCGATGCGGTATTCAGCGCGGTGGAAGGTCACCCGCCGAGCCTCCGGCTCGAAAATGGCGTACGACGCGCGGGGGTCGCCGTCGCGCGGCTGCCCCACCGCGCCCGGGTTGATGATGTAGCGGCCGCTAGAGACATCGAGGACCTCGCCGTCGTCGGGGTGGTGCGGCGCGATGTTCGCCAGGGCCTCATCCTCCCTGATGTAGAGGGGCACATGCGTGTGGCCGACGAAGCACAACTGCGTGTCGAAGGCGGAGAAGTTCAGTGCTGCGATGCGGGCGTTGTAGATGTACTCCCAGATCGGGTGCCGCGGGCTGCCGTGCACGATGGTCCAGTCGCCGTCGATCATGCGATTGGGGAGTGACTCCAGATACTGAAGGTGCTCGGCCTGGAGCTGCATGGTGGTCCAGTAGCTGGCGAAACGCGCGACGGGGTTGAACTCGTCCAGGGAGAGGCGCCCGATGCACGCCCAGTCGTGGTTGCCGATGACGCTGATGTTGGGCGCCAGCACCCGCACCAGTTCCACGCACTCGCGCGGCCGCGGCCCATAGCCGACGATGTCACCCAAGGACCAGATGTCGTCCACTCGCCCGGCGTCACTCAGGACCGTCTCGAGCGCGACGAGGTTGGCGTGGACGTCTGAGATGATCAGGATCCGCATGCGGGTATCCTTGTGCTCCCGCGAACGCTACCGCGCGAAGGCCGTAGGTCGCTCCTCGACGCTCGCCGCACCCCGTTCGAGGTGCACCATCAACACCGCCACGTCGCCGGGCGTCACACCGGCGATACGGCTGGCCTGGCCCAGCGTCGCGGGGCGGAAGCGCGCCAGCTTCTCTTTCGCCTCGTTGCGCAGGCCCGCCAGCGCCGCGTAATCGATCCCATCGGGGATCGGACGCTCCTCCAGGTGGCGTATGCGCTCGACGCGCGCCAGTTCCTTCTCGATGTAGGCCTCATAACGCGCCTCGACCTCGACCCGCTCGGCCAGGCGGGGCGGGAGGGCCAGATGCTCGCCGCCGAGCGCCTCCAGGACGCCCGCCAGCGCCTCGTAATGCACCTCCGGCCGCCGGAGGTAGTCGAGCGCCGTCTGGTTCCGCGCCAGCGGCGGCAACCCGGCTCGCTCCAGCGCCTCCGCGGTGCGTGGATTCATCGACAGGTGATAGGCGGCCAATCGCGCCAGGGTCTCGGTGATGAGGCGGCACTCGGCTTGGACGGCCTCCCAGCGCTCGCGCGAGATCAGGCCGAAGCGATAGGCGATGCCCGACAGGCGGGCCTCGGCGTTGTCGCAGCGCAGGAGCAGGCGGTGCTCGGCACGAGAGGTGAGCATCCGGTACGGCTCGACGAACTCCTGGGTGGTCAGGTCGTCGATCATCACGCCGATGTAGCTCTGATCGCGTCGGAGCACAAGCGGCTCAGCACCCTGGGTGAAGCAGGCGGCGTTCAAGCCGGCCACGATCCCCTGGCCCGCCGCCTCCTCGTAGCCTGAGGTGCCGCAGACCTGCCCGGCGAAGAAGAGGCCGTCGACGCGTCGTGCGGCCAGGGTACGGGTCAATTCGGACGAGTCGATCGCGTCGTACTCGACGGCGTAGCCGTAGCGGGTAATCGTCGCCTCGGCCAGTGCCGGGATCGTCCGCAGGAACGCGAGCTGGACGTCCTGGGGAAGGCTGGTGTTGGCGCCCTGGACGTAGACCTCGGTCGTCCGCCACCCCTCCGGCTCCAGGAAGAGGCCGTGGGACGGCTTATCGCGGAAGCGGACGATCTTGTCCTCGATCGAGGGGCAGTAGCGCGTGCCGACCGCCTGGATGGTGCCGTTGAACATCGGCGCGCGGTCGATGTTGGCCGCGATGATGTCGTGGGTGGCGGGGTTGGTGTGGATCAGGTAGCAGGGCATCTGGACCCGCCAGCCGTCCGTGATGCCGGGGTAGATCGGCAGCGGCGGCAGCTCCAGCCGCTCGATCTGGCCGTTGGCGCCGTCGAAGCTGAACCAGAGTGGACGATCGCTCCCGGTTTGCAGCTCCGTCTTGCTGAAGTCGATGCTGCGCGCGTCGATGCGGGGCGGCGTGCCGGTCTTGAGCCGGCGGAGGCGGATGCCGAGGTCGCTCAGCGAGGCCGAGAGGGCGGTAGCTGCCGGGTCGCCGGCCCGGCCGCCTGTCGCGCGCCACTCGCCCGCGATCATGCGGCCGCGGAGGAAGGTGCCCGCGGTGACGACGACTGCACCGGCCAGGTAGCGGTTCCCGGCGTCGGTGCGGACGGCCTGGACGCGGTGCCGTCCCCCGTTGGTGACCAGCTCGATGTCGGTGACGGCCTCCTGACGCAGGGTGAGCCGCGGCTGGCGCTCCAGCGCCTCCTTCATGGCCATGGGGTAGAGCATCTTGTCCGCCTGCGCCCGTGGCGCCTGGACCGCGGGGCCCTTGCTCGTGTTGAGCATGCGGATCTGGATGGCGGTGCGGTCGATGGCCCGTCCCATCTCGCCCCCGAGGGCATCGACCTCACGCACCAGGTGGCCCTTCGCGGGACCGCCGATGGACGGGTTACACGGCATAAAGCCGATCCGGTCGAGGTTCGGGGTCAGGACCAGGGTCGTGCAGCCCGCCCGCGCCGCGGCGAGCGCGGCTTCGCAGCCCGCGTGGCCGGCTCCGATGACAATGACATCGAACTGTTCAGTGTATCCGCTCATTATGCCAGCGAAGTATAGGGTGCGGCCCGGTCGCTGACAATCGACATTGGTGCTAATTCCGCGGCCGCGCACGCTTCTTGCGGTCGCAGCGGCGGCCGTCACCGTCGCGGCTGCCCGTTGGGGGCACTGGGACTGGCGAAGCGCTCTCCACATGGGAGGCGTGGGCCGGGACCGCAGCGCGGCGGGACGCCCACGGGAGTGGAGGTGCATCAATGAGGCAACGCGAGCCTGATCCACTGGCAATTGGTGCGGTTGTGGCGGTATCCGCTGCGGCTGCTGCAGGGGTGGGGAGCCTGGTCGCCGCCATGCTCCGACGCAGGCGCCCCAAGCCCAAACCGGCGGCCACGATCCCGTCCATGGCCGCGCTCATGGAAGATCCGCGTGTCCGCTCGGTGGCGGAGACGGCGCGGACCGCGCTAGAGCAGGCGAAAGCGACGGTGGAGTCCTCCGATCGGGAGGCGATGCGCCGTGAGCTGGCGCGGCGGGTGGAGCCGCTGGTGGCGGCGGCGCGGACGGACCTGCCGCCGCTGACCAAAGAGGCCACGCAGCGAGCGCTGCGGGCAGCCGAGCGGCTCCGCGAAGAGGGGACGGAGCGACTGCGCACCGACGTGCAGCCAGCCGCACGCACCCTGGCCCAGGAAGCCGTCGCGGAGGCGGAGGAAATCCTGGCCGCGGCGCGGGAGCGGGCCGCCGACTTGAGCGAGTCAGCAGAGGAATACCTGCCGCAGGTCGGGGCGCGGGCCGCGGCGCTCGCCGGGCTGGCCGCCGGGTCGGCCACGGCGGCGGCGCAGCAACTGGGGGCGCGGCTGAGTGGAGCGATCGAGTCGCGCCGCCGGCAGTCGCAGCGAGCGCGCAAGCCGGGAGTACGGCAGCGCAGTGGCGCCGCGGTGCAGCGGGCCGGCGCTAGTGTCGTCTCGGCGACGACCGAGTCCGCGTTGATTCTCTTCTGGGCCGGTGCGCTGAGCGCCGTGGTGTACTTCGGCGTGCTGAACCCGCAGCAGCGGGAGCGCGTGCGCCGGGCGATGACCGGTGCCTACCAGCGCGTGCGGCGGATGGTCGAGGACCGCCGCAGCGGGACGGCGTAGGCTCGCACTACCCGGAAGGCTCATTCTGGGAGTGCGGGCCTCGCTTTCTCACATGGCACTGCGTACGAAACCCCGCCCGTGGCGGTATACGCCACGGGCGGGGTTCTCTGTCCATCCCTGCGGGACGTGTCCAACCCAACTCAGGCAGACACGTGCTGGACGTTGACCGACGACGCTCGTATGCCGGGCGCCCCGTCTCCCGCTCGCCTCAGCCGGCTCGGGGAATGGGCTCGCACTACGGCGTTGGGTCCCCGACGCCCGGCATGGGCCCGGGGCTGATGAACTGTGTCGAATTAATCCGGTGAACGCGACAGCCGTCCGCGCCCCCGCGTTGTCATCCTGAGCGGAGCCGGGGGCGGCGGCCAGCCGCCCTCGGCGCAGCGAAGGATCTCCCCGCTGCGTG
>NZ_JADGHZ010000300.1 GCF_019683595.1 Sphaerobacter sp. | reverse complement strand
GTCAGCATGCGCGTGCCGGAGCCGCGGACGCGCGACTTGTCCAGCGTCTCGTACGCCTGCCAGAGACGATCCGTCGTCCACTGGCGAGGCGGCGCCTGGATCGCGTCGGCCAACGCCTTGATGTCGGCAAAGCGCAGCCGCTGGCCATAGGGCCGGCTGTAGAGGATCTGGAGAGCGGTGATCTCATCCTTGTGCTCGATGATGAACTGCTCGAATGAAGTCGTCAGCTCACGCGCCCGCTCTCGAGCCTGGGCGTCGAAACCGGCCTCCAGCAGCGTGTCCTTGCTGACTACGTCGATCGTCTGCTCGTAGTGCCGGCGTAAGGAAACGAGCTGCTCGCGCAGAGCCGGGTTAGTCGCGATCGGCGCGGCAGCTTGTCGCAATAGCTCACGAGTGGCCTGCTCGAGCTGCTCCGGCGTCGGATCTTCTCCCGGGGGTAGCCCGAACATCGTGCGGGCCGCCTCGACCTGCCGATCGGGGTCGAGGGCATCGATGATCCCGCGGGCAATGTCCTGGAGGGTGTGCCCGCCCGCGCACTCGGCCAACCGTGCCTTGTCGGGTGCGCCCAGCTGGCGGTCAAGCCGGGCCAGACGACTGGCGAGCGAGGAGAGGAGGTCACGGTCGAGGCTGCCGAAAGCGACCCGCTGCAGCAGCGTCTCGAAGGACACGGTCGGCGCGCGCTCGAGCGGAGGGCTGTCGCTCAGCATCCGCTCCGTTACGCCGACGCAGTCGATCAGTACGAAGCGCGTCTTGCGCTCGGCGTCGGGAGTGACCGCCTTGAATTCGGTCTCGTCGATGACCCGCACGCCGCGCCCCTTCATCTGCTCGAAGAAGGTGCGGCTCTTGACCGCACGCATGAACATGACGATCTCGATCGGCTTAATGTCGGTGCCGGTGGCGATCATGTCGACGGTGACAGCGATGCGCGGATTGTAGCTGATGCGGAACGACTGGATCAGATCCTCGGGCCGGACACCGGTCGTCTTGTAGGTGATCTTCTGGCAGAAGTCGTTGCCCTTGCCAAACTCTTCGCGAACGATCTGGACGATCTCCTCGGCGTGGGCGTCGTCTTTGGCGTAGATGAGTGTCTTCGGCACGTGGCTGCGACCGGGGAAGATCTCGGTGAAAAGCCGGTCGCGGAAGGTGCGGATCACGGTGCGGATCTGATCGGGCGCCACCACCGCGCGGTCGAGGTCGGCCGCATCGTAGGTGAGATCCTCGTCAAGCTGCTCCCAGCGAGCTGCGCGGGTAAGGCGGTCACGCTTCTCGACGTACATGCCGGCCTCGATGGTCGAGCCCGTTTCGGTGATACGCGTGCGGATGCGGTAGATGTCGTGGTCGACGTTGACCCCATCCGCCACCGCCTGCGGGTAGCTGTACTCCATGACCAGGTTCTGATTGAAGAACCCGAAGGTCTGCTTCGACGGCGTGGCGGTCAACCCGATCAGGTAGGCATCGAAATACTCGAGCACCTGGCGCCAGAGGTTGTAGATCGAGCGGTGGCACTCGTCGATGACGATGAAATCGAACGTCTCGATCGGGACGTCTGGGTTGTAGACGACCGGAACCGGCTCAGGCACCAGCCCGGAGGCGGTGTCGAAGTGGGAGCCCTCCTCCAGCGACGGATCGAGCTCCGGCTCGCCCTTGAGGATCGAGTAGAGCCGCTGAATAGTGGTAATGACGACACGGGCGGTCGGATCGATCCGGTTCGTCCGCAGGTGCTGGACGTTGTAGAGCTGAGTGAAGGTACGGCGGTCGTCCGGCGGGACGTAGGCATCAAACTCCTTCTTGGCCTGTGTCCCGAGGTTGGCGCGATCAACCAAGAAGAGGATGCGCTGGGCGTCCGCGTACTTGATCAGCCGGTAGATCGCCGTGATCGCGGTGTAGGTCTTGCCGCTGCCCATGGTCATCTGGATCAATGCCCGGGGCCGGTCATCCGCGAGGGAGCGCTCCAGATTGCACACTGCCTGCTCCTGGGCGGGCCAGAGCCTGCCCGGGTCGAGGGGCGGCATGTTCCGCAGGCGGGCGCGGAGGGTCGTCACTGCCTGGTAACGCGCCGGATCCTCTGCAGCCCGCAGGATTGGCGACGCGACCGCGGCCTGAGCCGGCGGGGTGCCGCTGATCCAGGCGGCGAGCGTCTCCGGCCGGTGGAAGGAGAAGACACGGCGACTGCGCGGCTCGGGGTCGAGCCCGTTCGTGAAGCGCGTCTCGATGCTCGTACTCTGATAGAGGAAAGGCAGCGGCTTGACCAGCGTGTCGAGGTAATCGGGTAAGCCAGCGCCGTACTTCGCGGTCTGCGGCTCGACGCCGGTCAGCGTCGTACCCACGCGCTTGGCCTCAATGACGCCGACGGCCAAACCGTCGACGAAGAGGAGATAGTCTGCAACGCCATGGCCAGGGTTGAGTGGCACCTCGCGCACCGCCACCCCGCGGGCCGCGGCTAGGTTCACGGCGTACCGATCCTGTACTGCCCAGCCCGCCTTATCTAAGGCTGCGTCGATGTCAGCACGAGCGCGCGTCTCCGGCGTCGGCATGTCAGCTCTGTACTCCACTGTTGCAGCGATGCTCACGCCGGGATCACCATAGTGCCGCGAACCCGGCGTTATGACTAGTTGGCCGCTAGTATGCCAGCCTGGTGTACGTTCAGGCAAGGGATACGCGGTGCGGCGATAGAGCTCTGTAAGAATACCTGATCGACACGTCCAAGTGGCATCTAGAAGCACCCCTCACCTCCGGCCCCTCTCCCACAAGGGGAGAGGGGAGCACTACGGGTGACGTGTAACGACTGACGCGTGACGCATCACGCACGACATCCCCTCTCCCAACTTTGGGAGAGGGGGTCCGGGGG
>NZ_JADGHZ010000299.1 GCF_019683595.1 Sphaerobacter sp. | reverse complement strand
CCGCGCCATGCCCGGGATCTTGCCACCGCTGACACGGGAGGAGGCGCTGGAGGTCTCCAAGATCTACTCGGTGACCGGCTTGCTCCCGGCCGACCGCCCCCTGCTGCGCCAGCGGCCCTTCCGCGCGCCGCACCACACCATCAGCTACGCCGGGCTGGTTGGCGGCGGCACGTGGCCCCGACCCGGCGAGATCACCCTGGCCCACCGCGGCGTGCTGTTCCTCGACGAGCTCCCCGAGTTCAGCCAGCGCGTGCTGGAGGTCATGCGTCAGCCACTGGAGGACCGCATCGTTACCATCTCGCGCGCCACCGGTGCTATCACATTTCCAGCATCGTTCATTCTTGTCGCAGCGATGAACCCCTGTCCCTGCGGCTTTTTCGGCGACCCCGTGAAGCCCTGCACCTGCTCGCCTACCGCGATCACCCGCTACCAGAAGCGCATCTCCGGCCCGCTGCTCGACCGCATCGACATCCACCTGGAGGTACCCCGGATCGAGTACGAGAAGCTGGCCGACCGCCGCCTCGGCGAGCCATCAGCAGCGGTGCGCGCTCGCGTCGAGGCGGCCCGCGCCATCCAGGCCCGGCGCTTCGCCGGCACCCGCCTGCATCTCAACTGCGACATGGGACCGGCCGAGATCCGCGAGTACTGCCGACTGGACGAGACGGGCGAACGGCTGATGCGAGCCGCCGTGCAGCAGCTCTCCCTCTCGGCCCGCGCCTACCACCGCGTGCTCAAACTGGCCCGCACTATCGCCGACCTGGCCGGCTCCGACGACATCGCCCCCGCCCACCTCGCCGAGGCGCTCCAGTACCGGCCGAAGGAGATGGGATAGGACGAAATATCGACCGGCTGGTTCCGCCCTGGGTGAAACGCCGGGGCCTTCGAAGCGCGCCTCGCACTTCGGTAATCGCGCGGGAGGGCTCCATCGTCGATCTGTGAGCATGGATTTGACAGCGTTTCGCGAACTTTCTACCATGGGCCGCGCTCTCGGGTACGCACACCGACGGCGTTGTGCTGCAGCCAACGGCTTCGGATTGACGCCGGCGTCAGGACGCGGATCACGAGCTTCCGCGCCGCCGTGCCGTTGCGACTGCATGGGTCACGTGGCCCTCGAGGCACGCCGACGTCACGAGAAGGGTATGGTCCGGCCTAGGCCTGGGCCTTTGACGTGAGGAGATGGGATGCGACGGAGCCGTTGGATAGGCATCGCCGGGGCTGCGGCGGTGGCCCTACCACTGCTGGCCGCCGACTGGCAGCCTCGTCGCCGAATGGAGATCGCGACCGAGCCGGAGCGGACGCCGAGCTACTGGATGTGCACCATCCCGCCGCTCCCGAAGTTCCCGCGGCTGGACCGCGAGCTGCAGGTCGATGTGGCCGTGGTGGGCGGCGGCTTTACCGGGCTGGCCGCGGCGTACTATCTCAAGAAGCTGGAGCCGAGCCTTCGCGTCGTCCTGCTCGAAGCACAGCGGTTCGGCTCGGGCGCCAGTTCACGCAACTCCGGCGGGGTCCGCGCCCGGTTCCGCGGCCACGATCCCTCCCCGAGCGCGGAACGCGGCTACCAGCTCCTTCAGACCTTCGCCGCGACCGAGGGGATCGACTTCGATCTGGCCGAGGGAATTCCTTGCATCACCCTGTACTCGACCGCGCAGCGATGCCCCAACCCTGACCTGAGCGGCGAAGAGCTCGCTCGGGAGGTCGGCTCCCCGTTCTACGCCGCGGCTGAGGTCTCCACGGCCAACTGGCTGCACCCAGGTAAGCTCATTGCGGGATTGGTCGAAGCCAACCAGCGGCGTGGGACGGAAATGTACGAGTGGACGCCCGTCGTGCAGATCGATCGGGGACGCTCGATCACGCTGCACACGCCCGGCGGGCGGGTCACGGCCCAGCACCTTGTCATGGCCACGAACGGCTACACGCAGCAGCTCGGCTTCGCACGGTCCGTGCTGTTGACGATGCACCACCGCGTCATCGTGACTCGACCATTGACCCCGGAAGAGTGGGAGCGGAGCGGTCTGGAGCGCTGGCCGTTCCGCCTGGAAGCGGGCGGCTACTACACCCACACGGTCCGTTCGACACCCGACCGGCGGTTCTTCTACCGCCACGTGCTCGGGCATCGCCCCTTCGAGGGGACGAGCTGGGAGATCGGCGAGCGCGAACGCGAGATCGGCCGGCGCGAGCTGCTGCAGCGCTACCCGTGGCTCGCCGACGTGCCGATCGAGTACGAATGGCACGGAGTCACCGCACGCACGGCCGACTGGTGGCCCGTCTCCGGGCAGGTCGACGACAACATCCACATCGCGGCGGGGTACAACGGGTCGGGGGTGATGCCCACCCACTTCTTCGGGTTCCTGCTGGCGCAGAGCATCCTGGGTAACCCGGACCCCGATCTCGCGCTGCTGCGCCCGCCGCGGAACCACCCGCGGCTCCCCGCTGGGTGGCTCCGCCACCTGGCCTTCCAGGGATGGATCGAGTACCGCCGCTGGCGTGGTCGTCGCACCCCGGCCGCCCAGACGGACGCGACCGGAGCGACGAGTGAGCGTCTCGACGTCACTGTGTAAATGCCTGACAACCACGCGCCGTGGAACGGGGATGTTGGGGCAACCGCACACAGGGCGCTGTCGGCGACCACCGTAGGATTCTGGGCGGCCAGGAGAGACTTGACGCGAAGACTGCCGGCCAGCGCTTGCGACACGGGGCCGCTCGGAGATGGAGATTCACGAATGAAATGGTTGTAGGCGGAGTCGATCCGACCACCCGCAGAATGCCGCATCCCCAGCCCCTTCAGTGGGCTTCGCTTCCTAGCCCGGCGGCTTGAGCCCCGGGCACAGGCCCAGACGCTAGACACCGTATCA
>NZ_JADGHZ010000298.1 GCF_019683595.1 Sphaerobacter sp. | reverse complement strand
GGGTAACGCCCGCCCTGGCGGCGCTCCGGACTGGGCAGTCCTCCATCTCTCCCTCTCCCCTTGTGGGAGAGGGGGTTGGGGGGTGAGGGGATAACAGATCCCCCACCCCGCCGCCGCCCGCACCCGGTGGAGCTATCGGGGTGACAGGCGCGCGGCCGCATGGTATGCAGGCGGGTGTATGCGTGGATCCGGACCACGGTTCCGTGGGTCGCGGGGAGGGTGAGCGATGAGTTCGGCAGCGACGCGCACGTATGCCTTCGTCCAGGTGGATGTCTTCACCGACCGCCAGTTCGGCGGAAATCCGCTGGCCGTCTTCCTGGACGGCACCGGCCTGAGCGACGCCGAGATGCAGGCGATCGCCCGGGAGATGAACCTGTCGGAGACGACTTTCGTCCTGCCGCCGGAGCGCGACGACTGCGTCGCGCGCGTGCGGATCTTCACGCCGGGGCGCGAGTTGCCCTTCGCCGGGCACCCGACGGTCGGCACCGCCTACGTCCTGGCCACGTCCGGGCGCGTGCCGGCCGGCGTGACCGAGTTTGCGATGGAGGAAGGGGTCGGGCCGGTGCCGGTGCGACTGGAGGGAGACCCGAGCGCCCCCACGTTCATCTGGATGCGGCACCCGGCTGCGACCTTCGGCCCGCCGCGTGACGGCCGGGCGCAGCTCGCCGCGGCGTTGGGCCTGGACGAGGCGGATCTCTTGCCGGACACCCCGGTCTGCGTCGGCTCCACCGGCGTGCCGTTCCTCTACGTCCCGCTGCGAGACCCGGCGGCGGTCGATCGCGTCGTGGTCGATCCGGTGGCGCTGAGCGCCTGGTTCGGCGAGGAGGAGCCGCTCGGCGTGTTCGTCTTCGCGCCCAACCCGGCGGCGGGGCCCAACCGGGTCTACTCCCGCATGTTCGCCCCGCATGGCATCGGCATCCCCGAAGACCCGGCGACCGGCTCAGCGAGCGGCCCGCTCGGCGCCTATCTGGTGCGGCATGGTCTGGTTCCCTCCGCCGACGAGGTGCGCATCGTCAGCGAGCAGGGGACGAAGATGGGTCGCCAGAGCTTCATCCACATCACAGTCCGACCACGGCCGGACGGCGAGGAGATCGAGGTCGGCGGCGGGACCGTGCCGGTGCTGGAGGGAACGCTGCGGATGGCGTGAGCCGGGAGCACCCCTTACCCTGTAGCCCCCTCTCCCACAAGGGGAGAGGGGGAAGGCGGCTCGTATTGCGTGTTGCGTGATGCTCCCCTCTCCCAGAGTTGGGAGAGGGGCCAGGGGGTGAGGGCCGTTCTCCTCACTCCCCGACGCGGCTCTCAAGCCAGCGGATGTACCGGTCGCGCTCGCGCGCGAAGGCGGCACGTGCGGTTTCCGGGGATGGGTGGACGGTGTAGGCCAGCGTATCCAACGGCCCGGCCACGACGACGTAGGACGGTTCCGGCGGCGCCTGCTCGATGAGGTAGACCTGGCTGCAATAGCCGCGGAGACGGCCGGTCGCGGCGGCATAGTCGCCCATCCGCGTGCGGCGCTTCAGCCGCTCAATATGCTCGGCGAAGGTCGGGTGGCGCAGGGCCATTCGGGTGCCTCCTCGGGTAGCAGGGCGGACCGGCCGCCGTGATCGAGCAGCTCCGCCGCTACTCTATGGTACCTTGCTGACAGCCAGCTTGCGCCCCGGACGCGACGCTAATGAGCGTTTGTTCAGCCGGGATCGACTCCCGATATTGCGCCGATTGCACACAACTGGCCACGCGGACGCGCCATCTGCCGGTGTAACTATTGCAGTTTCTCGTGCGTTTGGATACTATGTCCGCACGCTGCCTCAGTGGGGGCGGTATCGTCGCGTGGGAGCGGCGGCCGAAGGCAGCGCTCGGCAGTGGAGGGGTTAGTGGCGCGAATTCTTATTGTGGAGGATGACCCCGCGATCCGGTCGCTCCTGGTTGACACCCTCGAGGAAGTCGGCCACGAGATGCTGGTCGCGGCAGACGGCCAAACGGGTGTCGCGCTGGCGCGGGATGCTCATCCGGACCTCGTTCTGATGGACCTGCGATTGCCCGTGCTTGACGGCGTGACGGCGACGCGGATTCTCAAGGCGGAACGGTCGACCGCGCACATCCCGATCATCGCCATGTCCGCTGCGGCACGGCTCCGTGCCGACGCGGCCGACCTGCCGGCAGATGGGACACTGGAGAAGCCGTTCGACCTCGATGTCCTGCTCGGCGTCGTGGGCGGTTATCTCTCCGATGCAGCCGGCACTCCCGGATCGTTTGGGAGCGGAGCGAGAGCCTGAGCGAGCGACGCCCGCAACGCCGGCAACTCTACCGGCTTGGCGAGCACGCCGTAACCGCGGGAAATCAGGTCACGCGCCCGGCTGAGGATGGCCGGGCTGGCTGAGCAGACGATCGTCGGGATCCGTCCGGCGACCTCGTCGGTGGTCAGGTGCGCGAGCGTCGACCAACCGGGGTCGCGTGGATCGGCCTGGGGATCGACGATGAGGAGATCCGGCTGCTGACGGCGCAGCCAGCGGGCCGCGTCCTCGTGCCGTGGCCAGCAGATCGGCAGGTAGCCCTCGGCGGCCAGCACTTCGTTCATCCGGGTCAAGAACCCCACATCCCGGTCCACCACCGCGATCGTCGGATAGGTCATGCTCTTACCTTCCCCGTTTGCCTCCGACCGTGAGGGTTGTGTGCCTTTCACGCGTGAGCCGTCGGGAGCCGACGGCCCGCGTCTAGTTTTTTCCGCATTCCCTGTCAGAACGGCGCAACGCCGCTCAACGCTCCGTGACAATCTCGTTTCATTCTCCTGCTGTCCACCGAAGGGCCATGTGCAGGCTCGGGCGGGAGCGATACGGGGGGCGGCGCGGGATCCTTCGCAC
>NZ_JADGHZ010000297.1 GCF_019683595.1 Sphaerobacter sp. | reverse complement strand
GCGGGTTGGCTAATAGTTGCGTCTACCAGACACAAACGCGCGACCCCCGCCCACCTCCTGCTCGGCGATCGAGGGTCCGACCTGGCCCCGTCGCGCTTGTCGGCTCCGCCAGTGTGGTTTACCCGGGTTAGGTCGCAGCGGGGCCTGATGTCCGGTTCGGTGGGCCCGTGCCAGGTTCCTCGATTCGCACAGAGAGGGTGTCTTAATGGCCAATCTGGAGGCGGCTACAGACAACGGGCGCAGGTCGGTCACCATACGGTCGGTGGAGAACGCGCTGTCGCTCCTGTCGCTGTTCTCCGTTGCCCGCCCGACGTGGAGCTTGACCGAGATCAGCCGAGAGCTGGGGCTCGGCAAGAGTACCGTGTTTCGCCTGCTTGCCACGCTGGAAGCCTGCGACTTTGTCCGCCGAGATCCGGATACGGGTCGGTATTCCGCTGCACCCCGCTTGTGGGAAATCGCGTGCAGTGCCTTCACGGACACCGGGCTCCGGGAAGTGGCTCCGCGCTTCCTCGCGGAGCTGGTCGACCTCACGGGAGAGACAGCCTACTGCAGCATCCTCACTGGACGCCGCGTGGTTCACGTCGAAGTCCGGGTTCCCGGGCAGGCGCTCAGGCTGCACGCCAACGTGGGCGACAGCTTTGACGCACACGCCGTGGCCAGTGGCAAAGCGATCCTGGCGTTCAGTCCTCGCGAAGTGGTCGAGGAGTACATCGCCGGCGGGTTGCCGCGCCGTACGTCTCAGACCATCACAGACCCCGATCGGTTCCGAGCTGAGCTCGCTGTGATTCGGCAGCGGGGCTACGCCGAGAACCTCGCCGAGTGGGAAGAGGATGTGCGTGGCGCGGCAGCGCCCGTGTGGGACCGGGATGGTCAGGTCATCGCCGCGATCTCGGTGGCGGGCCCGATGTTTCGCCTGACCGCTGATCTGTCCGATCTCGGCAGGACCGTGAGAACCGTTGCGAATGAGATGTCACGGGCACTAGGTGCGCCGGAGCACGTCTTGAGGGATGAGACAACGAACTCCTCGACGAGAGACCCTTCAGCGAGATGAGATCCCCTGGCCATATCAGGATCGATAAGGAAGGAACGATGGCCGAGGCTGCAATGAACAGCACCCTAGAGCGAGTCTGGGACGAGTTGGAGCGGCGAAGGGACGAACTCAGCGGCCTGGTCGCGGACCTGGTGCGACGCCCGAGCTTGCTGGGCCAAGAGGCAGAGGCCCAAGCCTACGTCGCTGACTACCTCCGCGGGGTCGGTCTCGAGCCCGATGTCTGGGACTTGTCGCCGTCGGTCCTGGATCTTCCGAACGCGGGGAACAGCGGGGTGCCGTTCGACGGCAGGCCCAACGTCGCCGCAGTATTGCGCGGAACCGGGGGCGGTCGCTCGCTGGTGCTCAACGGGCATATCGACGTGGTGAGCCCGGAGCCGGTCGAGGCGTGGACGCATGATCCCTGGGGAGCCGGGATCGTCGGCAACCGAATGTACGGTCGCGGCGCCTGCGACATGAAGAGCGGACTCGCAATCAATCTGTTCCTCGCCAAGGTCTTCCGCGATCTCGGCATCGATCTGAAGGGCGACCTGATTCTGCAGAGCGTGATCGAGGAAGAGTGCACCGGCAACGGCGCGCTCGATGCGAGCCGCCGCTACCCTGCCGACGCTGCCATCGTCACTGAGCCAACCGACGGCGACATCACGCAGGCCCACGTGGGTGTGATCTGGTTCCGCGTTCATATCACCGGACGAGCGGCCCACGCCGCCGTGGCGCCGACCGGCGTCAATGCGATCGTGAAGGCGGTCCCGATCATCCAGGCCCTCCAGGACCTCGATCGACGCATGAACGAGGACCGGCATCCCGCGTTCGCAGACCTGGACCACCCCATCAACCTGAACATCGGCGTCATCCGGGGCGGCGACTGGCCAAGCAGTGTCCCCGGTGCCTGCGAGCTTCATTGCCGCCTGAGCTTCTATCCCGGCCAGACCGTGGAGGAGATCCGGCGCGAGGTCGAAGAGGCGATTCAGCAGGCGGCTGCTGGTGACGAATGGCTCTCGGAGCATCCGCCCACGGTCTCCTATGACGGGTTCCAGAGCGCCGGTTCCGTCGTCCCGAAGGACGCGCCGCCAGTCCAGATGCTCGTCTCGTGGCACAAGAAGCTGCGCGGCAACGAGCCGCGATTCCTCGCGCGTACCGGGACGAACGACATGCGATACTACAATTTCCTTGGTATCCCGGCGTGCTGCTATGGCCCGTCGGGTGGAAACCTTCACGCTGCTGATGAGTGGCTCGATCTGGACTCGCTCGTTCCGACTGCGAAAGTGCTCGCCGCTTTCATCTGCGACTGGTGTGGCTTGGCCGATTAGGCGCACGGCAGGCGCGTGTCTCCAAGGCTACGTTTATGGCGGGTGGTGCTGTCCGCGGTGTGTAGGTCACGGGCAGCATCACCACAATCAACCCGATAGCTCAACACGCAGTGGTCTCCCCGGACGGCCCGTCTTCAACCGCTGATGGCACCTCCACCGGGGCGTGATCCCGCGAGCGCGCCTCCATCGGATTGGGCGGTACGTCACGAGGGAGGCGCGGATCAGCGCCGATGTCGCCACGGAGGTCGATCGGTGGGACATCAATGCGTCGATCGGGTAGCCCGTAGAGCTCTCGTGATGCCGGGTAGGATGAACGGTTCCCTACCCCGTGTGTCAGCCAGCGGCGGCTTGGTAAGGATGGGCTCCGTCCAATCGCCCATGGCGACGCGTCGATACGTAGAGGAGGCTGGCCGTATTCTCCCAGCCTTCTCCGTGTGCAGGGGTCGTGTCTGATTCTACACTCTATTAATCCGTCATAATCCGTGGGTCCTGGGTTCGAATCCCAGCGGGCTCACCTCCCACGATTCTCATCCAGACGTGGATAACG
>NZ_JADGHZ010000296.1 GCF_019683595.1 Sphaerobacter sp. | reverse complement strand
CGACAGGAGCGATCCGGGGGGCGGCGCGGGCCTCGGGGGATCGGTGGCGTGCGGATCCCCGCGCTGTGGCATGTGCCCGGGGCTGAAGCCGCCGGGCTGACAAGGAAAAGCCCGCTAAAGCGGGCTGAGGGACGAGCGGTCACATCCCGGTGACACGGTGTTTGCCGGTCGGCGCGTGCCCGGGGCTCAAGCCACCGGGCTGATATTTTGGTAAGCCCACTGAAGGGGCTGCGATGGCGACATCCCAGCGTATCCGATCCGGGAGTCTGCCGGGTACCAGTCCCCAGCCCCTTCAGTGGGCTTCGCCGTGTCAGCCCGGCGGCTTTAGCCCCGGGCACATGCCACGGCGCGGGATCCTTCGCACCACCCACCCCGGAACCGGATCCCGGCGCGGGGGCCTCCCACCGCTCACCCCGGGCACTGGCTACAGTGCCCTGACTCTCGCACCACCCAACCGCAGGCACCCGTCACCATCCCGCGCCGTTCCAAATCGGCGACGTGACCCGGCACGGGTGCATTGGGCCGATGCCGATGGCGTGTGGGGCGCTACTCTCTCCGGATCCCACGCGCACCGGCGAAGTGGGTGTCCGGGTGCACCCCGGTGAAGTGCATGGCGGGGCCCCGCACGCGAACGCGTGGCCGGGCATACGCGTGGCGCAGCACGGTGACTGTCCGGCCGGCGCCTCGCAGATCCTGAACCGACCGAACGAACTTCACCGACGCCCAGATGAGCGCGGCGAGCCAGACGAGGCCCAGCAACTCGAGCAGCATTGCCATGGCCGTCTCCTGGTTCCTACGGGACGACCGGAGCCGGCAACCCGGTCTCCAGCCGTCGCGAGAGCAGCGTGCTCACAACACGGACGCTGATAGAACCCGGGTGCGCTCCTCTGGTTTTCAACACGACATAATCACGGGTAGTACGGGTATTATAGTCGTGCGTGAATCATGGCGCACGCCCGCAGCCTCGGGGCGTTCAGATCCCCTCGTGAGCACCGATCACGGCCGACGTATGACGCATGACGGGTGACGCATGACGCATCACGCCCGCGGCACGATCGCCGCCGGGCCGCCCGGCCGCGCGACGACGGCGCTCCCCATCTCTGAGCAGAGGTCGTGCAGACGCCGCAGGAACCAGTCTCGCTCGGGTCCGTCCGCCAGCGTCACGTGCCGGTTCATGATCTGCACCGGCTCGATCTCCAGCCTGAGGCGACCGTCCGGGGCGACCCGCACGAGGAACAGCGCCGAGAGGTCGTTGCGCAGGTCGGGGTCGACCACGTAGTCGTCCACGAAGTCCCCGGTGTCGTAGAGGATGAGCCGGTCGCGGTAGATCTCGACGCCCTGCACCACGTGGGCGCTGTGGCCCCAGAAGATATCCGCCCCGGCCTCGATCACGCGCCGGGCGAAGGCCTGGAACTCAGGGGTCGGCCGCGGTCGCATGTTCGGCCCCCAGTGGATGGTGAACACGACGAGGTCGGCGTCCTGTCGCGCGGCCGCCAGCGCCCGCGCCACCGGGCCGAAGTCCGCCGGGTGGACCGAGACGGGCGTGTAGTTGATGCCGGGTCGGCCGGGCGCGGCCGCCCACTGCCGTGGATGGTCGGCGAAGGCGACCACGGCCACTCGCCAATCCCCGGCCTGGAGCCGGGCTGAGGCGGCTGCCGCTGCGAGGTCCGCACCCGCGCCCGCGTGTGCAATACCCGCGGCGTCGAGCAGGTGCACCGTCTCCAGCAGCCCGGCGGCACCGAAATCGCCGATGTGGTTGTTCGCCAGCGCGGCGAAGTCGATCCCGGCGGCGCGCAGCGTGTCGATCGCCACCGGGTCGGCGCGGAAGTAGAACGCTTTGTAGGCTCCATCGTGCCAGCGTTCCTGCTCGCTGGTGATGGCGCATTCCAGATTGATCAGCCGCAGGTCGGCCTGCCTGAGCGCCGCGCGCACGTCGTCGCCCCAGGGGTACGCGGGGCCATAGCTGGTGATGGCCAGATCGACCATGCGCCCGAGCATCACATCGCCGGTGAGCGCGAGGGTGAGCGGTTGCTGCATCGCCTGCCACTCCGGGGCGTCACGAGTCATGCGTCACGCGTCATGCGTCATACGTCATGCGTCGGCCCGCAGGGCTCACTCATCATAAGGTGCGCAGGAATGGCGCCCCGAACCAGGAGGGTGAGGGCGGACTGGACAAGACCCCCGCACGCCCAATGCGGCGTCACGCGCCCTGTGCGATGCGGCAGAATCAGGGTGGTTGTCGACGGCCGGTGCCGGGAGAGGAGAGAGCGCATGCCGTATCGCTACCTGGAGCACGAGGCGGACGTGGGGCTGGAGGCGTCCGGCGCGGACGTCGCCGAGGCGCTGGAGGCCGGGGTGCAGGGCATGCTCGAACTCATGGCGCGCACCGATTCGGTGCGCCCCGTGGCCCAGACACCGGTCGAGGCGGAGGGTTGGGACCTCGGAGCGCTCTTCGTCTCACTCCTCAACGCGGTGATTGCCGCGCGCGACATCTCCGGCCACTTCTTCCATAGCTTCAAGCTCGACGCGCTGGAGCGCGACGGTGACACCTGGCGAGCGCGCGGTACGCTCACCGGCGAGCCGGTCGACTTTGACCGCCACCAGGTGGGGACGGAGGTCAAGGCCGCCACCTACGCCGGGCTACGTGTCGAGGAGCGCCCGGACGGCGTCACCCTCCGCTGCGTGCTCGACTTGTAATACCCAATTTGGGTGATGCCTGAGTCCGTGTCATCCTGAGCGGAGCTGGCCGGCGCCCCCGCGCAGGGCGGCGGCTCCGTCCGAGCCGAAGGATCTCGTGTCGGATCGGCCACGCAGCGGAGAGATCCTTCGCTGCGCCGGGTGCGGCTAGCCGCCGCTCCCGGCTCCGCTCAGGATGACATCCGCGTGCGCCTATCAAGGTTTGGTATAGCCCGGCCGGGGC
>NZ_JADGHZ010000295.1 GCF_019683595.1 Sphaerobacter sp. | reverse complement strand
GGGGGCTGCGCCCCCCGGCGGCGGACCCGGGGGGGGGCCCGGGGGGGGGGGGGGGGGGCCCCGGGCTCCGCTGCGAGACGGCCCAGCATCGTGCAACGGCACCTCACGCGCGGTGGACGTACCCACCGAGGAAGGTCAGGATCGCGGTGCAGGCCGTGCGGGCAGTGATCTCGTGGATGTCGCGCGTCGGGTCCACCTCGACCACGTCGAGCCCCCACACCGACGGCGCCCGGCCCAGCAGGTACATCGCCTCGAGTAGGTCGTACGGGTCGAGTCCCTCCGCCGTCACCACCCCGGTGCCGGGCCCGTAGGCCGCGGCCAGCACGTCGATGTCGAGCGACACGTACACCAGATCGGTTCCGTCGGAGGCGCGGGTGATCGCCTCGTCCATCACGTCGGTGATCCCTCGCCGGCGGATCTCGCGGGCTGAGATCACCCGTACGCCTTGCTCCAGCGCGTACTGGTGGTAGTGCGCCGAGTTGCCGAAGCCGTGGATGCCGAGCTGCACGAGGTTCTTGCCCTGCAGGCCGTAGCCCCCCTCCAGGATGCGGCGGAAGGGGGTGCCGTGCGTCGGGCCGAAGTCCGGACCGCGCAGGTCATAGTGAGCGTCGAACTGCACGATGCCGATTCGGGCGTCCGGGCGCACGTTGTGAATCGCGGCGATGATCGGCCAGGTGATCGAGTGGTCCCCACCTAGCGCGATCGGGAAGAAGCGCTGGCCGCGCAGGAGATCGGTGAAGCACTCCTCGATCTGCTGCAGCGCACGCGGGACATCGAGCAGATCCGTCTGCACGTCGCCGACGTCGCGCACCGTCAGGTCGCTGATGTCCACCTCGTAATCGACGGACCACGTCGTGAAGTACGCGAACGCGCTCCGAATCGCGTTCGGCCCGCCGTCGGTACTGCTTCCCCGGATGCTGGCGCGCGAGAAGGGCACGCCGATCAGTCCGAAGTCCATCGGCTCTTGACCGTCCCACGCCTGGATCCAGTTGCCGACGCGGATCTCCCCCACATCGTGCCAGGGCGCTCGCCGCACCAGGGACGGCGGCGCGAGATGACGAATCTCCATCAGCCCCTCCTCGTCCGCGGGTAGCCCACAACCACTTTCGCTGTATGAGCGACCGCCGGTCATCATATCGAACGTGTCGCGGCGGGTACACACACCGCAAACGAATTACACCGTCGCCATTGAGGCAGGCCGCAACACCCTGGACAGGTACATGGCAACGTGCGTATACTCCGCTCTGCGAGTCCACGATAGACGACGGGCGACGATTCGTCCAACACGCGGATGATGTGCGCGCCCTGGAGAGCGAATGACCAGGGCGGGAACGGCGCGGCGGGTCCGGCCAGTTTCGCGGGGGAGTGATCCCGCGGTGCTGCGTGGTGTGCCGCGCTGCACGGAGGCTGCGCGACACCGGGACCACGTGTGAGACGGCGGCCGCCCCGCCGGGGGAAGGAGGCGGTAATCCCGGGCAGTAGGCACTGAACTGTATGACGCGTGCGGCTCGCGTGTCAGGTCACGAGGAGGAACGAGGAGGAGTTTCATGCGACGGAATTCGTTCCGGATTCCGATCTTCCTGATCATCCTTGCACTGCTGCTACCCATGATCGCGGCATGCGGGAGTGCAGAGGAGAACGAGGGAAGCGGAGGGGGCGGATCGAGCCCCACCCAAACCAGTTCTTCGGCTTCCCCATCCACCGGTGGTGGGAGCGCTGAGGCGACCAAGGGCACGATCAAGATCTACTCCAGTTGGCCGCTGACCGGGTCATCCCAGAAGCTCGGGCAGGACATGGTCAACGCCGTGCGGATGGCGATTGAGGACCACAACAACGGCGTCGCGGCCGGCTACAAGATCGAGTACATCCCGCTCGATGACGCCACCGCGGCCCAGGGCACGTGGGACGCCGGCAAGGAAGCCGAGAACGCCAACTCGGTCGTGGCGGACCCGGATGCCATGGTCTACATCGGCACGTACAACTCGGGCGCGGCCAAGATCTCCATCCCGATCCTGAACGAGGCCGGCATGGCCATGATCAGCCCCGGCAACACCTACCCCGGTCTGACCAAGGACATCGAGGGCGTGGTGGAAGAGAACGAGCCCGATGTCTACTACCCGACCGGCGAGCGCACGTACTGCCGGGTCGTCCCGAGCGATGAGATCCAGGGCGTCGCAGCCACCTGGGCCAAGGAGCTTGGCGCGGAGAAGGTCTACGTCCTCCACGACACGCAGCTCTACGGCTACGGTATCGCCGTGGTGTTCGAGCAGACGGCGCGCGAACTCGGCCTCGAGGTCCTCGGCATGGAGGGCATCGACTACAAGGCGTCCGATTACCGTGCGCTGATGACCAAGATCAAGGGCATGGACCCGGATCTGATCTTCTTCGGCGGCGTGACGGACACCAACGCCGGGAAGCTCGTCCAGGACATGCGCGCCGTCGGGATGACCGACGTCATGTTCATGGGCCCGGACGGCATCTTCAACGACGACTTCATCAGAGCTGCCGGCCCGGCGGCCGAGGGCGTCTACGCCACCTTTGGTGGTCTCCCGCCGTCCCAGCTCACCGGCAAGGGCGCCGAGTGGTATCAGCGCTACAAGGAGAAGTTCAACTCCGAGCCGGATGCCTACGCGGTCTACGCGTACGAGGCGGCTTCCGTCGTAATGCAGGCCATCGAGAAGGCCGGGACGAAGGATCGGAAGGCGATCCTCGACGCCATCAAGAGCACCAAGGACTTCGACGGACTGCTGGGCACCTGGAGCTTCACCGAGACGTGCGACACCGACTCCACCAAGATGAGTGGGAACGTCGTCAAGGACGGCAAGTGGGAGTTCGTCAAGCAGCTCGGCGGCTGAGGCGAGCCCCCGTGGGGGGGGGGGGGGGGGTGGCACCCCCCGCCCCCCCCCCCCCCCAGGGGGGGGGTTTCGCCGCACAAA
>NZ_JADGHZ010000294.1 GCF_019683595.1 Sphaerobacter sp. | reverse complement strand
CCGCGGGGGGTTATCCCTCGGCGCCGGCGGGGGGGCGCGGCGGCGCGGCCGGGCGGAGCGAAGGACGACAGCAGTATGAGAGGAGCTGCCGATGGAGCCACTGGCGATCGGGCGACCGGATCCCCTGGCCGGACGCGTGGCGCTCGTCACCGGCGTCAGCCGCCGGGCTGGGATCGGCTATGCCATCGCGATGCGCCTGGCCCAACTCGGCGCCGACCTCTGCGTCCACTCCTGGGTCCCATACGACGCTGCCAGCCCCTGGGGTGCCGACCCGGGCGGCATCGACGCGGTCCTGAAGGACCTGCGCGGTACCGGGCGGCGCATCGCGCACGTCTCGGCGGACTTCGCTGATCCCGCGGCGCCGGAGCGCGTCGTCGCGACCGCGTTCGATACCCTCGGGCAGGTCGACATCCTGGTTGCCAACCACGCCTATAGCCGCTTGGGCGGGCTGGAAGAGCTGACTGCCGAGCAGATCGATCAGCACTTCCAGGTGAACGTCCGGGCGACGCTGTTGTTGGTGCAGGCGTGGGCCGCCCGGCACGACGATTCCCGGCCGGGGGGCCGCGTCATCCTGATGACCTCCGGGCAGCACCTCGGCCCGATGCCCGGCGAGCTGGCCTACGTCGCCTCAAAGGGCGCGCTCCATCAGCTCACCCAAAGCCTGGCGGCGCACCTCGCCCCCCGCGGCATCACCGTCAACACCGTGAATCCCGGAGCGACCGATACCGGCTATGCCGACCCGGAGACGTACGCCGCCGTCCTGGCTCGGGAGCCGATGGGGCGCTGGGGTCAGCCGGACGACGCCGCACGCCTGATCGCCTGGCTGGCGACCGACGACGCCCGCTGGGTTACCGGTCAGATCCTCAACTCCACGGGCGGCGGGCCGTAGCCGCGCAAGCGCAGGCATCCTGCCGGCGCCCCTGACGAACGACGAACCAGAAAGCACACCCCCTGTCCCGATCCCACCCAATTGGGCGGGGCGCTGTCGCCGGCGTGGTGCTATGATTCGCGCCGGCCTGCGGGCCGGCGCCGCGGGGCGTCGTCGGCATGCTGGGAACAAGGAAGTCGAACACTCGGATGTCTGGGCGAGAAAGACGGACCGGCCACGCACCGGGGGCCGCGCGCCGCGCGGCGCGGCGCCAGGCGACGACGCAGCGGCAGCCCTGGCTCCGCCGGAGCGCGGTGGCAGCGGTTCTGCTCTTACTGATCGGTGGGGCCGCGTGGTGGTTCTTCGGTCGCGGCGACAGTGTCGCACTTTACCGGTTCGATACGCTCGACTTCCATTCCCTGGCGTTCGATCCGACCGACCCCCAAACCCTGTACTTCGGCCACCATCAGGGGATGAAAATGAGCCGGGATGGTGGCAAGACGTGGCAGGATACGGTGGTGCGCGATGCCGACGTGATGCAGCTCGGCATCGCCGTGAGCGACCCACGGCACCGCTACCTGGCAGGCCACGGCCTGTTCGTCTTTAGCCGCGACGGAGGTGCCACCTGGGAACAGCCGGCCACGAACCTGCCCGACTACGACCTGCACGGCTTCGCCGTCGCCCCGTCGGACCCGCTCCGGCTCTATGCCTTCGCCGTCGGGGTTTCCGGGCTGTTCACCAGCGCGGACGGTGGGCTCACCTGGGAGCAGCTCCCGCTGCCGCCGGGCGATGTGGCCGGGATGTTGCCGCTGGCGGTCGCGCCGGACGACCCGCTGCATGTCTACGCAGGCGTCGACGATGTGCTCACCGAGAGCCGCGACGGTGGCAAGACGTGGCAGTCTCTCCCCGGCCCCGGCGCGATGATCATGTCGCTGGCAGCGAGCATCACCAACCCTGGCACGCTCTACGCCGGCACCGACGACGGCGTCTGGGTCCGCTCGGCGGACGGAGCCTGGGAACGGCTGCCGCTGACGCCCGAAGGGGTGGTGATGGCGGTTGCCGTCAGTGCCGACGAGCCGGAGCAGGTGGCCGTGGTCGATCAGGAGGGTTACTTCTACCGGAGCAGCGACGGTGGCCGGACGTGGGGCGGGCGTGGAGCGTAATCCCCGCGATGTGTGGCACCGAGGCTGCAATTGGCGCAAGTTCAGGTTATAGTTATCCGGGCATACGGCCCGGAACCCAACCTGGCGAGAGGTGTGATTCTGGCCCGGTAGAGGTCGGGTCAGAGAAGGGAGGCTCTTGTGAAGGTGTGGTCCCGCGGCATCGCTAGAGTGACGGTGCTGGTGGCAGCAGCGGCGCTGCTGATGCTCGCTCTGGCGGCATGTGGAGGTGGTGGCAACAACAACGAGGGCAACGGCGGCGGCAACGCGCCCGCAGGGGCGATCACCGTCAAGATGACCGAGTTCAAGTTCGATCCTTCCACCATCGAGGCCAAGACCGGCGAGATCACGTTCAACCTGGTCAACGACGGCACCGTCGAACACGACATGCACATCGAGATCCCGGGCAACCCGCAGACCTCGGAACTGGTCGCCCCGGGCAAGTCGGCGACCTTCACGGTGACGATCAACGAGGCGGGCGAATACCAGTTCTGGTGCACGGTCCCCGGTCACCGCGAGTCCGGCATGGAGGGCACGCTCAAGGTCGAGGGCTAGTTCCCGACCGCGACGCGACCTCGACCACAAACCGGGTGGGCACGCGCCCACCCGGTTTTCTATGACGTTTGACGAGTTCATCCGGCATACCAGCCGCGCCGTCTTCCGCCCGCCTCCGCCAGCTAGTGCGGCTGCCGACCGTCGCCGGGATGGGTGGCGGGAAGTTCGCCGCGTCACGGCGCGTGCCCGGGCGAATGGAGTTTGACGCATTCGTTGGGTGTACGCGGTCTGCGCGTGCCCGGGGCTAAAGCCGCCGGGCTGACAACGAAAGCCGGCTGATGGAGTTTGACGAATTACTGTGGTACATGTACCGGTCCGTCGTCTCGTCCTTGTCATCCTGAGCGGAGCCGGGGGGGGCGGGGGCGCCGGGGGGCGGGGCG
>NZ_JADGHZ010000293.1 GCF_019683595.1 Sphaerobacter sp. | reverse complement strand
GCGAGCAGCTTCGCGGGGCGGGTGCCGACCGGCGGCGCGGGGGCGTCGCTCTCGCCTGCGAGCGCGGCCAGACCGGTATAGATCGGCAGGCCCGTCTCGGTCGACCAGCGCTCCAGCTCCTGCAGGGTACGCGCGCCGATCCCTTTGCCGAGTGGGGTGTTGGCGAGGACTCGCTGAAGGCTTACCGCGTCGCGCGGGTTGGCGATCAGGCGCAGGAGCGCAAGCGCGTCCTTGATCTCGCGCCGCTCGTAGAACCGTGTGCCGCCGACAAGCTGGTACGGGATGTCGGCTCGGATGAGCGCCTCCTCCAGCGGCCGGCTCTGAGCGTTGGTGCGATAGAGCACCGCGATGTCACGGAAGCGGTAGCGCCCCGACTGAGCTAGACGGTGGATCTCGCCGACGACGAACTGCGCCTCCTGGGCTTCGTCGTAGGCCTCGCGCACGACCAGCCGGTCGCCGCGCGGGTTCTCGGTCCGGAGCTGTCGGCGGATGCGCTGCGTGTTGGCGCGGATCACCTGGTCGGCGGCCTCGACGATCACGCCGGTGGAGCGGTAGTTCAACTCCAGGTGCACCTCGGCGGCATCGGGGAAGTCGCGCTTGAACTCCAGGATGTTGCGGATGTCGGCCTGCCGCCAGCCGTAGATCGACTGGTCGGGGTCACCGACGACGCACAGGTTCCGGTGCCCGGCCGCCAGGGCGTGGACAAGCAGGTACTGGACGTGGTTGGTGTCCTGGTACTCATCGACCAGGATGTAGCGATACCAGTCCTGATAGCGGCGGAGGACCTCGGGCTGCTCGTCGAATAACCGGACCGTCTCCACCAGGAGGTCGTCGAAGTCGAGCGCCCGGTTACGGCGCAGGATCTCCTGGTACCGCGGGTAGACGCGGCTGACGATCTCTTCCCAGTAGGTCTCGACCTGCTCGGCGAAGCGCGCCGGGTCGACCACCTGGCTCTTGGCGGCGGAGATGCGGTTCAGGATCGGCCGCGGCGGAAACTGCTTCGGATCCAGGTTGAGCGCCTTGAGCGCCTGCCGCACCGCGTCGATCTGGTCGGCATCGTCGTAGATGGTGAAGCGCGGGTCGAGGCCGATGAGGTGGCCGTCGCGGCGGAGGATGCGGACGCAGAGTGCGTGGAAGGTGCCGACGGTGAGCTGCCGGGCGCGCTCGGGTCCGACCAGAACCTCCAGGCGCTCGCGCATCTCGCGTGCGGCCTTATTGGTGAAGGTGACGGCCAGGATATTCCACGGCGAGACGCCCCGCTGGTCGATGAGGTAGGCGACACGGTGCGTCAGCACCCGTGTCTTGCCGCTGCCCGGCCCGGCGACGACAAGGACCGGGCCCTCAGTGATCGTCACGGCGCGCTGCTGCGCCTCATTCAACCCGCGGAGCAGATCCACGCCCACGGAAGACGGCTCCCACACCAAACCGGCTCGTCCCTCCCTGCGATTCAGATTCCTGAGGCCGATTGTACCACCCGATCTGCGGACGTACGGACTGTTCGGACACCGTAGCGTGCCGGCGGAACTCAGTTTGACGTGAACGCGAGCGCCTGCTACACTTACTGGCGCTCTGAGCGCCGGTGTAGCTCAGCGGTAGAGCAGGGGACTCATAAGCCCTTGGTCGGTGGTTCGAATCCGCCCACCGGCACCATCAATAGAAGAAGACGACGCGGGGCCGAAACCCCGCGTCGTTTGTATATTTTGAGCTGTTCGGGCGCTAGGCGACTGGCACCTGTCACTTAGTCGCTATGAACTGTCGTAGGCGCTGGATTCTGAGGCCGGGTGGCGGTTGAGGCAGGCGCTCGTACAACCAGTTGGCTAAGACGAGAAGGCGTTGCTGGTTGGGGAAATGATTGGTTAATTCATCGGTGGTCCCTCTGGGGCGTGGTCACAGGCCCATTCGACCGTTGACCTGCATCATCTGTGACTGTCTGTAGGACTTCGTCCCAATCGTTGATGAACAGGCGGAGTACGTCATCCGCGCAGAACCCCTCATTCATGTGTCCTAAGTCTCGTCTGATCTCCAGGAGTATCTCGGCAAGCTTTCTAGCGAGGCGCAATCCCTGCTCTCTCCGTGCCGCGTCATTCATTGCCACGCCGGCCCCTAACTTCTTGAACTCTCCCCACTTCTTGAGCACACCGTCTGATCCCCACACGACCATCTCTCCCATGAGGTGGGTTAGGTGTCGGATGAGGGCTGGGTCGGGGTCGCGCTTTGTGGCGGAACTCGGAGTGGCCCGTTCCAGTGCTAGTTTCTGTCCATTGTGCTTCCCGTTCCGTGCTTGTTTTTTCTCCGTTTGCTTTTCTGCCAGCATTTGCTTAATGAGGAGGTCAACGAACTGGCTATAGACCCGCGATTTCCGCTCTCGAAGAGCCTGCGCGGCCTGCATCTCCCGGTTGGCCTTTAGCTGAGCCTGGAGTTGCCACACCCCGAGTCCTCCCAGGATGATCGGCGATGCCAGTGCCAGGACGACGTCGGGGGCGTAGATGGCAAGGATGGTCAGCACGCCGACGGGGACAAGAACTACCGCGGCTCCCAAGAGCGTGGTTCCTCGCGTGGATCTCCTTGGAGACGAATGTTCATCGCCTACCATGGACCGCTCCTCCTACCACATGTAGCGCCGAACATTAGTTCTTGTGCCACAGATGGTAGCACAGGTGTACGTTCACAAACAAATCTAGTCTCGTCAGATCAGGCCCGCCGTCCACAGTGCGACCAGGTGTCTGGCGGTGACGATGCGGCGAGCAAGCACATCGCCAAGTACGATGATCGCTTTGGACATGAGCACTCACGTGCGCGGGGCTTGGGATCTGGTAAGCGAGATCAAGGCTCGCATCCGGCGAATGGAAGCGCTCGTCGCTGCGTGGGCAGGTGACTACCGCCCCAGGCGGCGAGCCAGGGACCAGCCCGCTACGAGGGCCGCGCCCATGAGGGCAAGGCGGGTGGCGGGGTGGTGCTCGAGGACGCGGGTGTAGAGGCTGGTCGGCTTGGCCTTGGCGGTGAACTGGCCGGTGGTGGTGTAGGTC
>NZ_JADGHZ010000292.1 GCF_019683595.1 Sphaerobacter sp. | reverse complement strand
GTCCCCCTCACCCCCGGCCCCTCTCCCCTTGTGGGAGAGGGGAGAATGACGCATGACGCACCTGCCTCACCTCCGCTGGTGCTCGGGCAGGACGGCCCAGACGTGCGGTGGGCGCTCAGGGAGACGCGGCAGGATCTGCCCGTCGACCAGCGTCAGCGTGTTGACCAGGCGGCGGGTGCCGCGGCGCTCGTCCATCCCGACGTCGTGGAAGACGAAGTCCCCCTCCTCCAGCCGCCAGAGCGCGATGTCGGCGACTGAGCCCACGCGGAGAGTGCCGAGGTCGGGGCGGCGGATCGCGGCGGCCGGGCGTGCGGTCGCACGCACGATCACGTCAGACAGGCTCATGCCGAGGGCGAGGAACTTCGAGAGCGTGGTCGGCAGGTCGTACATCGGGCCCTGCACGGCGAGCTGGTGGATGTCGCTGGAGATGGTGTCGGGTAGGATGCTCTGCTCCAGCATCGCCTCGGCCACGGCGAAGCTGAAGGAGCCGGTGCCGTGCCCGATGTCGAGGATCAGGCCGCGCTCCTGGAGGTCACGGATCACCGGCAGGATCCGGCCGTCCTCCCCGAGGATGCGCATGTCACCCCCGGTGAAGCAGTGGGTGAGGATGTCGCCGGGACGCAGGTAGGCCGCGACCTCGTCGATGGTGGGCGGGCCCCAGCCGATGTGGACCATGAGCGGCAGCCCGACTCGGTCGGCCAGCTCCCGCGCTCGCTCCAGTGGGCGGACGCCGACGCCACGCGTGGTGTTCCGATCAATGCGGGCCTTGATCCCCAGAATGATGTCGCGGTTGGCCTCGACGATCTTGGCGGCGAGATCCACGTCCCAATAGTCGGGGTTGGCGAACTCCCAGGTAGGGGCGATCAGGCCGATCGACGAGAGGTTGAGCAGCGCGAAGACGCGACAGCGGCTGGGTTCCGCGATGTAACGGCGAAATCCGGGGAAAGAGTAGGCGCCGGCCGAGCCGACGTCGAGCCAGGTGGTCACGCCGCTGCGTGCCGCTACCGGGTCGGCCTCGATCCCCCAGTAGGTCGCGCCCCAATAGATGTGCGTGTGCAGGTCCACCAGGCCCGGTGTGACGATCTGACCGGTGGCGTCGATCACGCCCTCCGCACTGGCGGGGTCGATCGCCGGCTCGATCGCCGCGACGTGGCCGTCGCGGATGCCGAGGTCGTAGCGGCCCTCGATGCCTGCGCCGGGATCGAGAACGTCGCCGCCCCGGATGACCAGATCGAATCGTTCGCCTGCACCCTGCCCGCTCATGGCCCAGCTTCCTCCGTTCGCTCGACTGATGGTCTGCCGGCAGCAGGCTAGACGATCCGGCCGGGGGCGGCAAGAGGCAAGAGCGCCGGCATCGTGCCGGCGCTCGTAATGGCATCCGGCCCGGGCACGTCGCCTGGGCCGGGATGGTGGGTCAGTAGAGCGGGGTGTCGGGGCGGAACGCTTCGAGCCACTGCTTGACGGTGGCGAGGAAGCGTGCCCCGGCCAGCCCGTCGAGGATCCGGTGGTCGAACGAGAGTGAGAGGTTCATCATCGGCCGGATCGCGATCGCGTCGTCGATCACGACCGGGCGCTTGACCACCGCCTCGGTGCTGAGGATGGCTGACTGCGGCTGGACGATGATCGGCGTCGAGAGGATGGTGCCGAACGTGCCGGGGTTGTTCACCGTGAAGGTGCCGCCCTGGACGTCGTCCAGGGTGAGCTGCCCGTTGCGGGCGCGCGTGGCCAGGTCGCGGATGGCGCGTGCCAGCCCCACGATGCTCTTCTCGTCGGCGTTCTTGATGACCGGGACGATCAGCCCGTCCTCCATCCCGACCGCGATGCCGATGTTGATCGCCTTGCGCAGGATGATGCGGTCCTCGTCCCAGACTGCGTTCACGCGCGGGTGCTCGCGCAGCGCGTGGACGACGGCCTTGACGACGAATGGGAGGAAGGTCAGCTCGAAGCCCTCCTCCTGGCGGAAGCGCTCCTGTGCCCGCGCGCGGGCCTCGACCACGCCCGACATGTCCACTTCCATCCAGAGGGTGACATGCGGGGCGGTGCGCTCGCTGCGCACCATGTGCGCGGCGATCTGCTTGCGCATCGGCGTGACCGGAACGATCTGGTCGCCCTCCCAAATCGGGATCTCCGCCTGCTCGGCCGGGATCTCGGCCGCGGGGCGCAGGGCGGGGGTTTCCGGCTGGACGGCGACCTCGGCCGGCTTCGGTGGCGCGGCGGTCTCCTGAATCGCGGCCGCGGCGGCGTCGACGGCCGTCGCCTCACGCTCCGGCGCTGCCGCTGCGGCGGGCTGGGCCTCACGCGCCGCGATGTAGCGCAGGATGTCCTGCTTGGTGACACGGCCGCTCAGACCAGTGCCGGGTACCTGGGAGATGTCGATTCCGTGCTCCTCGGCAATGCGCCGCACCGCGGGTGACGAACGGGTCCGCAGCAACTCCTCGGCGCTCTCCCGGCCGGTCCGCTTCGGGGCGCGCCCGGGTGCGGGACCAGCGGCCAGCCCGCCGTTGATGCCGTCCTGGGCCGCGGCGCCGACCTCGGGTGCCGCCTCGGCGGTGGGGGCCTCAGTGCCCTCCTCCGCAATGACGCAGATCTCGGCACCGACCGGAAGGGTGTCTCCCTCCGCCGCGCGGATCTCGGTCAGAATGCCGCTCACCGGCGAGGGAACCTCCGCATTGACCTTGTCGGTCGTGATCTCGACCAGGGGATCGTACTTCTCGACCCGGTCGCCCACCTGCTTCAGCCAGGTACCGATCGTGCCCTCGGTGACGCTCTCGCCGAGCTTGGGGAGCCGGACCACAGTGCCGTGACGGGTTGTGGACATAACGCGCGATCTCCTTCCCGGGCAAGGCTGGTGGTTGCCCCCTCACCCCCGGCCCCTCTCCCACAAAGGGAGAGGGGAGAAGAACGAAAAGACGGAGCACGCAGCACTTCAGGCGTTCTCCGCTCCCCTCTCCCCTTGTGGGAGAGGGGGTAGGGGGGTGAGGGGTGGTCCCTCAGAATGCCGCGAGCTGCTCCAGCGCGGCGCCGAT
>NZ_JADGHZ010000291.1 GCF_019683595.1 Sphaerobacter sp. | reverse complement strand
GGGGGGGGGGGGGGGGGGGGCGGGGGTGCGCGCCCGCGGGGGCCCCCCCCCCGACCCGTGGACTCCGTTCCGCCTGAGTGACGGCGTTCGTCTCAGCCCGCCTACGAACATTGACGAACGCATTTCCTCTCCCCGCCCCCACGCTCGCGCTGCGGTCATCCGTCGCTGCGCCGGGCGCGGTGAGTCGCCGCCTCCTGCTCCGCTCGGGATCACACGAAGGAGCTCGCTTTCAGCGCCGCTGTCGCGAGCCGGGTACTTGACAGCCCGGCATCGAACTCTCTATACTCCAGCCATAATTATAACCGTGTTATGCAGAATAAAACACACGGGGTCGTAGGTGCTGACAACCGCCACTAAGTACCGGATCGAGAGCGTGGCCAGGGCCGCGGATCTCCTCTGTGCCTTCCTCCAGCCGCCGCACCGCTTCGGGGTCACGGACTTGAGCGCGATGACGGGCCTGACCAAGAATCAGGTGTTCCGCATCCTGCAGACGCTCATGCCCTCCGGCTTCGTGGTCCAGGACCCGGAGACAAAGGCGTACCGGCTCGGACCACGCCTGATCGATCTCGCGGCAGTCGCTGTGCATGGCACAAGCCTGGTGCACATCGCGGCGCCGGTGCTGGATCAGTTGGCGGAGCGGACCAGGGAGACAGTCGTCCTGACCACACGGCTGGATCACCACTATGCGATCTGCATCGACAAGCGGGAGAGCGCGCAGCGGCTGCGCATCACCGCGCGGGCCGGGGCCCGGTTCGCGCTGCACGCCGGGTCGTCGCCCAAACTGCTCCTGGCGTACTCACCGCCCGAGAGCATTGAGGCTTACCTGCGCGACCACACCCCGCTCCCGCGGTACACCGAGCGGACCATCACAGACCCTGACGCCCTCCGCGCCGAGTTGGAGCGGATCCGGCGGCAGGGCTACGTCGTCAGCATCGAGGAGCTGGACCCCGGCGTCTGCTCCATCGCAGCGCCCGTCCACGATCACACCGGTCAGGTGATCGCCGGTATCAGCATTGCCGCCCCGACGTTTCGTCTCGGCCCCGAGCAGCAGGGGCCTACGATCGAGGCGGTCTTGTGGGCCGGCCGAGAGATCTCGCGGCGCCTCGCCGAGTACGCACTCGGTCAGTCCGGCGCCTCACAGAGTGTGCGTTCCCTTGGTTAGTTAGGAACAGGGGGAGATGATGGAGATCGAACGGGTGGTCGATGAGTTGCGGCGCGGGGGAACGCCGGTGTCGCGCCGGCGCGTGCTCCGCATGGCCGCGCTCGGCAGCCTGGGCATCGCGGGGGCCGGAATCCTGGCGGCCTGCGGCGGTGGCTCCGAGAGTCCGACGACCGCGCCGAGTGGCGGCAGTAGCGGGAGCGGCAGCAGCGGGAGCGGCGCCGGCAGCACGCCGTCGGCGGAAGGCACCCCCGGCAGCGGCGGTGGCGAGGCCAAGAAGGGTGGCGTCTGGCGGATGGCGATCACCGCAAACCCGACCGCCTACCCGATCACGGCCCCGGGCGCGCTGACCGACATTCTCGTCAATAAGACCATCTACAACTGTCTGGTCCAGTACCGGCTCGAGGGTGACGCCATCGAGGTGGTTCCCGACCTGGCCGAGTCCTGGGAGGCGGCCTCGGACCTGTCCGAGTACACGTTCAAGCTCAAGTCGGGTGTGACCTGGCACGACGGCCAGCCGCTGACGGCCGAGGACGTCAAGTTCACCATGGATGCCGTCCTCGACCCGAACGTGAACGCCTCCGGTCGCGGGGTGGTCAGCTCGATCGACAGCACCGAGGTCGTCGACGATCAGACGGTGAAGTTCGTCCTCAAGTACCCATTCGCGTCGCTCCCGATCATGCTCGGCTACAACAAGCCGATCGTGCCCAAGCACCTGCTGGAGGGCCAGGACCTCAACGAGCCTGCCGAGTTCCTGCGGAAGCCCATCGGGACCGGCCCATTCAAGTTCCAGGAGTTCGTCCAGGGCAGCCACCTGGCGGTCGAGGCGAACCCCGACTACTTCGAGGGCGCCCCGCTGCTGGACGGCATCATTTTCAAGATCATCCCTGATGGCAATGCGCGGGTGGCGCAGGTGCGTTCGGGCGAGATCGACTTCACCGTCATCGAGCCGGCGCAGATCGACGCGCTCAGCGGGGTCGACAACGTCGAGATCCGCTACGTGCCGCAGGTCAACTACTACTTCTTCGCCATCAACCATTCGAGCCCGAAGATGCAGGATGTCCGCGTGCGGCAGGCCCTGGTCTACGCCATCAACCGGCAGGCAATCGTCGACCAGGTGCTCAAGGGTCATGGCAAGGTGGCGACCGGGCCGATCAACCCGCTGCTTGGCCCGTACTACAACCCGGACGTCCCGACCTACGACTATGATCCGGAGCGGGCGGCCGCCCTGCTGGAGGAGGCCGGCTGGACGAAGGGCTCGGACGGCATCCTGACCAACGCTCAGGGGGAGAAGCTCACCATCCGGTTCAACGGCCCCAAGGGCTACCCGGCCATGGAGCAGGTGATCACCTACGCCCAGCAGGAGTACCAGAAGCTGGGTATCCAGGTCACTCTGGAAATCGTCGACTGGCCCGTGCACCTCGACATGTACCACAACCTCGAATACGACCTGCTCATGGAGTGGTGGATCACCCCGCCCGACGCGGATCTGTACGACCACTACCACAGCGAGTCGTCCTCGAACTGGTGGGCCTACAAGAACCCGGAGATCGACGACCTGATCGTCAAGGCCCGGAGCGAGCCAGACGAGCAGCGCCGTATCGAGCTGTACCACGAGCTGCAGCGGAAGCTCGCCGAGGATGTGCCCGTCGTCTATCTCTACTACCCGGAAGAGATCCAGGCGATGAGCACGCGCACCAAGGACCTCCCGGCGATGGGCTACCGCGACGCGCTGACCTGGATGGAGAAGGTCTGGGTCGAGTAGGGCGACACTTGCGGAGGGGCCTGGCCGGGTCGTTTCTGGCGCACGACCCGGCGTCCGTCCCCGGCCGCCCGGCCCCAAGCCCCGCCCCCCCCCCGGCGGCAAAGCGGTCCTCACCTACCCCCCC
>NZ_JADGHZ010000066.1 GCF_019683595.1 Sphaerobacter sp. | reverse complement strand
CCTGCGCCGCGGTGCGCTCGTAGCTGTCCGGCTGCAGCACGTTCCCGAAGGCAACCTGCGTCGTGATCGAGGGGATCGCCTGGCGCAGCGTACTCTGAATCTGGGCACGCCGGTCGCGCAGGCTGTCCGGTGCCAGCACGACGATGCTCCTGAAGGGCGATTGTGCCCCGGCCACGAGGTGATTCCGGAGGTAGTCGAGGGTCTGGAAGATGTCCGGAGTGGTGTCGTCCCAGCCGACGAAGAGGAGATGCTGGTGCGCTTCCACCGGGAGGTCCGCGCTGGCCAGACGTTCGAGCGAACGGTCGACGACCTCGGTGGCGAGCGTGACGAGTATGCCGACCAGGATGATCAACCCGGCGGCCACGAGGGCGAGTCCCGCGATGCGCTGGGTCCACCCTTGATCCTCGCTGAGCGCGCCGGGATCGAACAGGTGGTCCATCGTCCACCAGAGCGCATCGCTGTAGGAGGGAAAGGCGTCCAGGCCGAAGTAGAGCAGCGTGCTGCCCGTGAGCGTGACCAGGACGATCCATCCCAGCAGCAGGGCCACCCTGCCTCCTAGGGTGAACACCCACCGCTGGAGCCAGGCGCCGACCCGTTGACGTCGCTTCTGCCGGTGCTTCGATGCTCTGCGTGACATGGCAGTCTCGCCCCGGGGCGTGTGACGCGTGATGCGTCATGCGTGATGCGTCACGGGTCATCGGTCAGGCAGTGTTGCTGTCGTTCCCGGCCTCACCCGTGGGCCAGGGCACGCGCTGCGTTCAGGGCCGCATCCGGGTCGGGCAGCTCTCGGATCGGTGCGACATCTACGTAGCGCACCGTGCGGTCGCGATCGACGATGATGATCGCCCGGTGCGAGACGTCGCGGTAGCCGGTGAACTCGTCGATCATGATCCCGAGGGCGGTCATTCCTTCGCGGTTGAAGTCGCTCAGCATCGGGAAGGTGATGCCCAGCTCCTTCGCCCAGGCCGCAGCGGCGAAATGCGTGTCAACGCTCAACCCGTAGACCTCGACCCCCGACCGACGAAACTCGTCGATCCTGTCCTGCAGCGAGGACATCTCGTTGGCTCAGCCGCTGGAGAACGCGAAGTAGTAGTATGCCAGGACGGCCGGGCGGTCCTGGACCAGCTCCGAGAGCCGTACCTGCTTGCGATCCGTGGTGATGACGGTAAAATCCGGCGCGGTCTGGCCGACTGCGATGGTCATGCCTCACCCCTTCCGTCCGCCGGCTGCCGGAGCCGGGTGACGTTGCGATTGCCCTGCATCGTCTGTGCCCGCCATTGTAGACCACACCAGCCGGCTCCCGGCGATGGGGAATCGCCGCCTCACGGGATCGTCAGGGAATGCGACCGGCTGCCGTGGTGTTGGGCGTTCAGGAACGTGATCGGGATGGTAGCATATGGGCTTGTGGGGTCGGGAGAGAGTCTCGGGTTGAGGAGGAGGGGGTCGTGCGTCTCTATAACTCGCTGACGCAGCGCAAGGAAGAGTTCACGCCGCTCGACGGCCATACCGTCCGGATGTACGTCTGTGGCATCACGCCCTACGACACCACGCACATGGGCCATGCCATGACGTACCTGACCTTCGATGTCATTAACCGCTTCTGCCAGTACCTCGGCTGGCGGGTGAAGTACGTTCAGAACGTCACCGACATCGACGACGATATCCTGCGCAAGGCGCGCGAGGTCGGCGAGCCCTGGGACCGCCTGGGAGACCGCTACATCCGGCAGTTCCAGGAGGACCTGAACGGCATCAACGTTCTCCCGCCCGCGGTCTACCCCCGGGCCACCGAAGAGATCCCGACCATCATCGAGATGGTCGCGACGCTGGTCGAGCGCGGCATGGCCTACGTGCGCGACGGCAACGTCTACTTCCGCGTGGCCACCGACTCCGACTACGGGCAGCTCTGTCGATGCAGCACCGAGGAGATGATCGCCCTCTCGGCCGAGCGTGGCGCCGACCCCAACGATCCCCGCAAGGAGAACCCGCTCGACTTCATCCTCTGGCAGGCGCAGCAACCCGGTGAGCCTGCCTGGGACAGCCCGTGGGGACCCGGTCGGCCCGGATGGCACATCGAGTGCAGCGCGATGTCCTACCGCTACCTCGGCCCGCAGATCGACATCCACGGCGGCGGTGGCGACCTGATCTATCCTCACCATGAGAGCGAGATCGCCCAGACCGAGGGCTTCACGCAGAAGGCGCCGTTCTCGCGCTTCTGGGTCCACGTAGCCATGGTCCGGTACCAGGGCGAGAAGATGAGCAAGTCGCTGGGGAACCTGGTGCTGGTGCGCGATGTCCTTCGCGACCACACGGCCGACGCGCTGCGACTCTACCTCCTCAGCAACCACTATCGCGAGTCGTTCGAGTACCAGGACGACGGTCCGGCACGCTTCGAGCCGCTGGCCGATCTGCTCCGCCGCGCCGTGCGCGTCCCGGGCGGGAGCGGTCCGGCGCTCGATGTTGCCGATACCCACCGCGCCTTCATCGACGCCATCGGCGACGACCTCGACACCCCGACCGGTATCCAGGTGCTGCGCGAGATGGCCGAGCAACTCATCTCCGCCGCCGAAGCAGGTCGCGACGTCACCGACGCCCGCGAGATGCTCCGCCAAGCCGCAGGTATCCTGGGCTTGCAGGGGACGCGGTAGGCCTGGTTTCGTAGGTCGGCGCGTGCCCGGGGCTCAAGCCGCCGGGCTGAGTAGGGGTAAGCCCACTGAAGGGGCTGCGATGGCGACATTCCGGCGTGTCCGATCCGGCAGCCCGCCATGCCCGGCGTCCCCAGCCCCTTCAGTGGGCTTCGCTTCCCAGCCCGGTGGCTTGAGCCCCGGGCACGTGCCACCGCGCGGGAATCTTCCCACCACCCGACCCTGGGGCGCGACTGCCGCCGCACTCCAAAAATAGCGGCGTCAGCCAGCTCTCCTTGTCAGCCCGGCGCCTTTCGCCCCGGGTCGCCGCCTCGGCGCGGGATCCTTCGCACCACCGTTCTAGCGAACGGCCTCCGGCATGGAACCAATCCACCGTCCTGCGGGATTCCGCCGTTGCGTGGCCCAGTGAAACCGCCGCTCCTGCCTGCGCGCCTCAGCCTGCGGACATGTGAGCGATCACGCGCTCGGCGACCTGTTCGGTGGACGCCGTGCCGCCGAGGTCGGGGGTGAGGGTTGTGCCCTCGGCGGTGGTGGCTTCGATGGCGCGCATGACCCGTGCGGCGGCGTCCGCCTCGCCCAGGTGCTCCAGCATCATCGCGCCGGCCCAGATGGCGCCGAGCGGGTTGGCCACTCCTCGCCCGGCGATGTCGGGGGCGCTCCCGTGGATCGGCTCGAAGAGTGAGGGGTGCGCCGGGTCGGCTGCGAGGTTGGCGCTAGGGGCCAGCCCCAGGCTGCCCATCAGTGCGCCTCCCAGGTCGGTCAGGATGTCGGCGAAGAGGTTGCTGGCGACCACCACGTCGAACCGCTCCGGGGCGCGGACCATCAGCGCCGCCGCCGCGTCGACCAGCAGCGACTGGACCTCGACATCGGGGTAGTCCGCGGCCACGGATGCGACCACCTCGTCCCAGAAGACCATGCTGTACTGCTGCGCGTTGCTCTTAGTGACGCTGGTTAGGTGCCGCCTGCGGGTGCGCGCCAGTTCGAAGGCGTAGCGGACGACGCGTTCGACGTTGAAGCGGGAGAAGACCGCCGTTTGCAGCGCGACCTCGTACGGCGTGCCGACGTGGATGCGCCCGCCGACGCCGGCGTACTCACCCTCGGTGTTCTCGCGGACGAAGATCATGTCGATGTCGGCCGGCCCTTTGTCCCGCAGCGGGCCGGTGATGCCCGGCAGCAGGCGGATCGGCCGGACGTTGACGTGCATGTCGAGCGCCTTGCGGATGGGGAGCATCAGGCCCCAGAGGGTGACGTGGTCGGGGATGTGGGGCGGATCGCCGACGGCGCCGAGGTAGATGGCGTCGAACCCCTTGAGGGTCTCGATCCCGTCGGCGGGCATCATCGCGCCGGTCTCACGGTAGTAATCACTACCCCAGGGGAGATCGGTCCAGACCAGCTCGGCCGACCCGGCCACGGCGGCTTCGAGGACGGCCTTGCCCGCCGGGATGACCTCCCGGCCGATCCCGTCCCCGGCGATGACGGCGATGCGGTAGCGCTGCACCTTTCGTGTCCTTCCCGGTGTGCCCTCAGTGATCGTCGGCGCGATGGTACGGGGGAACCGGGCGCCGGGCAACCGGGCACGAGGTCAGACGCCGAGGGCCACGAGCCACCCGAACCCCAGGGCAACGGCCGCGGCGCCGACGATCTTGAAGAGGTGGTGCTCAACGCGGCCCGGGGCGCGTGGGTGCGCCAGGCGGGCGGCACCCAGCGCGATGAGCACGGCCCCGGCCGCGATCAGCGCGGGCAATGGCCGGTCCGTGAGCCATGGGGCGGCGATGGCTACCTGCGCGGCGCCAAGTGCGGCCGTTCCCAGGCAGGCGGCGAGCGCCCGGTCCCGGCCGAGCCGGGCGACGAGGGTGCCGGCCCCGGCGGCGCGGTCGCTGGTCGCGTCGGGGAGCGACTGGGCCAGGTGGACGGCGAGGATCATGAGCGCGCCGAGGGGGTAGAGGAGGAGCAGGCGCGGGTCGAACCGAGCCAGGGTGACCCAGGCACAGATCGGCAGCAGCGGCAGTGCCACGAGGTACGGAACCCAGGACCAGCGAGTTGGCTTGAGCCAGAGGTCGTAGGCGAGGCCGGCGCCGGTGCCGAGGACGACCAGCCCGAGGGGCAGCAGTCCGAGCGGCGCCCCGGCTACCAGCATCAGCGCCAAGCCCCCGATTGTCACCACGAGCGCGGCTCGGGGGGAGATAAGGCCGGCAGGTATCGGCTTGGCGCGGCCGACCGCGGCGTCCAGCTCGCGGTCACAGTATTCGTTCAGCGCGCCGATGGCGATCTGCCCGCCCAGGGCTGAGATGAGGAGGAGGGAGAAGCGAAGCGGGTCGGGGTGCCCCCTGGTCGCCAGCAAGCCAAAGAGGGCGAGGGCGGCGATCACGAGCAGCACCGCCCACGGGTGCGGCAGATCGCGGTAGGCGCGCAGAGTCGCGGCGCGCCGCCGGGGAGCGGTGGGTCGATCCATGGCCACGGTCCCGCCCTGATAAGCCGTCTGGCTGCATGCGTTACGGTACCACGGTTCCAGCGACCGCGGTTGTCGGGGGAGGCGGACCGCGGTTATACTCCCGTTAGCACTCTCCGGTGGAGAGTGCTAACGAAGGGACGTAACGAAGGAGGGCAGGCCGATGGCCACCAACCGGTGGGATCCGTGGCGCGACCTCGTCACGCTACGCGACGCCATGCACACGCTCCTGGAGGACGGCCTGACGCGACCCCGGCCAGGGTTCACCGCCATCACCGCCGACGTGCCGGTCGACGTCAAGGAGACGGACGACGCCTACGTGGTGCTGGCCGCGCTGCCGGGTGTGGAGCCGGCTGACGTCGAGATCTCGGTCCTGGGCGACACGCTGCGCATCAGCGGCGAGTTCAAGGACCGCGAACCGGAGGGCACCCGCTGGCTCATGCGCGAGCGGCGCTTCGGCTCCTTCGCGCGGACGATCGGGCTGCCGACGGCCGTCAATTCCGAGCGGGCCACTGCCCAGTTCTCGAACGGTATCCTCTCGATCCAGCTCCCCAAGGTCGACGCTGCGCGGCCGAAGACGATCCCGGTGCGCATGGCCGGCGCGGAGTAATTACCCCGAACGTCATCCGAAGACCCCCTGATAGTCCTGGCGCACGCGGCGAGGCGATCGGCCTCGCCGCTGTTCCTCTCTGGCACACGTGTGCTTGGCGGGCGTCGGGTCCGTCCGGTACGCTATGCTCCGCGAGATCGGCCACCACAGGGAGGGGGACACCTGTGCTGATCGCGCCCCTCGTCGCGTCCGCGATCGACGAGTCCGTTCAAGAAGTGAGCGACCGTACCGACCGGCTGGTTGCGCTGGCACTCGACCTGGGTGCGCGTGCCATCGGCCCGGCGATCCAGATCCTGATGATCGTCGTGCTCAGCCTCGTGCTGCTGCGCCTGCTCCGTTCGGCCGTGCGCCGGACCGTCAGCCGGGTGATGGAGCGCGCCGACACGCCACCACGTGAGCTGGCCAGCAAGGCAAACACCCTGGCCAACGTGATCGAGTCGGCCGGGCGCATGCTGATTCTGATCGTGGCCGGCATGATGGTGCTGAGCAGACTCGGCGTTAACATCGCGCCGCTGCTGGCGAGCGCCGGGATCGCCGGCATCGCCATCGGCCTCGGCGCACAGAGCCTGATCAAGGACCTCATCGGCGGCTTCTTCATCCTCTTCGAGAACCAGTACGGCGTGGGCGACGTGGTCCAGATCGGCGATGCCTCGGGCGTGGTCGAGCAGCTCAGCCTGCGCCGCACGGGTCTCCGCGCGGTCGACGGCTCCTTCATCGTCGTGCCGAACGGCGACATCCGCACGGTGACCAACATGACCAAGGATTGGTCGCGCGCCGTCGTCGATGTCGCGGTGCCGTACGACGCCGACCTGAACAAGGTCATCGGGATCTTGCAGAGGCTCGTCGCCGGGCTCGAGGAGGATCCGGTCGTGGGGGACGCCGTGCTGGGGCCTGGGGAGATCACGGGCGTCGAGGCGCTGGAGGCGTCGCAGGTGAAGCTGCGCCTCCTGGTCAAGACCAAGCCGATGGAGCAGTGGCGTGTGCAGCGCGAACTGCGCCGCCGCATCAAGGACGCCTTTACCGAGGCCGGGATCAGCGCGCCCTACCCGCGCAGCGTCACCCTCATCCACCCCGTGGACGGGAACCGGGGCGAACGTCTGCCACTCGGCGACACCCCGCGTACCGCGGAGGGCGGCTAGCCACACCGTAATCGGACAACGCTTAAGCGAGAACAGGGCTCCCGTATGGGCGCCCTGTTCCCGCTGGGCAGGTGAAGCCTGGAGTGCAATCTAAGCGACCGCGAATAGCGGTCCAATACGAACATGCAAGTTGCGTGCCACCCAATTCGGTCGGTTTGGCCTGGACGTGGTCATACGGTGGCGTCTTGGCGTGTGTCCCCGAGTCGGGTGGTGGGAGGGTTCCGCGCAGTGGTGTGTGCGGGGATCGGTGGCGTGCAGATCCCCGCGCCGTGGTACGTGCCCGGCGGCTTTAGCCCCGGGCACATGCCGCGCGGCGGAGACCCTATCACCTGGACGTGAGTGCTGCCTCTCCCCAGCGCGCTACCGCTGTGCACCACCAGTCGATGCGCCGACAACCCCCAGCCCGCCGCGAGCCCTTCGCTTTCCCGCAAACCGGATCATCAAATCTCCCTGTGTCCGTTTGACGCACTTCTCGCTGCTCGCTACCATGAAGCTGAGCGATCCGTACAGTCAGACGCGCGAGCTACGCCGAGGGTAGACCATGGCGTACCTCGAGTGATGTGCTCTTCCTCGATCCCACGCAGCGAAGGAGGCTCCGATGGCGTCTGCACCCAGCGTTGAACCCAACATGCGCGACTACGAGGAGGCTCGGCGGACGTTCCGCTGGGATGTCCCCGAGTACTACAACTTCGCCGTCGATACCATCGGCAAGTGGGCGGCGGACCCGGCAAGTCCGGGTATGGTGCACATCGACCATGAGGGGCGTGAGCGGACCATCACCTTCGCCGAGTTCGCCCAGCGCTCCGACCGCCTGGCGAGCGCGCTGCGGCAGCATGGCATCGGGCCGGGCGACCGGGTGCTCGTCGTCCTGCCGCGCGTGCCGGAGTGGTGGGAAGCGATCCTGGGCATCATGAAGGTCGGGGCGATCTCCCTGCCCGGGACGACGCTCCTCCGCCCGCGCGACCTGGAGTACCGCATCAACGCCAGCGGCGCCAAGGGGATCATCACCGATCCGGAGGTGGCGGCGCGGGTGGACGAAGTCGCCGGATCCTGTCCGACCCTCACGGTGCCGATCGTCGTCGGCGGCGAGCGGGACGGGTGGATCAGCTACGACGCCGCGCTGGCCGAGGCATCTGCGGACTTCACGCCGGTCCGTACCCGGAGCGACGACCCGTGCATGCTCTACTTCACCTCCGGCACGACGGCGCACCCGAAGATGGTGCTCCACACCCATGCGTCCTACCCGATCGGGCACCTCGTCACCGGGCGGTTCTGGCTCGACCTTCGGCCGGGGGACCTCCACTGGAACCTGTCGGACAACGGCTGGGCCAAGGCCGCCTGGAGCAGCCTGTTCGGCCCCTGGTCGGTCGGGGCAACCCTCTTCATCCACGACGCGCGCGGCCGGTTCGATGCCGGGCAGACCCTGGCGACGCTGGAGCGCTACCCGATCACCTCCTTCTGTGCCGCGCCGACGGTCTACCGAATGCTGGTGCTGGAGGACCTCGCGAATTTCAAGCCGGCGGCCCTGCGAAGCTGCGTCGGGGCGGGGGAGCCGCTGAACCCGGAGGTCATCGAGACCTGGCGCGAGGCCACCGGCATGACCATCCGCGACGGCTACGGGCAGACCGAGAGCGCGGTGCTGGTGGCCAACTTCCCCCCGGTGCCGGTGCGGGTCGGGGCGATGGGCAAGCCTACGCCCGGCTTCGACGTGGCGATCATCGACGACGAGGGGCGGGAGCTGCCGCCGGGCGAGGAAGGGCATATCGGCGTCCGGATCAAGCCGGGGCGCCCAGTTGGGTTGTTCCATGGGTACTACGGCGATGAGGCGCTGACCAATGAAGTCTTCGCAGGAGAGTGGTACTACACCGGCGATCGCGCCCGGCGCGACGAGGATGGCTACTTCTGGTTCGTCGGGCGTGCCGACGACGTGATCCTGAGCGCGGGCTACCGCATCAGCCCGTTCGAGGTCGAGAGCGCGTTGATCGAGCACCCTGCGGTCGCCGAAGCCGCCGTGGTCGGCAGTCCCGACCCGATCCGTGGCCAGATCGTCAAGGCGTTCGTGGTGCTCGTCCCCGGCACTGAGGAGTCGCCGACGCTGGCGCAGGAGATCCAGGACTTCACGCGGCAGGTGACCGCACCGTACAAGTACCCCCGGGAGATCGAGTTCGTGGCGGAGCTGCCCAAGACGATCAGCGGCAAGATCCGCCGGGTGGAGTTGCGCGAGCGCGAGGCCGCGCGCAAAGGAAGCGGGGCGTAAGGCGCTGCGGTTGCTGGGATGCCGGCGCACCGGCGTCATCCCGTTGACGGCGCCTCGACCTGCTTGGCGAACGTCGCGTGCACCCAGTCCATTCCGTTGACGGTGCCCGACGCGATGAGATGGGTACGCCGCGCGAGAACCGCGCGGCGCACCAGGGTGTTTGTCAGTCGGGGAAGTCGACGATGTTGAGGTTGAGCGGGAACCGGCGGCCTTGCGGCTCCGGGGGATCCAGGCGGCTCTCGACCCAGTTGCCGGTCAACTCGTCGCTGCCGGCGATGTCCCCCGCCTGCCCGGCCAACAGGAAGTTGCGGAAGACGTACGGGAAGCCGTCCGATCCGAGCACTTCGGGTCCGGTCGTGACGTGGAGGTGCAGGTGGGGGGCGGCGGTGTTGCCGGAGTTGCCGAGGTTGGCGATCACCTGTCCACGGCGCACGCGGTCGCCCGGCTGGACTCGGATCGTGCCGAGCTTGAGGTGGGCGTAGTTGACGAAATAGCCGCCGCCGATGTCGAGCACCACGTGGTTCCCGTCGACGGTGCGGGTCGTGATCGTGGCCGGATCGGGCAGCTCGCCCGGCACCTGGTCGGGCAGCTCATCGAGCACGTCGACCACGATGCCGTCGGCCACGGCCAGGACGTCAGCGCCGTAGTCAACGTAGTTCTCGACCTTCGACGGGTCGCCGACAACCAACCGTCCCTCACTGTCGAGCCGCATCCAGTCGATCGCGAAGCGCTGGGCGTCCCAGTAGCCGCCGTTGATCGTCTGGATTGAGCCGCGGTGCACGATCTCCGGGTTGCAACAACCGTTGATCGCAACCCAGCCCGTGCCGCGCAGTGGCGGCCCGAGCACCGGCAGCCGGCCCCCACGGAGGCTAAAACGGCCGGCGGTGTAGCTGAGCGGGGTGGCCTCGGTCGCGCCGGGGTTGCTGGCGCCGAGCAAGTCGAGGTGGTGTTCGACCGCCTCGGGCACGGCATCGCGCGTCGGGAAAGCCAGCTCGATATAGAAGAAGCGCCCGCCGTTCGGCTCGATCACCGCGTCGGTGGCCGGTGCCGGGGTGAGGGTACGGAGGCGCGCGACCACGTCGTCGCCCGCATAGTCGGCAACAACGCGGTCCGGGTCGTCCGCGTCCAGCACCTGGATGCGCTGGATCGTTGCCGGGGCCATCTTGCCGTTGGTCAGGAGCAACTCGTACACGACGTGCCACTGCCCGTCGGTCCCGCGGACGGGAATCGTCTCCGGACCGACGGTTGAGACCGTAACCGGGGTGAAGATCTCCTCGGCTGGGGGCGGCGAGTCACGCGAGTGCGACGCAGCGGGCGGCGTGTCCGCCAGCGCGCCGGGACCGATGTCGGCGAGGACGGCGAGGGCAAGTACCAACGCGAGGAATAGGACCAGGCTGGCCATCCGTTTCATGGCCTCAACCCCTCTCGCTGCCACGACAGGCGTGGACGATCCGTTCCCGATACGCTCCCTTGTATCCCGTGGACGTGAAGGCTGCCCGCCGCACTCGTGGTGCCAGTGTGGGGCGGATGCGGCGGGTCGACACGGCGCCATCGCGCGGCCGCTTCCATGACTGTCAGGTTGGAATCCTTCTACGACGCGCCGCAGAACCCGCCGGGTGCGGTTGAGCGCGCTCGTCTCCGGCTCGCTCCCGACCCACGGGGCCGTCGAACCTTTCTAGATGTTCAGCTAGATATGAACTGATCGTATGGGGCTATATGAGGCTTTGGAGCTGTCGCCGGCGACCGGACGTCTCCGCCGGTCGACTCGGGCCAGGAGAGTGGCGCGGAGTGGACGCGCTATACTGCGGGGGACCGGGCGGGCAGCAAGCCCGCCCCATGTGTATCCCCGCCCGTGGCGGGAGGGACCAAGTCGAGGGGTGATCCCGCGCGAGATGATGAGGAGGAACGGAATGTCGGACGCAGCGCCCACTGATCGGCCCTTGGCCGTGCCGACTCGGCAGCTTGAGACCGAGCGGGTGATCGTCACCGAGTGGCGGTTCGCGCCCGGCGCGCACACCGGCTGGCACACGCACCAGTACGACTACGTCGTGGTGCCGATCACGACCGGGCAGTTGCGCCTGGAGACGCCGAACGGGACGGTGACGGCGGATCTCGTGGCCGGCCAGTCGTATGGCCGGGAGAAGGGCGTCGAGCACGACGTCATCAACGACAACCCCTTCGAGTTTGTGTTCATCGAGATCGAGCTCAAGCCGTAGGGCGGGGTAGGGGGCTGCCCAAGCGAAGCCCGCTACGCGGGCGAGGACGTGCCCGTTGCCGGATGGTGGCACGAACGGACGCCGTACAACGAACGTGGGATGGGTGGTGTGAGGATCCCGCGCCTCGGCCCGTGCCCGGGGCTCAGGCCCCGGGCTGACAACGAAAGCCGGCTGAAGCCGGCTCTTTGGAGTGCAGCGGCCCGAGCCGCCGCTTTGGTATCGCGCGGCCGCAGCCGCGCGCCGGGGTCGGATCCGTGCCTTCGTCGGGACGCGGGGTCGGAGGCACGCGGAACGCGGCGCTTTGGCCCGTGACCAGGGGTAGGTGGCGGGACGGATCCCCCCACTCGGCCTGTGCCCGGGGCTAATGGTGTTCGACGAATTAGTCGTGTCTACCCACCAGCGGCCTGCGACTCTCCGAATGTCATCCTTCGCTGCGTGGCCGCTCCGATACGAGATCCTTCGCTCCGCCGCCCGGCGTGCCTGCGCCGGCCGGCTCCGCTCAGGATGACAAGGACGAGACGACGGACCGGTACATGTACCACGGTAATTCGTCAAACTCCATAAGCCGCCGGGCTAGGAAGCGAAGCCCAACGAAGGGGCTGGGGACGCTGGGTCCGGTGGGCGGTCGGATCGGCTCCGCCCGGATGTCGCCATCACAGCCCCTTCAGTGGGCTTACCCACCATTCAGCCCGGCGGTGTTAGCCCCGGGCATGCGCCGAGCGGCGGAACCCAACACCAGGGTGTAAGTGCTGACCCTCAGCCGGCTTCAGCCGGCTTTGTTTGTCAGCCCGGCGCCTTTAGGCCCGGGCACGTGCCACGGTTTGGCGGCCTTCCCACCACCCGCCCTGAGCGCGGACGGCAGCGTTTACTTGTGCCTCTACCTGGTCATTGCGCCCGCTGTCGGCCCGTGACGCGACCACCCGATGGACGGATGCCTACTCGGTTCCCTCCGCAGGGCTGCCTCCGTACGTACAATAATGCAGGGGCCTTTACATAGGCGCGGGCACCCTGTAGACTTCATCAATTAACTTGGGCGCGAGCGGAGAGCGGTGTGGCGCGGGTCCTGGCTCTAGCGAATCAGAAAGGCGGCGTCGGCAAGACGACGACGGCAGTCAACGTCTCAGCCGATCTTGCGCGCCGCGGCCGGCGGATTCTCCTCATCGATCTTGATCCTCAGGGAAACGCGACCAGCAGCCTGGGCGTCGACAAGCACGGGGTCGAACGCTCCAGCTACGACGTGCTGATCGAGGGGCGGCCGGTGCTCGAGTGCCTGCTCGAAGCCGTTCGCCCACGGCTGGATCTGCTCGCAGCCAATGCCAGCCTGGCCGGAGCGGAGGTCGAGCTGGTCGGGGTGCGCAACCGGGAGTTCCGCCTGCGGGAGGCGCTGGCCGAGCCGCGCGCCGGTTACGATGCGATCGTGATCGACTGCCCGCCCTCGCTCGGCCTGCTCACGGTCAATGCCCTCACCGCCGCCGACGAGGTCATCATCCCCATCCAGTGTGAGTACCTGGCGCTCGAGGGCCTGATGCAACTCATCAACACCATCGACCTGGTCAAGCGGCGGTTGAACCCGTCGCTCGACATTCTGGGCGTGGTGATGACGATGTACGACGCGCGCACGCGCCTGTCCGCGCAGGTCGTGCACGATGTCCAGCGCTTCTTCCCGACGCGGATGTTCCGGTCGGTGATCCCGCGTACGGTGCGACTGGCGGAGGCGCCCAGCTTCGGCCAGACGATCTTCGAGTATGACGCTGCATCCCGCGCGGCGGCGGCCTATACCTTTTTGGGCGGCGAGGTGGCAGCCCGGCTTGGGCTGGCGAGCGATGAGCGCGACGAGGAGGTCGGCGCCGCGGCCGCGCGTGGGGAGGCGACGCCGTGAATCGCTCGATGTGTTGCGTGTTTCGAGATGCGTGTTTCGTGGCCCGTGACGCGCAGGCGGGAGCACGTGACGCGCTCAGCGCAACACGCAACACGAAGCACGGAACACGCAACACGCAACACGCAAGGGAGTGATCCATGACGGTGATGCGGGACCAGGAGGTAGCGAAGCTGCTCGAGACGCCGAGCCTCGACGAGGTGCTCGCCGAAAAGGTCGTGGGTGTCGGCCTGACCTTCGATGACGTGTTGCTCGTCCCGATGGAGTCGAGCGTCCTGCCCAAGGACGCCCGGACGGACTCGCGCCTGACTCGGCGCATCAGCCTGAAGATCCCGATCGTGTCCGCCGCGATGGACACCGTCACCGAGGGGCGCATGGCGATCGCCATGGCTCGCGAGGGCGGCATCGGCATCCTGCATCGCAACATGTCGATCGAGGAGCAGGTGGCCGAGGTCGACAAGGTCAAGCGGAGCGAGTCGGGGATGATCGTGGAGCCCGTCACGCTGAAGCCGGACGATCCGGTGAGCGAGGCGCTGGCGGTGATGGCCCACTACCACATCTCCGGCGTGCCGATCACCGATGAGCATGGGAAGCTCGTGGGCATCCTGACCAACCGGGACCTGCGCTTCGAGACCGACGTCAACCAGCCGATCGCCAACCTCATGACCAAGGAGAACCTGATCACGGTCCCCGTCGGTACCACGCTCGAGCAGGCCGAGGAGATCCTGCACCGGCACAAGATCGAGAAGCTCCCGGTGGTGGACGAGCACGGGTACCTCAAGGGGCTCATCACGGTCAAGGACATCCAGAAGCGCATCCAGTATCCGAACGCGACCAAGGACGCGCAGGGGCGGCTGCGGGTCGGGGCGGCGGTCGGCGTCGGTGCCGACGCACTGGATCGGGCGGCCGCGCTGATCGAAGAGGGGGTGGACGTCCTGGTGGTGGACACCGCCCACGGCCACTCCCGCGGTGTGATCGAGATGGTGGCGGCCATCAAGCGGCGCTGGGATATCGACGTCATCGCCGGGAACATCGCCACCGGTGAGGCGGCGCAGGCGCTGATTGACGCCGGTGCCGACGCGGTGAAAGTGGGCGTCGGGCCCGGGTCGATCTGTACGACCCGCGTCGTGGCGGGGATCGGTGTGCCGCAGATCACGGCGATCATGGACGTGGCCCGGGTCGCCCGCGCGGCAGGCATCCCAGTGGTCGCCGATGGCGGGATTCAGTACTCGGGCGATATCGCCAAGGCGATCGCGGCGGGGGCCGACACGGTCATGCTCGGGAGCCTGCTGGCCGGGGTGGACGAGAGCCCGGGCGAGGTCATCCTCTACCAGGGCGAGCGCTTCAAGGAATACCGCGGCATGGGCTCCTTGGGCGCGATGAAGGCGCGCTCCTACAGCAAGGACCGCTACTTCCAGGAAGACGTGGAGAGCCTGTCGAAGTTCGTGCCGGAGGGGATCGAGGGCCGGGTCGCGTATAAGGGACCGCTCTCCGCCACGCTCTACCAGCTCGTCGGTGGGCTCCGGTCTTCGATGGGCTACTGCGGTGCGGCGACGATCGCCGAGATGCAGACCAAGACCCGCTTCATTCAGATCACCTCCGCCGGGCTGCGTGAGAGCCACCCGCATGACGTGGTCATCACCAAGGAGGCGCCCAACTACCGCCTTGTTCGCTAGCGCCTAGCGTCAGTTCCCGCACACCAACCCCCGCTCCCAGACCGGGAGCGGGGGTTCTTCATGCGAGGCGGTGTCCCGGAATGGCGCGGCCTCACTCGGACCGCGTGCCGCGAGATGATGGCGTCCGCGGCCACAACCTTGACACACACAGGCTCACGTTCTATATATCATTACGGGCGTGATCCTCGGAGTCATGACGAGGGAAGAACCCCGCCTCCCTCTGCTTCAGAGGTCATGCCTCCGTGCGCCCAGCCGCCAGTCGCTGTGCCTCTCAGGCACGGGATGTGCATAGAGACGGGCGAACGGCAGGGAGGGACGAACTCCCCGCAGTGGGGGAGGACGACACAGTCAGTAGACCAGGGGCACACACTCATCGTTTCTGATGCCCGGTGACGCGGGCTCGGCATGGCGTCACCATGGCCCGGTCCGCGCCGCGGGGCGTCTCGGGGCGCCTGCCTGCGGGCGGGGCCTCCTCCTGTGTGCACCCCATCAGGTCGTAGGAGGGATCAGTGCGATGCGAATCGCGCAAATCGCACCGCTGTACGAGCGCGTGCCGCCGCGGTTGTATGGCGGGACGGAGCGCGTCGTGTACGCGCTGACGGAGGAGCTCGTGCGGCGGGGTCACGACGTCACCTTGTTCGCAACCGCAGATTCGATCACCTCGGGTCGGCTGGTGCCGATGGCGGAGGCCGGGATCCGGCTGGCGGGAATCAAGGAACCGCTCCCGCTGCACGTGGCGATGCTCGAAGAGGTCTATGCCCAGGCCGACCAGTTCGACATCATCCACTCGCACGTGGACGTGCTGGGCTTCCCCTTCGCGCGTGCTTCGGCGGTGCCGACCGTCTCCACCATGCACGGTCGGCTCGACCTGCCGGAGTACCGGCGTGTCCTGTCCCGCTTCCCCGAGCAGCATCTCGTCAGCATCAGCCACAGCCAGCGGGGTCCGGTGCAGGATCTCCCGCTCAACTGGGTTGGGACCGTCTACAACGGCATTCGGCTGGAGCACTTCCCCTTCCGCGAGGAGCCGGACGATCCACCCTATCTCGTCTTCCTCGGGCGGATCTCGCCGGAGAAGGGGCCGATCGAGGCGGTCAAGGTGGCGCGTGCGGTCGGCTTGCCGCTCAAGGTGGCGGCCAAGATCGACCCGGCCGATGCCGACTGGGCGGATGAGCATTTCCTGCCGATCCTCGAGGGCGGGGGCGTGGAGTTCCTTGGTGAGGTGGACGAGCCGACCAAGGCAGCCTTGCTCGGCGGTGCTCTGGCCACGCTGTTCCCGATCCAGTGGCCGGAGCCGTTCGGCATCGTCATGACCGAGTCGCTGGCGTGCGGCACGCCGGTCATCGCCCTGCGCGGTGGGTCGGTGGAAGAGGTCCTGGTCGACGGCGTCACCGGCTTCATCTGCGATTCACTGGAGGAGATGATCGAGGCCGTCTCGCGGGTGGACCGGATCGACCGCCGGGCCTGTCGCGCTCGTGTCGAGGACAGGTTCTCGGCGGCCGCGATGGCCGACGGCTACGAGGCGATCTACAAGCGCGTGCTGGCGACCGAAGCCGCTGCGCGGCCGGCGCTCACCATCCTGCCCCAGCGGCGGGCGGCAGCGGCTGAGCCGGTGGTGCCATTGGCGGCGAAGCAGGATCTGGTGATGCCGAAGGTCGACGAGCAGGCGGTACCGGTCGGCGAGTAGCGGTGACAAACGGGCCCAGGTGACTTGACATGGGGCAAGTCGGCGCTAGACTGGGATTTATCACTAACTATTGGCTGAGAGTGGACGATCCGCGCACCGACAACGACCCAGCGCGGCTTCCAACGAATACGAGGTGCGTCCTATGCCACTCTATGCCTTCCGCTGCGACACCTGCGGCCCGTTCGAGGTCCGTCGCCCCTTTGCTCAGGCACACGAGCCGGCGTTCTGCCCGGTGTGCTCAGCGCCGGGGCAGCGGGTCTTGACTCCGCCCGGGCTCTACCGGACATCGCCGGGCTTGCGCCGCGCGTTGGCGCTGGAAGAGCGCAGCGCGCATGAGCCGGAGGTCGTCACCCGACCACCCGGTGGATTTCCCGGGCGTCCATTCCACGTCCACGGCAATCACGTTCATTAGCGTGCATCGCACCCCCAGCGGGGGGTGCGATGCAATTTCTTGACGTGGCTCAGCGCGCCGTAGGGGCGCTGGCGAAGCGGCTTATTCGACACACCGTACCAGCGAAGGGAGGGAGAGAACGGCCGACGTGTGGCTCATCGTGTTTGGAGTGGAGGCGTCCGTCTGACGCATTCCCGAGAGGAGACGCAGTCATGCCACCCGAGGTCGTCTTCAAGATTGATCAAAGCAAGTCGATGCGCGATCAGGACGTTCCGGGACACAACCGCTGGCACCCGGACATCCCTGCCGTCGCATCAGTGAAGCCGGGCCAGGACTTCCGGATCGAGTGTCGCGAGTGGACCGACGGCCAGATCGGCAACAACGACAGTGCCGCCGACGTGCGGGATGCCAAGCTGAACGTGGCGCACATGCTCAGCGGGCCGATCGAGATCGAAGGCGCCGAACCGGGCGACCTCCTGGTCGTCGACATCCTCGACATCGGTCCGGTGCAGACGGAAACAAAAGGCCCCGCGCCGGGCCAGGGCTGGGGCTATACCGGGATCTTCGCCAAGCACAATGGCGGCGGTTTCCTCACCGACCACTTCCCCGACGCCTACAAAGCGATCTGGGACTTCCACGGGATCTACGCGACCTCACGCCATATCCCCGGCGTACGCTTCGCCGGGATCACGCACCCGGGCCTCTTCGGCACCGCTCCCTCGCACGAGCTGCTGG
>NZ_JADGHZ010000290.1 GCF_019683595.1 Sphaerobacter sp. | reverse complement strand
ACTCCTTTCGCCCCGGCCACGCGCCACATTTTGTACGCGCGCCGGCCTTGGGCCGGCGCTCTGCTGGCATCGCTAGGGGAGGTAATTTTCCGGGTTCTCCCAGACGCCGTTGACCTGGACGGCGAAGTGGAGGTGCGGGCCGGTTGAGGCGCCGGTGGTGCCGATCGGGCCGATGTGCTGGCCTTGCTCGACCCACTGCCCGACGCTGACCCACGGCTGCGACGCCATGTGGGCGTAGAGGGTCGACACCCCGTTGCCGTGGTCGATCTTCACCATGTAACCGTAGCCCGAGCCGTTCCAGCCGGCGAAGGTCACGGTGCCGCTGGCGGCGGCAGCGATCGGGGTGCCCGCGGCGGTGGCGATGTCGAGCCCCTGGTGGAAGTGGGCATAGCCCTGGTACGCGGGCTCCATCCAGAGGCCGCTCGGGCCGAACCGCTGGGTGATGATGCCCTGCACCGGCCAGACGAACCCGCTGCTCGACTGGGCCACCGCGGGCGCCGGCTCCGGCTCTGCCTGGGCCGGTTCCGCCGCGGGGGCCTCCTGGACCTCCTGGGCCGGCGCGGCCTCTTGTGCGGGCTCCTCGACCGGCGCGCTCGCGCCGGGGATGGTCAGCACGTCGCCCGGGTAGATCAGGTGCGGATTGGCGAGCTGGTTCGCGGCGATGATGCTCTCCATCGACACGCCGTAGCGTTTGGCGAGGAGGAACACCGTATCGCCGGGTTGCACCTCGACGGTCAGGCCGCCACCGACCCCGCCCTCAGCCTCCTCACCAGGGATGTTGACGTGTTGCCCCGGGTAGATGAGGTTGGGGTCGGGGAAGTCGTTGGCCGCGATGACGGCCGAGAGCGGCACGCCGTAGAGCTGGGCGATCTTGTACAGCGTATCTCCCGGCTCCACGATATGGGTGACCCCGGCACCCGGGCCACCCACGCCGGTGAACTCGCCGGTGTGCTCGCTGGTCGTGGCTTGGCTGACCGTCGCCGCGCTGATGACCGGGAACTGGTCGGTGTTCTCGGAAGTCGTCCGAGCGGTGGCGGCTGCTGGCGCCGCACCGACGACACCCGCAGTCGCCACTGCGGCGACCGCCGCGGCGACCAGTGCCGACTGCGCGCGGCGCCCGCGACGGTAGGCTGCCAGATCAGCCATGCTCGGCGCCGGCGGCACCCAGTACTCGGGCTCCCGCAGCCAGCGCTCAATCGGGTCATCGTCACGCGGCGCTACCGCGGCGTGCGTGCGCGGCGCCGGGTGCATGTGCGTCGTGCGTGGTGTCGTGGTCGTGTGGGTCTGGGGCGTTTCCCAATCGGGACGCCAGCCGAAGCGCGGTTGCTGAGCAACGGGTCTGGTTTGGACGGACTCGGACGCATGAGCGCCCGGCCTCTCATCGAGGCGGCGAGGCATGATCAATCCCTTCCCTTTCCCCGGTTTCCCCGTCGCCACGTTGTTGGCCGGGCGCTGTCCCCACGCGTGGTCCGACCAGTGGCGACGAGTGTAATCCGTGGCCAGAGGATAACAATGCGTCGCCTCCGAGTCAACCTCCTCACGCGAACGGCTACTGAACGTACACGAATGTGCCGAAGAGGTGGATTGGCGGAGAGCGGCTGTGCCGGTCGCGCCGCTCTCCCGCCGGGGCATGGACTGAGAGGCAACGATCAGTCAAGACCGGGGATGGGACCGGTCAGGAGTCGCTCGGCCATCGCTTCGAACGCCGCGGCACGGGCTGCCGCGCGCTCCCGCCGGGCGGCGATCCGGCTGGCGCTCTCCTCGAGTCCCAGGTCGCCGGCCGTGCCCAGATGGGTGCGCTTGGCGAGCTGCTGGTGAGGGTCCATCGGCGGGACGGTCTCGAGCGCGGTACCGACCCGGCGATAGGCGTCGCGGAAGGGGATGCCCTGAGCGACGAGCTCATAGGCGGCGTCGGTGGCGAACAGTTCCGGGGTGCAGGCAGCCAGCAGGGCCTCCTCGTTCGGCTCCAGGTTGCGCACGGTGAGCGCGGCGACGCCGGCGGCGCGAGCCGTGAGGTCGAGCGCGTCGATGAAGGGGCGCTTCGTCTCCTGGTAGTCCATGTTGTAACCGGAGGGGAGCCCGGCGAGCACGGTCATGATTTGCTGCTGGTAGGCGAGCATGACGCTCCCTTTGGCGCGCAGCATCTCCATCGCGCCCAGGTTCTTCTTCTGCGGCATGATGCTGCTGCCGGTGGTGAACTCCGCGCCGATGGTGAAGAAGCCGAACTCGGCGGTGGTGAAGAGCAGGATGTCCTGCGCCAGTTTGGAGAGGTCGAGCATGACCTGGCTGAGCGCCTGCACGACCGCCGCTTCGAACTTGCCGCGCGCGTTTTGTGCGTAGAGCACGTTGCGCTGCGGGGCGCGGAAGCCGAGGAGGTCCGACACGTAGCGCCGGTCGATCGGGAGCGGCACGCCGTAGCTGGCGGCCGAGCCGAGGGGGCACTGATCGTTCAGGTCAAGCGCCGCGTCGAGGAGCGTCAGGTCGTCGAGCAGCGCTTCCAGGTAGGCCCCGGCCCAGACACCGACCGATGAGAGCATCGCGCGCTGCATGTGGGTGTACCCGGGCATGGGCGTGAGCCGGTGGCGCTCGGCCAGAGAGAGGAGCGCCTCGGCGCAGTCGAGGATCGCCCGCTCGACGCGCGGGGCCTCCTGCTTCAGGAAGAGCCGGAGGTCCACGATCACCTGATCGTTGCGGGAGCGGGCGGTGTGGATCTTCTTGCCCGGCTCACCGGTGCGGGCAGTCAGCGCGTGCTCGATCTTGGTATGGACATCCTCGTCACCCGGCTCGACCCGGAACGTCCCCGCCGCGGCTTCCTCAGCGATGGCGGCCAGCGCGGCACGAAGCGCGGCAAACTCGTCGCGGGCCAGCAGGCCGACCTTCGTCAGCCCCGCCGCGTGGGCGATCGACCCGAGGACGTCGGCCAGGATCAGCCGGTTGTCGTAGACGACATCGTCCCCGACCTCGAACGCCTCGATCTCGGGGTTGAGGCCGTACCCCTTATCCCAGAGCTTGGTAGCCATGCGGTGTCCTTTCGTGGTGCGGGTAAGACCCCTCACCCCCCGGCCCCCTCTCCCACAAGGGGAGAGGGGG
>NZ_JADGHZ010000065.1 GCF_019683595.1 Sphaerobacter sp. | reverse complement strand
CGACGGATCTCGCGTCGGAGCGGCCACGCAGCGGAGAGATCCTTCGCTGCGCCGGGAGCGGCTGGCCGCCGCCCCCGGCTCCGCTCAGGATGACACGACTGTGGTCGCGGGGGCTGGCGGGTAGACACGACTAATTCGTCAAACTCCATGAGCCCCGGGCCTGCGCCACGCCGCGGGATCCTTCCCGCCACCCACCCCGAACATGGTCGGCAGCCGCACGAGCCGGTTGAGGAAGGCGGGAGAGCGTGCGGGGGTGAGGGCAGCTCTCTCGGACGGGAACCGGCACGAAGCCGGCGCCCTGGACCACGTCTCTCGTTCCGACGCTGTGATATCCTGCTGCGAACGATGCCGCAGCAATGGAGATGGCGATGAGCGACCACCAGCCCCCAAGGCGCCGCCCACCCAGGGACGACTCGGGTCACGACGACGTCCTCTTCCTAGACCCGGACGAGCGCGAGGAGCCGCAGGCCATCGTCGGGACCGACCCCTTTGTGGAGGAGTACCTGCGCTCCCCTTACGACCCGATCAACGCCGCGCGCATGGAGGGCCGCCTGCTCGGTGAGGTCATCCGCCGGCCGCCGCGGTCACGCTGGATGCGAGCCTTCGCCGCGCTGCTCGGCCTGGCCCTCGTGGCCGCCGGAGCCCTCGGCATCGGCGTCGCCCTTGCGGGCGGGCCGTTCGACCCGACGAGCATGGTCGTGGCCGTCGTCTTTGCCGTTGCCGGCCTGGGCATCCTGTGGCGCCTGGTGGACCGGCCCGGTGCCCGCTGACGCACCCCTGTCCCGGATTGCAGGCTCGGCGCCGGGATCGCGACGCGCCCCGATCCCAGTGCACATAACAAGACACACCTCCAACGATCCGCTCCGCGCAGGCGAAAGGGGCATCCCATGCCGCGTCGAGCAGGCCGTGCGACGATGAACCGGCGCCGCTTCATCGGGCTGGGGATGTTTGCTACCATGGCGCCCACACTCGCACGCTGGGCGCAGGCGACGCCCGCCGCAACGCAAGGACGTACGGGAGGGGACGTGGATCTCGCGAATCTGGAGGAGGCCACCATCGCCGAGTTGCAGGCGGCGATGGAGGAGGGCGGGTTCACTGCCGTCGAGCTGGTCAATGCCTACCTCGAACGCATCGCCGCGATCGACCAGGACGGCCCGCGGCTCAACTCGATCTTGGAGATCAACCCGGATGCACTCGACATCGCGCAGGCGCTGGACGAGGAACGCCGGACCAGCGGTGCGCGGGGCCCGCTCCACGGCATCCCGATCTTGCTCAAGGACAACATCGACACCGCCGACCGGATGCACACGACCGCCGGGTCGCTGGCACTCATGAACTCGACGCCGGCCCGCGATGCGTTCATCGTCCAGCGGCTGCGCGACGCCGGGGCGGTGATCCTGGGCAAGACCAATATGAGCGAGTGGGCCAACTTCCGCTCGACTCGCTCTTCCAGCGGCTGGAGCGGGCGCGGCGGGCAGTGCGAGAACCCGTACATCCTCGATCGCAACCCGTGTGGGTCGTCCTCCGGCTCCGGCGCCGCCACCGCCGCGAACCTCGCCGCCGGGTCGATCGGTACCGAGACGGACGGCTCGATCGTCTGCCCGGCGAACGCCAACGGCGTGGTCGGGATCAAGCCGACGGTCGGGCTCCTCAGCCGTAGCGGGATCATCCCGATCTCCCACAATCAGGACACAGCGGGCCCGCACGGCCGCGTCGTCGCCGACGCGGCCGCGATCCTGGGCGCCATGGTCGGCGTCGATCCCGACGACCCGGCGACCGCCCCAAGCGCGGGGCGCGCCTACACCGACTACACGCAGTTCCTCGACCCGAACGGGCTGCGGGGAGCGCGCATCGGCGTGGCCCGGCAGGGCGTCACCGGCTACAGCGAAGAGACCGACCGGCTCTTCGAGCAGGCGATCCAGGCCATGCGGGACGCCGGGGCGATCATCATCGACCCGGCCGACATCCCGACCATCAGCGAGATCAAGAACGGGCCGACCGAGTTGACCGTGCTGCTCTATGACTTCAAGCACGACCTCAACGCCTACCTGGCGGCGCGCAACGACCCGGACGTCCGCACGCTCGCCGACGTGATCGCCTTCAACGAGGCGAACGCCGACCAGGAGCTGCGATGGTTCGGCCAGGAACTCTTCCTGATGGCTCAGGAGAAGGGTGAGCTGACCGACCCGGAGTACATCGAGGCGCTGGAGACGAACCACCGGCTCGGCCGCACGGAGGGGATCGACGCCGTGCTCCAGGCGCACCAGCTCGACGCCATCGTGGCCCCAACCGGCAGCCCGGCATGGCCCACCGACCTCGTGAACGGCGACCACTTCCTGGGCGCCAGCTCGTCCCCGGCCGCGATCGCGGGCTACCCGCTCATCAGCGTGCCGATGGGCTTCGCGTTCGGCCTGCCGGTCGGGATCACCTTCATGGGCACGGCCTGGAGCGAGCCGACGCTGATCCGGCTCGCCTACGCCTTCGAGCAGGCCACCAAGGTCCGCCGCCCGCCGCGGTTTCTGCCGACGTTGGCGGAGTAGGGCAGTCGGCCCTCACCCTCTGGCCCCCTCTCCCAACGTTGGGAGAGGGGGAATGCCATGCGTGTTCCGTGATGCGTGTTGCGTGTTCCGTCTTCGGCCCCTCTCCCAAGGTTGGGAGAGGGGTCGGGGTGGGGGCCGCTACGGCTCCTCGATCGTCACCGGCGCGTTGAAGTCGCTGAAGACGCTCGTCATGTAGTGGCCGGGCGCCATCATGACCTGCTGGCGGATCAGGTAGTCGGTGGTGCCGATCCACAGGCGGAAGCGCGCACCGGAGGCGGGGTCGAGGAAGGCGACCACGAAGCAGTCGACCCCGTCCAGCTCTTCTCGTCCGAGGACGCTCACCTCCGTCGCGCTGCCGGCAAAGTTGTAGGCAGGCCAGCGGTACCCGCCCGGCTCCGGCCAGGGGCTCTCCTGCCACGGGCCGTTGCCCTCCCGGTCGAAGCGCCGGTCGCCGATCGCGATCGTCTCCCGGCGGACGGTTGGCGTCTGGACGATACTGTGCATGCGGTCCGGCGCGGCATAGCGGAACTCAGTGACGACGGTGGCTCCACCGTTGCCCAGCTCGTTGTGCTCGCGCAGCGAGTGCAGGCCGTTCATCGCCTGGTCGGCTAAACTCAGGAGCGCCCCGGCGTCCGGCAACGGCAGTGTCAGGTCAAAGGGAGCTGCAACCTCCGGCTGGCCCGGCAGTGTGACCAGCACTTCCAGGTGCCAGGCGCCGGCCGGGGCGAGGATGACGGTGCCCCGGAAGCGGCCATTTTCGGCCTCCATCTGCGTCACCGCGCTTGCCCCGCCCCCATCGCTCGGCCGCGCGCGGACTCGCACCCGCGCGTCGGTGACGGGGTTGCCGGTGGAGTCCAGCAGGCTGACCACGGCTTGATTGGCGCCCGGCATCGCCGGGTCGAGGGAAAGGGTGACGAGGGTTGACCCCGCGTTCTGCGCCAGCGTCACGGCGGGTTGCGTCGACGCCGCCGGCGCGGCCACGCCCGGTGTGGTCCCAGCCGGGCTGGACGCGATCGCCTGCTGGGAGGGCGGGAGCACGGTCAGCACCCCGACCACGGCCAGGATCGCCACCCCAAGGAGCGCCTCGGCGCCGATCGTCCGGGTGAGATCCCGCATGACCGCATCGGCCTCTTTGGGCGGGTGTGGGTTGCTCGCGGCCGCCGCACGGAGCCGGGGCCGCAGCACCAGCCGGTTGACGGCGGCGAACCCGAGGGTCACGGCGATCAAGCCGAGCTTCACGAGCAAGGCCACCCCATAGCCGGTGTCGACCAGTGCCGCCGGGTCCGGCACATGCGCCCAGGTCGCGTAGAGCCCGGTGAGGATCAGCAGCTCGACACTGACCAGGGCCACCGTCGAGAAGCGCGGCATGGCCCACGCGAGTACCGCGAGCCGCTGCGTGTCCGGTCGCGCCGCCAGCGCCGGGCGTACCGCGGCGACGAGCGCCGCCAGCCCGCCGAACCAGGCGACCGTGGCACCCAGATGGATCCAGTCGGCCAGCACCGAGAGCCAGACCGGCGCCGTGGCCGCCGCGTGTCCGTTCAGGCTGGTCAGGAGCAGGAGTACCGCTCCCAACACAAGCGCCGTGATCGCCCAGGATCGACCGAGCCGCTTCGACCTCCCGCGGCGCACCGCGGACCAGGAGAGCGCCAGCAGCAGCGCGGCGAGCGCCAAGCGCCCGGCCCAGCGCGCCCCGTAGCCACTCAGGACCAGGCTGCGGAGCACCCCGTCGCTCAGCCCCGCGGAGAGCGATCCGCCGACGCCGACCGCCTGCGCCAGGAGCAAGAGCGGCGCGGCGACGATGACAACGCCGGCTCCGATCCGGCTGAGCCGCCACAGCCGCACATCGATGTCCGAATCGCGCAGCCGGCCGAGCACGACGATCCCGAACACCAGCGGCCCTAGCGCCAAAACGACGCCGAGCAGGTGCAGCCAGCGCGCAACCGCGGCCCAGGCCCTCCCACTGCTATCTGCGGTGGTGGTCGCCCCGGCCGGCGCCACACCTCCGGAGGGCGCACCGACGCTGAACTGGAACGACCCACCCACCGGGTGCGTGTCGGCTGAGATGGCTCGCCAGCGGACCTCGTACGTCCCGGAGGCGGTCGCCCGCACCGTCACCTGGAGTTGGGTGGCATCGTCGGGCGCGACCCGTGCATCCCCGCCATCTACCCGCGACCCGTCCGGCCCGGTGACGACCACGGCGTCGGGTGGGGCCTGGACCGGCTCGGAGAGCCAGATGCGCACCATGCCGGGTGCCGAGCCGACGACCGAACCGGGCGCCGGGTCCGCGCGGACCAGCACGGCGTGCGCCCGCGTGCCGGGCACCACGGCCAGGCAGAGGAGCAGTCCAAGCAGCACCGCGCCCAGTGCCCGTCCGGCGCGGTGCCGTCTGTCATTGCGCTGAATCATCGGTCGGCGCTCATGAGGGTCGCCGGAGCCGTGTGACAGAGAGGACAACACCGACGACTCCTACACCCAGGGCTGCGACCGCGAGCCAGAACGTGCCGGTCTCGCCGAGCGGGCCACTCCCGGAGTCGGAGGCGGTCGCCCCGTCGCTGTCGCCCGCCCCTGCGCCCTCATTCGCCGGCGCCGCGTCCGCGTGGCCGCTCGTGTCGGCGGAGCCCGCCACGATCGTCGTCACCGAGGCCGGGTTTTCGGAGCCGGGAGGGCCTTCCCAGGAGACAACGCTCCCGTCGGCGTACGTCTGGTGCGCGACGAAGACCAGTTCTCCGGGCTCCTGCGGGTTGGCGGCCACGAAGGCGAACTCGTCGAATTCGCCCGGCCCGATTGAGCCGCCCGACCAGATCACGCCGGTGATGTTGCCCGCCGCATCCCGCTGGACCTCATAGGTCCAGCCCGGCTTCGGCTGGAAACTGCTCACCCGCAAGCCCTGCGGGAAGATCAACTCCACCTTCACCGTGGGGATGTCCTTCTCGGTCGGCACCCGCACGGTGTACTTCTCGAACGAGCCCGCGGTCGCCTCCCGCGGCCATACGGTCACGTGGGCACTCGCCACGCCGGTCATCACCAGCAGCATCGTGACCCCGATGACAGCGGCAACCACGGTTCGCTTGATCATAGCGTCCCTTTCTGCAAACCCCGCCTCCGCGACTCACTGCCTCGCCGCCGCCAGGTTGACGGTGCACACCCCGCACCGGAACGGCCGCGCCAGGAGTGGCGCGCCCAGGTGCCCGGTTCCCGCCAATGGGCAACCCTCCGTCCAACGGCGGCGACGAGACTAGCGTACGAGGCGCAGCGAGGAAACGCGATAGCTCGTCCGCTGCCGAGAAGAGGCAAAAAAGGGCCACGGGCGCCCGGCTTGCCACCCTCTGCTCCGCCCAACCGGAGCACGAGCCACTGCGCCCTGTCCGCGCCTCCTACGGTGCTACGCCGCTGTCCGCATGGTGGATGACCGGCGATCCGCCCGGCACGGGCTATACTGCCTCCAGCGAAGGAGATGAGCGCCGAAGGGGAGCCGATGGACGCGCACTGCGATTTTCCTGGCCTGCCTGACTACCTCGCACCACAGATGCCGCTGGTGTTCATCGGCATCAACCCCAGCACCTACTCTGCCGCACAGGGCCACTACTTCGCCCGGCGCACCAACCGCTTCTGGCCCGCGTTGTCGCAGTCACGGCTGAGCGAGCCGATCCGCGCCGCGCTCGGCCGCGACCGGCTCGAACCGGAGGACGATGCCCGGCTGCTGGCGTTCGGCATCGGGTTCACCGACCTGGTGAAACGCCCCAGCGCCCGAGCGGCAGAGCTCACCCGCGCGGATTACCGCATCTGGGCGCCCAAACTGCGCCAGCGCCTGGAGCACTACCAGCCGCGCGTCGCCTGCTTCCACGGGCTCACCGGCTACCGCGCGTTCGCCCGCGACGCCCTCGGGCTGACCGAGGTTCCGAGTGACCTCGGCCCCCAACCGCACTCGCTCGGTCCGACCCGGCTCTACGTGGTGCCCAACCCCAGCCCCGCCAACGCCCACTTCACCCTCGCCGACCAGATCGCCTGGTACGACCGCCTCGCCGACTTCCTCGCCGAGATCGGCGCAGCGATCGGCTGATCCCACACCCCACGAGACGAGCACGGGCGTAACACGCGAGAGCGCGCGGACCTATCGCCCGCAAGCGTGGCCGTGGAGACCGGTCTCGATGTTGGCGGGTGTAGGTGGTCGGTATAGACCCGGGGGTGAATCTGGGGCAGATCAGGGCTCACAGGCAGGTGATCGGGTGTCCACCGCGCGGCGCGTGCCCGGGGCTAAAGCCGCCGGGCTGACAAGGCGAAGCCGGCTAAAGCCGGCTGAGGTAAGGCAGAATCCACACCCCGGCGCTGGGTCTCGCCACCTGGCATGTGCCCGGGGCTCAAGCCCCGGGCTGACACGGCGAAGCCCACTAAAGGGGCTGGGGACACGGTGTCCGGTGGGTGGTCGAATCGGATACGCCGGTCGATAGCCATCGCAGCCCCGTCAGTGGGCTTACCTCTTGTCAGCCCGGCGGCTTTAGCCCCGGGCACGGGCCGAGCGGCGGGATCCTCACACCACCCAACCCGGGCACGCGCCACGACGCTGGAACCGCCGCGCCACCCCATCAGCGCGGCCTACCACTCCTCGCGCTGGCGGGTGTCGACGAGGCGGACCGGCGGGACGACGGCCTCAACGGGTGCCGGGGCGCGGGAACGGGTCGCCCGCATCGCCAGGCCCCGGATCTTCGGCCAGGCAAGCTCCATCACGACGTACGACAGGGTCGCCAGGGCGATGCCCGCGAGCACGTCGATGACCCAGTGATGACCCAGGTAGAGCACGCTGAACCACAGAGCCACGTTGTACGGGATGAAGAGCAGCCCCCACTTCCAGAAGAACTTGATCGCGAACAGCATCGTCAGCCAGGGGTAGGCGGCGTGCAAGGAGGGCATGGCGGCCACCGGGTTGCCGCTTACCCCGTTCCAGATCTGGATCGCGTCGAAGTTGTTCAGCGGCTGCGGGATCAGCGCGTTCCAGACCTGGTTGAAGGGGAACACCAGCCCCTCGATCGCTCCCCACTCATTCGCCAGCCAGGGTGGAGCCGCGGGGTAGAGCAGGTAGATCACGAAGCCCGAATAGGTCATCAGGAGGAAAGCCAGCGTGAAGTGCCAGAAATGCTCCTTGGAGCCGATCCAGACCAGGAAGGCGAAAAGGAGCGGGAAGACGAAGTGCAGGGCATACATCACCGCCGCCAGCACGTCGTACCAGTGGATCGTGCCCTCCACGTAGAAACGCTGCTGGACCCAGAGCACCGGGAGGTGGCCGCCGAACAGGGTCTTGTCCGCCGTAATGAGTTCCGTGAGGTGGACGGTTCGGTTCTGCTCCTGGATGAACTCGTAGGCCATGCCCCGCATGAACTCGAATCCGAAGATGAGGAACACGACCGGGATCCAGTCGCGCAGGAAGGCTTTCCACTGGCCCAGCAGGAGCGCGGTGATGAAGAGCAGCACGGCCCAGCGGTCCGGGTGGAAGAAGATGCCGCGCCAGACGTACAGCGCCACCGCCACCGCCATGTAGCTTGCAAAGAGCACGACGGCAAAGCGCGCGTAGACACGTTGAGCGTGCGCGTCGACACCGTCCGCAGTGCCGCGGGACCACAACCGGCCGATCGGAACTTTCGCCCGCACCGACGCCGAGGCGTAGTAGGCCACCACCGCCACCACGGCCGCGAGACTGAGGTAGAGCCAGAGGCGGATTGACAGGTTATACGCGGAGACGCGCAGGACACGGCAGAGGAAGAAGAAGAGGCCGACCGCGAAGATGGGCAAGAGGACCGCGCAGGCGCGACGTATGGTGTTGCTCACTCGGAGTGGGCGTCCTAGCCGGGCTCCGGCGTTGGTGACAACACCGAGTGACCCAAGGAGACCCAGCGAGAAGATCACCAGATAGGCGATGGAAAACGGACCCCAGACGTCTGCCTGGTCCACGGGCGTCGTCATGTACGCCCAGCTCAGCGGGTTATGCATGCACCTCCTCCGGCCCACGCGAGGGCTCCCGGTACACGAGCAAAGCCGGTGCCGTCAGGAGACGAGGCGGCGTGTGAGTCGGGTGGGATAACCCCGGCGCATTGTGGCCTGTCTTCCCCGGGCACGTGCACCCGGCGCGTCTTGTGCACCATATCACGTTCCACCGCGGCAGTGCCACACTTGCCACACTGCACACTGTGAGTCCGTGCCCGCCACGGGTGCCGCGCGCCCCCAGAACGTACGGGGGCAGGGGCAGGCACCGGCTTCCCTGCTATCGGAGCACGGCCGCCACTGCGGCGAGCATCGACCCGACATCGACGCCGATGACACAGGCGGGATGCTCCATCGCGCCGCAGGGTGGGTCGATCACCAGCCCGCAGGGGCTACAGGGCAACGAAACGCGCACGACCCGTGCCCGTGCGGCCGGCGCCAGCGGGCCGAAGACGGCGGGATCGGACGGGCCGTAGAGCCCGACCACCGGGGCACCGACCGCCGCCGCCAGGTGGAGGGGTCCGCTATCGGTGGCGACCACGACGCGGGCACGCTGGTGGAGCGCGGCCAGCCCACCGAGCGAGATCGGCGCCGGGAGCGCCACCGCTGCCCCGCCGGCGCACTCCACGACGCGGGCGGCCAACAGGGTCTCCTGCGGCCCCGCTGTCACCAGCGGCGCCACACCGTAGCGGGCATGGATCGCCGCCGCCAGCGCCCCCCAGCGCTCGGCCGGCCAGCGTTTCAGCCGCCACCCAGCGCCGGGGTGGAGGATGATTGGCGCGTCACCGGTGGCTTCGGCCACACGCGCCAGCACCTGATCCGCTTCGGCGGCGTCGCTCGGCGTCACCCGCCAGCGAGGGGGCACGACGGGCACAAGGTCGGTCGGCTGCCGGGCACCCAGCACCGCCAGCGCCCGCATCGCCAGCGCAACCGCCTCCTCCGCGGCGTGCCGGCCGGCCACGCGCGGGACCGCCTCGGTGAGGAAGGGGAGGGTGGCAGGTTCGACGTACCCGATGCGGTGGGGCACCCCGGCCGCGGCCAGGATCGCGCCGGACCACGGGTCGGCCGGTCGCGCCAGGATGGCCACGTCGAACCGTGCCCGTGCCACCAGACGCGCGACGACCGCGGTCGGCCCCTGCCACGCCTCGCGGTCGAAGTCAGCCGCGGGGGACGGGAAGGGGGCCGTCAGCGTGTCGGTCACGTCGGGGCAGTGGCGCGGGGCAGCCGCCGTCTCCGGGCGGACGAGGAAGGCGACCTGCGCGCCGGGAATGGCACGACGGATCGTGGTCGCTGCCGGCAGGGTCAGCCACACGTCGCCCAGGTGATCCGGCCGGGCGATCACGACACGGGGCGGCCGGGCGCGGCCGCCGCGGAACGGAAACCGCCGCTGCCGAAGCGCTGAGGACATCAGCGAGACCTCTGGGGTAGTGCGTAGGGCATAGTGCGTAGCTCGTTATGCGTCCCCCTCACCCCCGGCCCCTCTCGGACGGAGCCCACCAGGGGAGAGGGGTGGATGACGGAACACGGAACACGGAACACGGACCACGCACCACGCCTCATCCCTCGACTGTGCTCGGGTCGAGTTCCGGCTCACTCAGGACCGTCCGCTCGTCGGGCACGAAGCGGAGCACGTTCTCGATGTACGAACGCACGGCGCGCTCCATCCCGACGTCATGCTTGGCGGCCTCGGACAGGAACCAGCGGTGCTCCAGGATCTGATGGAACATCTCGGCCGGCTCCAGCTTGGTGCGCAGGTCGGGCGGGATCGCCTCCACGGTCGGCTCAAAGACCTCATCCAGCCAGCGGTAGGCAGCCGCCGCTTCCGGCACGGGACGCCCGGTCATCTGCTCCAGCCGGGCGCGGTAGCTCATGATGTCGTTCAGCAGGCGGCGGGCCTGGTTCTCCTGCACATCCAGCCCCGTGAGCATCATCAGGCGCCGCCGGTGGTGCCCCGGCTCGACGAGGTGGGTTTGCAGGCGCAACTTGGTGCCGCCGTGAGTGGTGACCAACTCGAGCTCCTTGACGTCGAAGCCGAGTTCGTTGATGCGGCGCAGGCGTGCCTCCAAGCGGTAGCGCTCGCCGGGCCGGAAGATCTCCTCCCGCATCAGCTCCGACCAGAGGCTGTTGTAGGTGTCGTGCAGCGCGCGTGCCGTCTCGAACGGGTCGATCCCGGGCAGCGGACCAAACGCCCCTTCCAGGTCGAGCAACTCGCCTGCGATGTTCTCCTCGGCGATCTCCAGGTCGTACTCCCGCATCCGATCGGAGATCCTCGGGTGGATCTCGCTCGTCTCGGCGTCCACCAGGTAGGCGGCCAGCGTTCCGGCGTCGCGACGGAAGAGGGTGTTGGAGAGGGAGCAGTCGCCCCAGAAAAACCCCGCCAGGTGGAGCTGGACCAGCAACTCGGCGAGCGCCTGCAACAGGCTCCCGCGTAGGTCCGAGATCCCGGGGCTGGTAAAGAGCGTCCGGTAGGGGAGGGAGTACTCCAGGTGCCGTGTAATGAGGATGGCCCCGAGCGGCTCACCAGTATCCCGGTGCGTCCGGTCGGTCACCACACCGACCGCTTCGACCACCCGCAGGTCGCGCGCGGCGAGCTGCCGGAGCAACCGGTACTCGCGCTGTGCTGCCTCGACCGGCAGTTCCTTCAGCGCGTAGAGGATCCCGCCCTCGCAGATGAACCGCACCACGTGGCGCGAAATGCCGCGCACCACCTGCACCAGCCGGTCCCGCGGCCACTCGGCCAGCGGCACCGTCCAGGGGAGATCGAGCATGGCGGGCTCAGCCGGCTGACCGATGATCCTGAACGTCACCCTGCGTGCTCCGTCCCGCCCGGCCCGCGCCACTATCGCTTGCTTACGTGCCCCGGCACTCGGCCGCCGGCGCCTCGCGGGGAGTCGCGGCCACCCAATGTGACCCGTCACCGGCCGGTGACCAGGCGGGGGGGGCAGTGCCCCGCCCCTACCCGTTACCGTGACGATGCCATCGGAGCGGCCCCACCGGCTGCCGTGATCGACCGGGTTAGTCCGCGGGCGCCTCGGCCTTCGCGAGCGCTGCACGCGTCACCTTCGCCAGGCGCGCGATGCCCTCGTCGATCTGTTCCAGCGTGACGCCGCTGTAGGAGAGGCGCAGGTTGCCGCGGCCGCTCCCGTCGCTGTAGAAGGCCGTACCCGGGATGTAGTCGACCCCCGCCTCGCGAGCCGCCGGCAGCAACTCGACCGCATCCACGCCCTCGGGCAGCGTGAGCCAGATGAAGAAGCCACCGTTGGGCCGCGTCCAGGATGTGCCCTCCGGCATCTCCCGCTCGAGCGCGGCCAGCATCCGCTCGCACTTCTCGCGGTAGATCTCGCGCAGCTCGACGATGTGCGCCTCCAGCTTGCCGGAGCGCAGATACCAGTCCGCCAGCGCCGCCGTGTAGGTGTTGCGGAGCGTGTCCACGGCGCCCCGCGCCATCGTCGCCATCACGTCGGCCGGACCCACCAGGTAGCCGAGCCGCAGGCCAGCCGCGATGGTCTTGGACAGCGTCCCGGAGAAGATGACGTTGCCGCCCTGGGACAGGCTGAACAGCGTCGGCTTCGGCTCGCCGCTGAACCGGAGGTCGACATAGGCGTCGTCCTCGACGATCAGCAGTTCCCGCTCGTCGGCCAGCTTGGCCAGCGCCTGGCGACGCTCAAGACTTAGCTCCACCCCTTTCGGGTTCTGGAAGGTCGGGATGGTGTAGAAGAACTTCGGCTTACGGCCCTGGCGCGCCAGATCGTCCAGCACCGCCTCCACCCGGGCCGGGTCGACGCCGTCGTCATCCAGCGGCACCCCGATGACCTCCGCGCCCGCCAGCCGGAACATGTTGGTGGCCCCCATCCAGGCGGGCGCGTCGGCCAGAACCACATCGCCCGGATCGAGCACCATGTCGCACAGGAGGGAGAGACCCGCGCTCGCCCCGTGGCTGACAAAGATCTGCTCAGGGCTGACGTGGATGCCCTGGTCCCGGGCGAGCTTCTCAGCCAGCGACGCGTTCAGTTCGTCGCCCTGGATCGCGTTCTGATACGCGAGCGCGTCGCGCCGGTTGTGCTCCGCCAGATACTCCGCGGCCTGGGCCATGTCCTCGAGCGGCAGGCTCGGGACATCGGGATCACCGAACACAAACGAGATCATCCCCGGCGGTGGCACCCGCGACGCCGTCGACCCGCTGGCAGCGAGTTTCCCGCGCCGAGACCACCGCTGCGACCACGTATCCGTCATCTGCTCCCCCCTCGTCAATGCGATCCGGTTATCTGGCTCCCACCGCCCAGTATAGCCCACAGCCGGAAAGCAGACGTCCTGCCCGGCGACCGCCCCGGCGCCGGATGGCACGGGGACTGCATGGTGCGGAGAGCGCTGCCCATGGCGGAGCGCATCGAGACGCACGGACCAGGGAAGGAGACGCCCATGGCGCAGCAGGACCTGAAGGGCCAAAAGGTCGCCGCGCTCTTGACCGACGGAGTCGAGCAGGTTGAGTTGACCGAGCCGCTGAAGGCGCTGCAGGACGCCGGCGCCGACGTCAAGATCGTGTCGCTCAAGAGCGGCACGGTGAAGGCCTGGGACCACGACCACTGGGGCCAGGAGTTCAAGGTTGACCTCACCATCGACCAGGCCAACCCCAACGACTTCCAGGCGCTGCTCCTGCCCGGTGGGGTGATGAACCCGGACACCCTGCGCATGAACGAGAAGGCAGTGCAATTCGTCCGGCAAATGGTCCGCTCGGGCAAGCCGGTGGCGTCGATCTGCCACGGGCCGTGGATGCTGGTCGAGGCCGACGTCGTCGAGGGCCGGACCCTGACCAGCTACCCCTCGCTGCAGACGGACATCCGCAACGCCGGCGGCACGTGGGTGGACCAGGAAGTGGTCGTCGACGAGGGTATCGTCACCAGCCGCAGCCCGAAGGACCTCCCGGCCTTCACCCGGAAGATGATCGAAGAGTTCCGGGAGGGCGACCACGAGCGGGCGCTCGCCGACGCGGTGGAGCAGGCGTCGGAAGAGTCGTTCCCGGCCAGTGACGCACCGAGCTGGTCACCCTCATCGGCGACTCCCGACACCGAACGCCCCTCACCCGAGGGATAGTCGTCCCGCGGGGCGCCGCTGGTCGGCGCCCCGCACCCTTCGCGGCACGGAAGCGCCGCGCCTCATCCCGCGCAACCCGCAACCCGGACGTTCGCAGTGCGTTCGCGCGAGCACAGCCCGCCTTCCACATCCGCATCGGGTGCTGGGCAAGCTGGCGGACTGGCATGGAGTGCGCCGCATCGGTACATCGCGAGGCTTTGGCGTAACGCGCGAATGAGCGTCGCAGCGCTGCGCAATACAAAGCGGGCATAGATCTTGCTACAGTGTTTCGTCACGTAATGATGACAAGGCAACCGGTCTTGGTTTAAGCGGGGTATCTGCGCGGGTGCGTCGCCACAACGGGACAGTTTGTCACCGGAGCGACGCTCCCGAAACCAACCAAACACACAACCGCGCGCCGGGTCACCCACAGCACGAGCACCGCTTCCGCGCGGGGTCACGAACGGGGGTAGCGTCACCCGGGGAGGCGCGCCGCCCGCCCTTGCGCCCGACGGGATTACGGACACGGCGCGAACGCACGCCAGGCGATAGGCACCAGGCGGGACCCCAGGATGGGGGAGGGAGACACGCATGCGCATCGTCATTGTCGATGCGGACGCCATGAACGCCAAATTCCTCACCTTCGTGCTCGCCGAGGCCGGGCATCGAGAGATCATCCACGCAAACTCTGTCGCTGCCGCCCTCCGGGCGGTTTTCAGTGCTGAGACGGACCTTGTCCTGCTCGATCTCGCCCTGCCCGAAATGGACGGTGTCACCCTCTGCCAGACGCTGCGCGAGCGCGGCTACACAGGCCCGATCATCTTCGTCACGCAGGGCGGCACGACGCAGGATAAGGTGCGTGCCTTCTCGCGGGGCGCCGACGACTTCGTACAGCGGCCCTTCGATCCCGGCGAGCTCGTCGCTCGCATCGGCGCGGTCGTCCGTCGCGCACAGCAACAAGCCAGGCAGCAGACCAGCACCGAGCTTCGCGTCGGGGATGCCGCACTGTCGATGAGCGATTTGACCTTCCAGGTGGGCGACGGGGAGCCGGTCCGCTTGACGCCGACGGAGATGCAGATCCTGGCGCATCTGATGCAGAGCAGCGGCACACCGGTCAGCCGCAAGCGGCTCATCGAGCGCACCTGGGGCGTCGACTTCCTGCATGAGTCGAATCGGGTGGATGTCTACATCCGCCGGCTGCGCGAGAAGATCGAGCCCGAGCCGTCGTCGCCGATCTACGTGCGGACGGTTCGCGGCGTGGGGTACGTCTTCTGCCCACCGGAGCGGCGCAACTCCGTGCCTCCCAATCACGCGGCACCGGCGCGCACCGCTGCTGCCGGCACGTAGCTCGGACGCTACACCCGCACCCGCAGGCGTCCGGCGCGTGCAGCCGCCACCCGACATGCCACTTATCCCGCTTCGGCCAAGGCGAGGTGTGCCACGGGGCACTCATAGCAGCGCATGGGGGCGCAGCCGGTGCGTTGGAGATGCAGCAACCCCTGCTCGGCACGCGCGCTGCGAATAGGCACCCGGTGCGGACCGCAGATCTGCTCCGCCGTCTTCCGTACCAGCGCGTTGCCGGCTCCCGCCGGGAGCCGATCCCACAGGTCGGCCGCCGCCGCAGCGAGGCGGTCGTCTCCCGTCAGATCCCCGTAGGCCAGCAGGAACGGCACGACCACGTTGACGATGATCTCGTGGGCGTGGCTCGCGCCGAGGTAGGGGTTGGCGTCGGTCAGCCAGCGACGCAGCGCCCGGTGCGGGTCCGGCCCCAGACACACCGCCGTGAGATCCCCCACCAGCCCGGCATCCAGCCGCGCCAGGAGCACTGCCAGGGCCAGCAGCCGCCGAAGCGGGTGCGCCGCAGGCCGCTGCCGAGCCAGCGTCCAGGCGGTCGACGGCAGGCGCGCGTCGTGCCACGGGCCGCCGAGCCGCTGCCACTGCCGCTCGATAGACACGGCGGTCGCCGGTTCGAGATCGCCCAGCGCGGCTTCCCGCGGGGAAAGGGGCAGGAACCCGCCCACACCGAGCAGCAGCCCCGCGGCGCGCTCCCAGCGCTCACGAGGCGGCCTCCCCACCAGACGGGCCTCCAGGTGATCGTAGGGCAGACGCATGGCGATCGCGCCCATCCCCTCCCGGTTCCGGCTGTAGCCGAGCGCGTCGAGCAGGCGCGCGTAGAGGACCTGGGCGGGAGGAGCTGCGCTCAGCGCCTGGGACACGCTCGCCACCTTCCCGGCCAGCCGCGCGTCCCCCGCCGCCTCCCAGACCCGCACCAGGGCGTCAGGTCGGGCCGCCGCCACCGCCGGCGCACAGTGCGTGAAGCCGATGGCACCCAGCGGGCGCAGCTCCGGCCCCGGGTGGAACTGCTCGATGGGTCCGAGCAGGTACGGCCGCAACGAGAGCGTCGCTACCAGCGCCCCATCCTGCCGTCGCGCGGGACGGTCCGGGTCGGGGTCGAGCACGACGTGGAGCACGACGCCGTTGTACGCCGGGTTGCGGTGGTGGCCGTGCTCGTACCATCCCGCGGCGCGGACGTGTACCTCGACGTCCCCGCGCACCAGACTCCCATTCAAGTCGAGCAGGGCGCCGGTGAAATCCGGACCGGCGCCGTGGGTCCAGACGCCGCGATAGACCACGCGCAGGGGCCGGCCGTCGGTCGTGCGAAGGCGATCGGCCAGCCACTGCGCATGCCAGATCCGAGCCAGGAGCATCTCTCCCACTTGTGTCATGGTGGGCACAGTATCGCACGCGCGGATGGAAGCCACAACCGGGCGAATCCACGGCACTAGTTATTAGTACTTCCGTGGCCATTAGTACCGAGCGGAGACAGCCGGGTGGACCGCCCCCCACCGGCCGCGGGATGCTGAGGTACACGCCGGATTAGCCCATTTGTGCTAGACGCGCATCCCCTCAAAGGGCTATTCGTTATACGTAATGCCCAGCATAACGCCGTCAGGGCTCGGTTTGGGCGGTGAAGTCAATGTTGGGTGCGGCTGGCGCGAACGGCTGGTGGTGGACCGCCGGTCGACCGGCGGAGCGGCGCCGCGCCCTGCTATGAGGGGGAAGTGCCATGAACACGGCGGAGCAGAGCGGTGCCGTCCTGCGGCGTTCACGCCAGCAGATCGGCCCGGCACTGCGCGCCTTGCGTGAGCGGCGCGGCTGGACACTCGCACAGTTAGCGGCCGAGTCCGGGGTGTCGCGCTCCCAGGTTTGGCGCCTGGAACAGGGACAGAGCGTCCCGTCGTATCTGACGCTCGCGCGCCTTGCGAAGGCGCTCGAGGTCGAGATCAATTATTTCACGGCGTTCGAGAGCACGGCGGCGGAGCTGGATCGGGATCTGAGCAGCTACCTGCGCCGGGTCGGCATCCCGGAGGACACCTGGGCCGAGTTCGGCCGGCTCGGCCTCGAGGCGCGCGGCGCCCTGCTCGACGCGCTGCGCCGGCTGATCGCGCCACAGGAGCAGGTGATCTCGCGCCACCGCGCCGCCGAGACGGCGCTGGCCGCACGCGGCCTGCCCGAGGCCGCTCCGCTGGTCTTGAGCATCATTGATGAGGCGGGCCTGACCCCGCTCGAATTCGCTCGCGCCTGGACCCAGTTCGAGGAACTCCCGGGCGATCGCATCTGCGTGGCGCATCGGCTCTCGACCGTCGTCCACGCACCGGGGCTGGATCGCTTCAAAATCCTGCGCCTGCTCTACGGCGTCGAGTTTTCCGACCCCCGGCTCCTGCGGTGGTGGACCTCCGCGGCCCAGTCGGCCCTCTTCGCGACGCTCCAGGAGCACGAGTCGCGCACGATCTATCCGCTGGCCAGCATCGAACGCTACCTGACGACTGGTGAGTGGGGCATGCGCTTCGCCTTCTCCCGCAAGATCGTGCGCGCGCATGTGCAGGCCACGATCGATCTGCTCCAGCAGAACCCGCGCTTCCGGATCGGCCTCGTGGACGAGATGCCGCCGCTCGGCTTCTTCGTCAAGGGGACCGATGGCGCCCTGGTCTACCCCTTGACCGACGCCGATCCACAGGAAGCCGGCAGTAACCGGGTCGCCTTGCGCTTCTCCAGCGCCGAGGTGGTGACCCGCCTCCGAGACTACTTCGAATCCCTCTGGGACACGATCCCGCCGGAGCGCAAGGATTCCGAGGCTGTCATCGCCTGGCTCAAGTCGCGTTTGGGGTGAGGGGCTGCCCCTCACCCCCTAGCCCCCTCTCGGACGGAGCCCACAAGGGGAGAGGGGGGACGGGCCCCCCCCCCC
>NZ_JADGHZ010000289.1 GCF_019683595.1 Sphaerobacter sp. | reverse complement strand
GTCATGTAGCGCACACCGTCCATGGATGCCCCTCCTTGCGAGCTCGGGGAGGACCCACCTCCCACCGCGCTCATCTCTTGTACCCAGCGTAGCAGCGCCCAGGTGGCAGGCGCGTACGCCGCGGAGGAGATGATGTCGCAATCCCGCAACAGTCGTCAGCGCGCTGTCTGGCCATGAAGTCACCCTTCTGTGCTACCATCCGGACACGTCGTGAGGGCACCGGGCGGTACGAGCGTTCAAGGGAGGATCATCGAATGGCGGCGCGTCAGTCGGAGCTGGCGGTTTCAAGGAGATGCCGGGCGCTCCCCGTTTCGCCGATCCGCCGGCTCGCCCCCCTTGCCGACGAGGCGAAGCGGCGTGGACACCGGGTCATCCATCTCAACATCGGCCAGCCCGACCTTCTCGCGCCTCCGAGTGTCGCCGAGGCGATTGCCAGCGCGGCGGATCGGCACCTGGCCTATGCGCCCTCCCGCGGGCTGCCCGAGGCCCTGGACGCCTGGGTGGCGTACTATCGTCACCACGGGATCGAGGTTGAGCCGGGAGACATCGTGATCACCAGCGGCGCCAGCGAGGCGCTCTCGCTCGCCATGCTCGCGACGTGCGACCCCGGCGACGAGATTCTGATCCCGGAGCCGTTCTACGCACCGTACCAGGGCACGACCGCCGTTGCCGGCCTCCGTTTGCGAACCGTCCCGCTGGGGTCGGGCTTCACGCCCCCGTCGCCGGAGGCCATCCGCGCGGCGATCACCCCGGAGACGCGCGCGCTCCTCATCTGTAGCCCCAACAACCCGACCGGGACGGTCTACAGTCGCGAGGCTCTCCTGGCGCTGGGCGAGATCGTGCGGGAAGCCGGGATCTTCCTGCTCTCCGACGAGACGTACCGCGAGATCGTGTTCGACGGCCCGCCCGCACCGAGCGCGCTCTCGATCCCCGGGCTCGATGACCACGTGGTCGTCATCGACAGCATCTCCAAGCGTTTCAACGCCTGCGGGATGCGCATCGGCACGATCGTCTCGCGCAACGCGGCGGTCATGACGGCTGTCGCGGATCTGGCGGAGTTGCGGCTCGCGGTGCCCGTGGTCGAACAAGTGGCGATCACACAGGCACTCCGCGCGCCGGAGCCGTACATCAGCACGGTCGTTGAGACCTACCGCCAGCGGGTTGACGCGCTCGTCGCCGCGCTGTCGCGCATCGAGGGGGTGACCTGCCACCGGCCCGGCGGGGGCTTCTACGTCATCGCGCAGCTCCCGGTCGACGACAGCGAGCGGTTCGCGGCGTGGCTCCTGCGCGACTTCCACGTCGACGGGGAAACGGTCATGGTGACGCCGATGAGCGATTTCTACGTCACCCCGGGGCGCGGCCAGGATGAGATCCGGCTCGCCTGCGTCTACGATCCGGAGACGCTGACCCGCGCGGCCAGCATCCTCGAGGCAGGGCTCGCCGCCTATCCCGGTCGCCGCGATGCCTGATCGCAGGTAGCCCGCTCCGGAGGTTCCAGCCCGTGCGGTATGTCCTTCGTCTGGCGCTCGCGCTTCTGGTCGTGCCGATCGCGATAGCCTGCAACGTCCCCTTTATCCCGGAGAAAGGATCGGGCAACATGGCCACCGAGTCGCGCGACGTGTCCGGCTTCGATCAGGTGTCTCTCGACGGAGTCGGCACGCTCACCATCGAGCAGGGCGATCATGAGGCGCTAACCATCGAGGCCGAGGACAACATCCTGCCGCTCATCCGGACCGAGGTCCGCAACGGGCGTCTGGAGATCGGTATTCGCCGTGGCACGTCGATCCAACCCACGCGGGAGATCCGCTATCACCTCACCATGCGGGACATCCATGCGATCGAGGTCGAGGGCAGCGCGGACGTCGAGTCGGCCGGCATCCAGACCGATGCCCTGACGCTGCGCCTCGCGGGGTCGACTGATGCCCGCATCGATCGTTTTGCCGGCGACCGGCTCACCGTCCGCATCAGCGGCTCGGGCACCTGCTCCATCGCCGGCGACGTGACGGACCAGCGAGTGGAGATTGAGGGATCGGGAGAGTACAGCGCCGCCCATCTGGCGAGTGAGACGGCGGCGGTCGACGTGGCCGGCTCTGGCGACGCGACCGTCCGCGTTGCCCAAACACTCACGGTCTCGATCGCCGGGAGCGGCGACGTGCAGTATTACGGCAACCCGTCGATCAACCAGCGCATCCTCGGCAGCGGGCGTGTCGAGCGGGCCGACGAGTAGCCCGGATCCGACCCACCGGGTGCGACTCGGGAACGCTTGCCGGGACGATCCCCGGCGCTAAGCACGTGGGGTGAGAGCGTGATGGGCGAGCCGCACCAGCAGCCGGTCGTGAACGTCGTCGGGGAGCGCGTCGGGCTCGGCCCGCTCCGGCGCGACCTGCTGGAGACCTACCAGCGCTGGTTCAACGAGTTCCAGACTCTCCGCACCCTCGGCGACATGCCGCGACCCGTCACGCTGGAAGAGCAGGCCGCGCAGTACGATGCCATCGCCACCGGATCGGCGAACCAGGTCGGCTTCCAGATCTACGAGCGCGCTACCTGGCAGCCGATCGGCACCTGCGCGCTCATCGACATCGATCACCGCAACGGCACCGCCGAGTTCGTCATCACCATCGGCGAGGCGACCCACCGCGGACGGGGCTACGGCACTGAGGCCACTCGCCTCGCGCTCGACTACGCCTTCACGGCACTCGGGCTGCACGATGTCATGCTCAAGGTGTACGCGTTCAACCAGGCGGGCATCCGGGCCTACCAGAAGGCGGGCTTCAAGGAGATCGGGCGACGCCGCGGCGCGCGCCGCTTTGCCGGGCGGCGCTGGGACGTGATCTACATGGACTGCGTCGCCGATGAGTTCACCAGCCCGGTACTGAGCGAGATCTTCCAGCCGGACTCAACCCGTCCAGGATCATCGTAGTGCACAGCACGACGCACGCGCGTGACTCCCACCCGGTGCGACAGCCCGAACCGTCGCGACACGATTGTGCGCTCAGTGCCACCAGGTTGGTCACCGCCGCGCGCAGCCCCTGCTGATGCGGTGTTCGCCGCTCGGGGGGGGGGGGGGGCGGCGACACCCCCCCCCCCCCCCCCCCCCGCGGCCGC
>NZ_JADGHZ010000288.1 GCF_019683595.1 Sphaerobacter sp. | reverse complement strand
CCGCCCCCGGGCGCGATCACCCTCTCGGAGAGCCCCTTCTTATCCCGCGCGGCACGAGCGGGGCTGTCAACGAGGAGAACGCACCACCCCTCAGCGCAAGTAGTTCAGCGGGTCGACGTAGACACCGTTCTTGATAACGACGAAGTGCAGGTGCGAACCGGTCGAGGCGCCGGTGCTGCCCATGGGGCCGAGGTACTGGCCCTGGGCGACCCACTGGCCGACGCTGACCGCCGGGCGTGCGTTCATGTGGCCGTACCAGGTGACAAGGCCGTTCCCGTGGTCGATGGCGACGGCGTTGCCCAGCCCGCCGGTGTTCCACCCGGCGAAGATCACCACACCGGCGTCGGCCGCGACGATCGGCGTGCCGAAGGCGTTGGCGATGTCGAGGCCCAGGTGGAAGTGTGCGTAGCCGGCGTACGCCGGTTCCATCCAGAACTCGGACGGCCCGAAGTACTGCGTGATGGTTCCAGCCGCTGGCCAGACGAAACTGCCGGTCGCACCGTAGCTCGGCGCAGGAGCGGCCGGTGCAGGGGCCGGCTGGTTCGACGCCGGCGGCTCCGGCGCCGGTTCCGGCTCGGGCGGCGGCGGCGGTGCCGGTGGGTGCCCACCCGGGATCATCACCTGCTGCCCCACCCGCAACTGCCCGCCGGCGCCCAGGCCGTTCAACGGGTAGTCGAGGATTGCCTCTGGACCAACCCCGTAGTGCTCTGCCAGGCTCTCGACGGTATCCCCCTCCTGGACGGTGACCATCACCCCGTCGGTCGGCAGGATCGCCAACGGCTGGCCCGGCAGGATCAGGTCGCCGTCCGGCAGGCTGTTGGCCCAGACGATGGTGCTCGGCTGCAACCCGAAGAGCTGGGCGATCGTCCAGAGGGTGTCACCCGGCCGGACGATGTAGGTCAGCACCTGGTCGCGCGTCGGCATCGTTCCGCCCGGGACCATCAACAACCGGTAAGGCACCAGGTCGGCGTTGTGCTCCACGTTGTTCGGCTCGTAGCCGGTGATGTCCTCCACCTCGACGCCGTAGCGCGCGGCGATGCTCTCCAGCGTGTCGCCGTCGTGCACGACGTGGAGCATGCCATCGACCGGCGGGACACGGATCTGCGTCCCCTCCGGCAGCGGCTCGGCCGGGTTCGTCAGGCCGTTGGCCCAGAGGATCGTGCTGACGTCAAGGCCGGTCTCCTCGGCCACGTCCTCCGCCGTCTGCCCCTCGGACACGACCACGGTCTGGATCTGCAACTGGTCGGGTGCCACGGCACTGGCGAACTCGGAGACGTAGCCGTTCAGCACGCCAGAGGCGAGGGTTGCGAGCGGCGGGGTGCTCAGCCCGGTGCCGGCGTATCGCACCGAGGCACCGGGCGCGACGGCGTACGCACGGACGTCGCCGAGCGCGTCGATACCGCCCGGCTGGACGATCGGCCCGTCGGTACTCCAGTAGCCGCGCCCCGCCACAACGGCGACGATAACCGCCAGCAGCAGCGCGTGCACCAGCACCCGCGTGCCGGTCGCCCCAAGCACCACGCGGCGCGCCCGCGGCGGGGACTCCGCCTCTGGCCGCGTCGCGGTCGCCGTCGCCCCAACCGCGCGGTACTCGACGACTTCCGGCGCGGTCCAGGTCCGCCGGGCAGCACTTGCCTCAACCCGGCGGAGGTACGCCTTCAGCTCCGGGTCCAGCGGGTCGTCACGGTCGTCCGCAAAGGAGAGATGGCCGGTGGAAGGACGATGCACCCCACCGTCGACCGCGGCTCGCCACGCGGACGGTGTGGTGTCGGGGCTTGGTGTCGCTGGTGGCGCCGGGTCCCCATCCGGCCGCCAGCCGAACCGTGGTTCGGGCATCGCCGCACCGTGCACCCGCGGCGGGGCACCATCTTCCCTTCCCATGGCGCCCACTATACCCGGGGGCGGGTGTACAGACAAGAATGTGCCTGAAAGTCACCATAACCGATCGACCGAAGCGAGACAGCGCGGACCGGCGCACGGACGGTTAGGCGGTCGGCTCCGGCGTCGGCGTCGGGGGCGGCGGCTCGGGCAGCCCGAGCAAGGCGCGCGCGTCGGCGTAGCGGTCCTGGCTGCCCAGAATCACCGCGATCTGGACGCCCGAGGGCGCCCGGTACGCGACCACCAGGCATTGCCCGGCCTGCTCGGTCGTCCCGGTCTTGATCCCGAAGACCCCGTCCTGCGCCAGGAGCTGGTTGGTGTTCTCCAGCCGGATCACCCGGGCCTTCGGCCCGCCGACGCGCACCTGCGCCCGCGGCATCGCCACGATCGACACCAGGACCGGCTCGCGCAGCAGCGCGCGCGCGGCGATCACCATGTCCCGCGCGGTGACGACCTGCCCCTCGGCATCGTCCCCGCTTGGCTCTATGAAGTGGCTCCCGGTCATACCCAGGTCGGCCGCGACCGCGTTCATGGCGGCGACGAAGCGCTCCACCGGCGGCTGATCTCCCGGCAGCCGCTCGCCGATCACACGGCTCAGCGTCTTGGCTGCATCGTTGCCCGACGGGAGCAGCAGCCCGACCAGCAGGTCGTGCACGGTCACCGTGTCCCCAGCCTGCAAGCCCATGTGGGACTCGGCCACCGGGTCGACCAGATCCTCCTCCTGGACCGTCAGCACCTCCTCCAGTCCCGCATGGCGCAGGACCGTGAGCGCGGTGACGATCTTCGCGGTGCTGGCGGGCGGCAGTGGCTCGTCCGCGTTGCGTTCGAAGAGAACCAGCTCCGGCTCAGCCTGGACGAGGATCGCCGCCCGCGCCGAGAGCGGCAAATCGGGCGGGATCGCCGCGACCGGCGGCGTCGGCGTTGGGGTCGGTGTCGGGAGCACCGGCGTCGGCGTAGGCGTGGCGACATCCGCCACCGGCGTCGCGGGTCGGCGCCCGGTCGCCAGTGCGAGCGGGTCGACACCCCCCACGTATCCCCAGACGGTGGCGGTCGCAAGCACCAGGCTCAGCAGGAGCAGCAGGCTGCCGAGGAGCAGCGAGCGGGTTCGCAGCGGTCGTCGCACCCAAACGGTCCGTTCACGCGGACACCATCCCAACCCCGGCGAATTGTACCCCGTGCCACCGAGACACGGCCGGGGGTGTGGCCCTCACCCCCTCCCCCCTCTCCCAAAGTTGGGAGAGGGG
>NZ_JADGHZ010000064.1 GCF_019683595.1 Sphaerobacter sp. | reverse complement strand
TGTACATACACTGGCAGCAAAGCAGCCTGGTGACGACGTCTGCCAGCGGGCCTGTTGGCTTGGCTCATCGACGCACCGGCGCTTGCGTCCTTGGCGCGCGGGTGTGGGCGGTTCGGCGCGACGTCGTCGGCTCAGGGGCCGACGGAGAGTGCGTCAGGGTTTGGGAAGCGCTGCGGCGACATGGGCAGACGGGGATGGTGTTTCGCGGCGCTCGCTGTACCCGCCGCCGAATGAACGCGGTTGGTCGCGAGCGGCGTGGTGCCCGGGGAGAGAATCGCGATGGGGCGTGTTCGAGCGGCTCGCTGGCTCATCCTCTGGCTGGTTGCCGTGATCATCACGGCCGGTTGTGGCGTTACCGTCCCATGGAAGCGGGACAACTGCCATCCGAGCTATCCCACCGTCTGTATCCCACCCCCACCGCCGGACTTGGACTGCAAGGATATCCGAGCTCGACGATTCCTCGTGCTGCCGCCCGATCCGCACCGGCTCGACGCGGATTGGGACGGGATCGGATGCGAGCGGTTCACTCGGTGAGACGTGGCTGCCCGAACTTGGCGACCGGGCTGAGGCACTAGGGACTCGGGTCGACCCACGCAGGGTCGGCCTCGAATGGCGCGCTCGTGCGGTGATCTTGGGGTGCGGAAAGTGGGATTCGAACCCACACGGGCCTCAGCCCAGCGGTTTTTAAGACCGCAGCGTCTGCCGTTCCGCCATTTCCGCCTGAATACGAGAAACCGGACCTCGATCCCGAGGCCCGGCTGACCCTGTGGAGCGGAAGACGGGACTCGAACCCGCGACCTTCTCCTTGGCAAGGAGATGCTCTACCAACTGAGCCACTTCCGCTTGCGCGGCGGTCATCCCGCCGCCGGATCGCCCATATTGTACTCCCCACTTGCAGGAGCGTCAAGGATCGATCGGCGCCCGCGCCGAAGGGGAAGGGGACAACGCGGAGTAGCGAGGGTGCGTTCGGACGCGGCGTGGTTGCGTTGACGGGTACTTGACGACTCGACTATAATGCCATGAACCGCGCGGGCCAGACCGAAGTTCTTGGCATGGCCTTGACGGTACGGCCTGAGCGCCCGCGCGCTGTGGACCACTCCGCGCGCACCGTTACGCGATCAGCAGTGGTGTCAACGGACGATGAGTGAGCTTGCTACCCGGCTCCTCGACGATCTCAAGGCGGCCATCCGTGCGTCCGATACGACGCGGCGGGATGTGTTGCGTTACCTCCGCGCCGAGGTGCACAACGTGGAGATCGAGCGCGGTCGGCCGCTGACCGACGAGGAGATCGTGAGCATCATCCAGCGGCAGATCAAGCAGCGGCGCGACGCCATCGAGCAATTCGCGAAAGGCAATCGGCCGGACCTGGTCGAGGCGGAGACGCGGCAAATCGAGATCCTGCAGGAGTACCTCCCGCCGCCCCTCACGCGGGAGGAGCTACTGGCCCTGGCGCGGGAGGTTGCCGGGGAATTGGGCGCGTCCGGCCCGAAGGACATGGGGCGCGTGATGCCCGTGGTGCGCGAACGCGTGGGCGCCCGTGCCGAAGGCCGCGACATCGCCACCGCCGTCCGAGAGGTGCTGGCGGCCGAAGGGGGCTCATCCGCCGCATCCTAAGCGCTGGGTGAGAGTGGCGCGACGGTCGCTGGGCCGAGGCGCCTGGTGGTTTACGCCCAGTGCGTTCCTGGCGGAACTATGACTACATCATCTCTCCCGACCGACAATAGCCTTATGCGCGGCGGCTGGCTAGCACGTCGAGGTGGCGCTGATGCCTCGCGGCGACGGCAGTCGCTCCAACTCGTGGCGTTCGGGCTGGGGATGCTTGCCGTCCTCGTGCTGATCCTGTACGCCACCTGGGAGTCCGACGCGCTGACGCTCAAGGTCGGGCAGATCGCTGACCGTACCTTGAAGGCGCCCCGTACCGCGACCTTCGTGAGCGAAACCAGGACCGAGGCGAAGCGCCAGGAGGCCTACGACGATGTCCGAAACATCGTCCTGCGCACCGACCCCGCGGTGGCTCCTAACCAGACCGCCGCGCTGCGCCAAGCGCTGACGGCGATTGACACCGTGCGCTCCGATCGGGAGCAGGACCGCACGCGTGCGGTGGATCGGATTCGCGGCGCGGTGGAGGGGCTGACCGCCGAGGAGGCTCAGGCGATCCTGTCGCTCTCCGATGAGAGCTGGGCTAAGGTCCGGGCTGAGGCCGAGCGGCTCCTTGACACCACCCTGATGAACCAGATCCGTGCCGAAGACGTGGCTGAGGTCAAGGAACAGATGCTCAGCCGCGCCAGCCTCTTGCTGTCCAACTCGGAGCGGCAACTCGCCGCGGCCCTGAGCCGGCCGTTCGTCCAGGCCAACGTCCACGTGGACGAGGAGCGGACGCGGGCGGCGCGGGAGGCGGCCGCGCGGGCGGTCGAGCCGGTCTACGTCACGGTGCAGGAGGGCGAAGTCATCGTCCGTGACGGGGACCCGGTGACCCGCGAAGCGATGGAGAAGCTGGAGTACTTCGAGCTCCTGTCGCCCAGCGAGACGTGGGAGCAGTTCTTCGGTGTGGTCGGCCTGCTGCTGTTGCTGACCGCTGCGCTGGTGCTCTACCTCCACCGCATCGCTCCCGCGGATTGGCAGGCGCGGCATCTGATCCTGATCGGGTTGGTGATCCTGGTGCCGGTGATTGTGGGCCGGTTTGTGCTGGGCCACCCGGATCTCCGTTACATGTTCCCGGCGGCGGCCGCGGCAATGTTGCTGGCGATCCTGATCGACTTCCAGATCGCGGCAGTCATCGGCGGCGTCATCGGACTCTACCTGGGCATCATCTCGGGTACGTCGTACGAGATCGCTTTCATCACGTTCGTGGCGAGCGTCGCGGGCTCGGCGGTGATCTGGCGCGCCGACCGGACGATGACCTTCCTCTGGGCCGGCGGGGCCGTGGCGCTGGCGACCGGCGCGGGTGCAACACTCTTCGCTCTCGTGTCCGGCAACCTTGACATGATGCGGTTCGGAAGCCTGGTCGTTGACGGGGCGGTGAACGGCGCGCTCGCGGCGAGCCTGACATTCCTGTCCTTCAGCCTCTTCGGCCGGGTGTTTGGGATCACCACCCATCTCCAGTTGCTGGAGCTGGCACACCCGAACCAGCCGCTCCTGTACCGACTGGCTCGTGAAGCCCCCGGGACATACCACCACAGCATCGTGGTGAGCAACCTGGCGGAGAGCGCGGTGGAGGTCGTCGGGGGCGATCCGCTCTTCACTCGGGTGGCCGTGCTCTACCACGACGTCGGGAAGGTGCTGCGCCCCAGCTTCTTCGTGGAGAACCAGGCGAACCGTGCGAATGTGCACGAAGCGCTCGACCCCCGCACCAGCGCTCGCATCATTCAGGAGCACGTCCTGGACGGGGTGCGGCTGGCACGCAAGGCCCGACTGCCGCAGCCGATCATCGACGTGATCCAGCAGCACCACGGCACGACCTTGATCAAGTACTTCTACAACCGCGCCCTCAACTCTGGGGAGGATGTGGAGGAATCGGAGTTCCGCTACCCAGGGCCGCGGCCGCAGACGCGGGAGGCCGGGATCATCATGCTGGCCGACAGCGTCGAGGCGGCGGTGCGCTCTGCGGCGCAGGCGGGACGCCTGTTTGAAGAGGGCGCCAAGGGGAACGGCGCCGGCGGGGAGCGGCGAGCCGGGAAGCTCGCTGAGATCGTCGACAGCGTGATCCGCGAGCGATTGGACGACGGCCAACTCGACGAGTGCGACCTGACCCTGAAACAGATCGAGCAGGTGCGCCAGACGTTCATCTCGATCCTCGAGGGGATCTACCACCCACGCATCGAGTACCCGGAACTCAAGCGCGTCGCCAGTGCCCCGCTCGCCCCGGAGGCGGCCGCGACGGAGGCGCCGTCGTAGGCCATGCCGGAACTCGGGTCTCTCACGGTCGAGCTCACCATCAGCCCGGGCGCGCCCTCCCTGAATCAGGAGCGACTGCGGGCGCTGTTGGCTTTCGCCGCCCGCCACGAGGGGCTTACCGGGACCGTCGGCGTCTGGCTCTGCACCGACGAGGAGATCGCGGACCTGCACCTGCGATTCATGAATCTCCCCGATCCTACCGATGTCCTGACCTTTCCTGCCGACGTCACCGACACCGACGGCCCGTACCTCGGGGATATCGCCGTTTCCTTCGACACCGCGGCCGAGCAGGCGGTCGATGCGGGACACTCGGCCCAGCGGGAGATCGCCTACCTGTCGCTCCACGGCCTCTTGCACCTTGCGGGGTACGATGACCTCACGCCGGAAGAGCGGGATGCGATGCTGCGGCGCCAGGATGAGCTCATCGCCGCGTTCGAACGGGAGCAGCCGGGTGAGTGGGGCTAACGCGCTGTCGGTCAGCCTGATCCTGACGGTCAAGGACGAGGCGGACAACATCGACGACCTCATGGCGTCGATCGCCGGGCAGACGCGCCCGCCCGATGAGGTCATCGTCGTGGACGGCGGGTCGACCGACGGCACCGTGGCGCGGCTTCGCGCCTGGGAGGGTCGATTGCCACTGCGGGTAATCGAAGCACTCGGGGTGACGATCTCCCAGGGGCGCAACCTGGCGCTGTCGCAGGCGACCGGGGATGTCGTGGCGGTGACCGATGCCGGGGTGCGGCTCGACCCGGCCTGGCTGGCGCGGCTGATCGAGCCCTTCACCCGGGCGGATGAGCAGCCGGACGTGGTTTCCGGCTTCTTCCGGGCCGATCCGCGCACCCTCTTCGAGCTGGCCCTCGGGGTGACCACGCTGCCCGACGAAGCAGAGATCGATGGGACTCGGTTCCTGCCGTCGAGCCGGTCGGTCGCGTTTCGTCGCTCCTGGTACCTGGCCGGGATTCGCTACCCGGAGTGGCTGGACTACTGCGAGGATCTGATCTTCGACCTGCGCCTCAAACGGGCAGGCGCGCGATTCGTCTTCCAGCCAGCAGCGTTCGTCTGGTTCCGGCCGCGTCCCTCCGCACGAGCCTTCTGGCACCAGTACTTCCGCTATGCGCGCGGCGATGGGAAGGCCGGGCTGTTCGCCCGGCGGCACGCCGCACGGTATCTGACATACGGCGTCCTGGTCCCCCTCGCTGTCTCGGGGAGATGGCCGCGTGTGACACAGGCTGCAGCGGTTGGGGCGCTGTGGTACATGCGCCAGCCCTGGCTGCGCCTTTGGCGGAGGCGTCGGGATCTGCAACCGCGGGATCTGGCGGCCGCGGCGGCCCTGGCGCCGCTGCTGCGCTTCATCGGCGATGTGGCGAAGATGGCCGGCTACCCGGTCGGGCTCGTCTGGCGGGCGCGCCGCTACGGCCTGCGCGCCACCTGGCGGGACATCCCCGAAGTGTCGGGCTCAGACGGCCCCGCCAAGCTCTGAGCGGAGTACCACCCACAGGAACTCGGCGGCCCACAAGCCGGCACGGCGGCGGATCTCGCGCGGGATACCCTTGACCTGGTGCTCGCGCCGATGGGCACCAAATGGGCCGTTGATGGCGAGCGCGATTTCGCCGCGGGTGTCGTCCAGCGTTTGGCCGGAGATGAGGCGCACCGCGATCGCGAGACCGTAGTCGGCATGTAGACGTTCGCGGATCAGTTGCGCTTCGCGATCGGCGAGGGCTGCGGGGCTGCCGGGAGCGTTGGCATCGATTCCGGCCTCCGCCGCGGCGTGTTCGAAGGCACGGACGACCCCACCGTCGTAAGCGACGATCGCCGCCGGTTCCTCGGCGAGGAGCCCGGTCATCCGGCCGCCGCTCCCATCCTCTGCAATCGCCAGCGTGTGTCCTCTGGCAGCTAGCGGTGCCAGCAAGGCGGCGCCGAGCGAAGTGTCGTCCTCCCCATAGATGTACTCGCCCAGCACCTCGCGGATCTCCCGCTCCGCCGCTTCGACCGCTGCTGCGGCGCGAGCGCGATCGGGGGCGCTGGCGGTGATGCGCACGTGGACGCCGTCGTTCTTGGCGTAGGTCGCGATGATCGGATATCGCCGCTGGATGATGTCCACGATCAGGCGCTCAGCGGCCGACTCCCCGATCCCGATGGTCTTCAGGGTACGTGACACCACTGCCCGGTCACCGAGGTGGGGGAGGAGGCGCGGCACGGCTTGTTCCCGCCACATGCGCATCATCTCCCGCGGCACGCCGGGCATGCTGACGATCACGTGGCCGTCTCGCTCGACGAACCAGCCCGGCGCGGTCCCCATCGGGTTCGGCAGCGCCTTCGCCGACGGGATGAGCCAGGCTTGCTTGGCGTTCTGCTCCGGCATGACCAGCCCGCGGGCCGCGAAGTAGTCGGCGATCCCCCGCAGCAGGTCGGGGTCGACCGTCGTCGTCTCACCGAGCAACGCGGCGACGGCCTCCCGCGTCAGGTCGTCCTCGGTGGGGCCGATGCCGCCGGTGGTCACGATCAGGTCGGCGTCGTCCCAGGCTCGGCGCAGGGTCGTGAGGATGCGCGGGAGCGAATCACCGACCTGGCTGACGCCGACGAGTTCGATGCCCAGCGCCGCCATTTCCTGCGCCAGGAAGGTGGCGTTGGTGTCCGTGAGGAAGCCGTCGAGCAATTCCGACCCGACGGAGATGACCACCGCGCGCATGCGTGCCTCCGCTTCTGCCGCACCCGAACTCGCGAGCGGCATGATAGCACGTCGGCGTGGGGTCGGTGATGTGGGATGAGAAAACGAGGAGCGGAGGGGTAGATGCCCCTCCGCTCGTCGTACCCTCGGAGGGATTCGAACCCCCAACCCCTTGGTCCGAAGCCAAGTGCTCTGTCCGTTGAGCTACGAGGGCAGGCGACCGCGCAGCGGCGCTGTCGCGATCTCTCATGAGAGTATAGCATAGCGAGGCGGGCGGACCGCGCCCGCGGCATCGATCCCGCTGTGCAGCGTCGTGGAAGGCGACTGCTCGCTTCCAACCCATGAGGTGGAAACAGGGAGGTGCGCCATGGCCCCAGATCGACGATTGGTTCCCATCGTAGCAGGGCTGCTGCTCGGGGTGGTGGGCTGGCTGGTAATGCGCCGTGGGGGTGCTCCCGATGCGCCGGACACTGAGCCCGAGAGTGAGGCTGATCCGAACGTCTTCGCTGGTCTGTTTGAGGAATTTCCTGAGACGGATAACCCGGACGTGGTCCGGATGTTCCTTGCCTGGCGCCTCGCCGAGCGGCTCGCGGGCATGACGGCGGACGGCGCGCCCCAGGACGTCGAGAAGCACCTCAAGCGATTCGGCGAGCTCTACAAGACCATCGCGCGGCTGACCCGGTGACAGGCCAGGCATCCGGCAGCGTTTGTCGGCCGGAGGGGAGGGATAGGGAAGCGTGGAGTTGGACCTCAACCGCATCGCGTCGATCGGGGAAGCAGTCATCGTCCGCCTGGAGGGGATCAACGCCGCTCGCGAGCGGGCGCTGGCGGAGAGCCGGCAGATCATCCGGCTCAGCGCGAACGCCGTGCGAGCCGTTCACCGCAACGAGTTCGATGTCGCGGAGGATCTCCTGCGGCAGGCGCAGGAGCTCAAGGACGCGCTGGTCAGCCATCTGGCCGACTACCCGAGCATCTACTGGTCGGGCTACGTGCAGGACGCACACAAGGAATACGCGGAGGCGCGGATCACGCTCGGGGTGATCAGCGGCCGGGAGATCCCCGATCCCGCGCAACTCGGTGTGGAGGATGCGGTCTACCTGAATGGCCTGGGGGAAGCAGTAGGGGAGTTCCGGCGCTACTGCCTGGATGCGATGCGGCGCGGCGATCTGTCACGCGCGGAGGTCCTGCTCCGGGTGATGGACGAGATCTATGGATTGCTCGTCTCGGTGGACTATCCGGATGCGGTCACTGGCGGGCTGCGACGCACGACCGACATGGTGCGGGGTGTCCTCGAGCGCACGCGCGGTGATCTGACCCTGGCACTCCAGCAACAGGCGCTCACCGAAGCGTTGGGGCGCGCCGAGACGCTCCTCCGCGAGCAGGGGCGAGACGGGGACAACGCCTGACGCGCGGCCGTTCGACGGCGAATGGTCTAGTTGCCGCGCCAATGCCGGTTTGCTAGCCTCTAGATCGCTATTTGGCTAGGCAAATGCGGAGCGTTGATGGTCCGAGCCCCGCTCACACTGGTTTCGGTCTGCGTCCTGCTCGTCGCCGTCGTGGTCGCCGCGATTTCAGGCGTGCCTGCACGGAATGGTGAGACGCCGCCCGTTGTGCGCGAGGGCGCGCAGGATCGGGGCCTTGGCGCGGGAGCGGCGGAGCTGGCTCCGGCACGCCGGATGCTGGCCGAAGGGGACGCCGAGGCCGCGGCCGCGTCGGCGCGGCAGTTCGTGGGGCACGCGTCCCCTGAGCTGGATGCCGCGGCGCGGCTTGTGCTGGCCCGGTCGCTCCTGGCGATGGGGGAGGCTCGCGAGGCGCTCGATGTCCTGGCCGCTGTGCGAGACGGAAAGCGGTCACCGGCCATCGCTGCGGCCGTGAATCTGTCGCGCGGGCGGGCGCACGCGGCGCTGGGCCAGACGGCGAACGCACTGGACGCCTACCGACGCGCCGCGGAGCTGGATCCCAGCGTCGAGGTGTACGCCGCGCTGGGCAGCATCGAAGCGCTCCGTGCCAGTGGGCAGCTCGGTGCAGCACGGGATGCCGCTGTGGAGGCCGCGGACCTTCCAGCTATCCGGCGGACCCAGGTGGCCGTGCTGGAGGCGCTGCGCGAGATTCAGTCGGAACTTGACGACGGCGACGGGTATCTGTCGACGACGCACCGCCTCCTTGAGCTGGCGACGCTCCCGCACTACCGTGCCCAGTTGGCGTACCAGGCGGGCCAGTTCGAGCTTCACGTCGACCGACGGGATGCGGCGATCCGCGACCTGGCGGCGGCCGTCAGCGCGGCACCGGACAGCGACTCAGCAGTCGCGGCGCTGGACGCGCTCATCGCACAGAACGCGGTGGATGCCGTGGATCCGCTGGAGCGCGGGCTGGTGCTCTACCACGCCCGGCGGGATCAGGAGGCGATCACCGCGTTCACCGAGGCGCTGCAGAGCGATCCGGCCAACCACGACGCGCGCTACTACCGCGGACTCAGCCGTGCCCGCGCGGGCAACGTGCCGGGAGGCGTGGAGGATCTCCGCGAAGTCGCGCGCGGCACCCCTGACCGCGAGCTGGCGGGGCGGGCGCTTGAGCAGGCCGCGAGGTGGCTGGAGAGCGCCGGGGACGATGCCGGGGCGCAGGCGGCCTATGAGGAGGTGCTGGCCCAATACGGGGACACCGAGGCAGCCGCAGCGGCGCGGTTCCGCCTGGGCTTCATGCGCTACCTGGAGCGCGATTTCGGGACGGCGCTGACGATCTGGGCGGACGGCGGCGACGCGCGGGTGCAGTTCTGGCTGGGGAAAGCTCGGGAGATCGCGGGGGACGCCGCGGGTGCGCGAGCGGCGTGGGAAGAAGCGACGCGGCTGGACCCGAATGGCTACTACGGTCTGCGCGCCGCTGAGCTGCTCGGGGCGGAATCCGCCGCGAGCACGGGCGAGATACGGGATGACGCGGTCGTCGGAGATGCCGTCTGGCGCGAGTTGGCGCCATGGTTCCAGGAGCGGGGCCTGGACCTACCCACTGAGCGGGCGGCACGGGAGGGCGAGCTGCGGCGCGCCGTGATTCTGCTCGAGGCCGGAATGACCGACGAGGCTGGCTGGGAGATCAACGCGCTGGCCGCGGAACACGACGGGTACGCGGAGCGCCTCGTCGCGATCGCCGGTGTGCTGGCGGCGCGCGGGGAGACGGCAGCGGCGGCGGAAGCGGTGGCTCCGCTGGTGAACGCAGAGGAAGAACAGAAGTGGAGCCTGCCTCCGATTCTGGAGCGGCTGAGCTACCCCATCCCATATCTGGATCTGCTGTCCGAGGCTGCGCGGCGGCAAGGCGCAAACCCGTTGCTGCTGGCAGCGCTGGTGCGGCAGGAGAGTGGGTTCAACCCGCATGCGCGTTCCTCGGCGGGAGCGCTCGGCCTCGCGCAGATCATGCCGGAGACGGGACAGGAGATCGCGCGCCGGCTGGGATGGCAGGATTTCAACCCGCGGGATCTCATGCGGCCCGAGGTGAACCTCGAATTCGGTGCACGATACCTGGCTGAGCGAATGGAGCGTTACGACGGGCACCTGTTCGCGGCGCTCGCGGCCTACAACGCCGGGGATGGTCCGGTCAACGAGTGGCTCGCCACCCCCGGTGCGGATGATCCCGACGTCTTCGTCGAGTTGATCCCGTATCCGGAGACGTACGAGTACGTGCGGCGGGTCTACATGAACTACCAGCTTTTCAGCCGTTTGTACGGTCATCTCGGGTAATGGCCGGGCGTGAGAGCGCGACGCACGAAACGGCGGGTACGGCGATGCCTGCCGTACCCGCAGCATCGGTGCGATCGTTGAGTTGGGATCTAGACGACGGCCGGGTGCTTGGCCAGGAGTTTCTCGACCTCTTCCTTGTGGCGGGTCTCATCGGCCACCTGGTCCTCAAGCTGCACCTTCAAGCCGGTGTCGCCGAACTCCTCCGCCTGCTTGATCCGCTCGTTGTAGTCGGCAATGGCCTGCTTCTCGGCCTCGAGCACCAACTCCAGCATCTGGCGGCTGTCCGCGGCGGTCTTGACCGGGCGCGGCTCGGTGGTCGGTTGTCCGCCCAGCGAGGCGATCTTGTTAGCCAAGAACGTCGCGTGCCCGAGCTCGTCGGGAATCTCGTTGGCGAAGAACTCGCTGAGCTGCGGCCGATCCAGGCCGGTGACGGTGGCGCTGAAGTGCAGGTACTGGATGATGGCGGCGAGCTCGCCGGCCAGGTCGCTGTTCAGTCCGTCGATCAGTTTCTGCTTATCCATACGCGTCTCCCCTGCAGTCTGCGGACAACTCGGCGCGCTGATGCTTCCCGCTTTCGCACGCTCCATGCAGATCACGTTACGGCTCACCACATTGCAGGATCCGGGCCACCTCCGGGGGGCGGCGTCGGGTGTGATACGCTGCCCGGGGGAGACGGGGTGAGGTGCGCGGGTGAAGGTTGACACAGGTGAGGGGACGGGGACCGGCCGGGTCGCGAGCGAGTGGTCGATCCTCCGAGCGCTGATCGTCACGATGATCGTCAACCAGACGGGCGTAGTGATCATCAGCCCGTTGGTTGTGGACATCGCCCAGACGTTCGATGTGTCGGTATCGGCCGCGGCACAGCTACGGACGGCGTCGGCGCTGGTGTCGGCGATCCTCGCACCGTTTGTCGGGATCGCTTCTGAGCGGCTCGGCAGCCGCCCGCTGATTATCGGTGGCCTGGTCGGCGTCGGGTTAGCCGGACTGGGGAGCGCGCTGGCTCCCACGTTCGGCGTGTTGGTGGCGGTGCAGGCAGCGGGCGGCCTCGGCATCGCCGCCCTCCTCTCGATGGGCTTCGCTGCGGTTGGCGAGTACTTCCCGCCGGAACGGCGGGCATGGGCGATCGGTATGGTCACGATCGGCCAGCCGCTGGCGTGGGTCGTGGGCCTGCCGCTGATTGGTTTCCTGGCCGACACGTTCTCCTGGCGTGCGAGCTTCCTCGGGGTGCCGATGGCCTTCAGCCTCATCGGTCTCGCCTTCGCGCTGCGCCTCCCGGCGCCGCGATCGACGACGGCGCGCGAGCCGGGAGCGCGGCGAGCACAGGGGGGATCGCTGAAGAGTCTGATCCGTGACCACTCCGCCGTCTTGTGGGTCATCGCGGAGTTGAGTGCATACACCGGGTGGGCGGGCACGCTCACGTTCCTCGGGGCGTTCTACATCTCGCACTACGGCCTGAGCGCGGGGCTGGCCAGCCCGCTGCTGTCGCTGACGGCGCTCGGCTTCGTTGGTGGGAGCCTGATCGCCCATCGGATCAGCCAGGGGCGCCGGATGCCGGTCGTCGTGCTGGCCGCGGCGGTGTTATCCGCAACCTTGCTGCTGGTCGCACTGGGCCGGCCGTTGACCCTGCCGCTGGCGGTGGTGCTGCTGACCGCGTTTGGGCTGAGCCAGGGGGTGCGGGGAGCCACGTCGAGCTCACTTGGTCTTCAGCAGTCGCCAACCCACCGGGGGACGTTGATGGCGCTCCGCGCGGCGGTGGTGCAGTTGGGGTACGTGATCGGCGCCATCGGGGGCGCCCTGCTGCTGCCGATCGGCGGGTACGCGCTCGTCGGGGTGGGTGGCGCGGTCCTCCTCCTGGTCGGCGGGACCATGACCGCACTGTGGGTCGAGGAACGGCCCGGCTAGGGCCGCGGCACGAGCGCGCATGGGCCAGCGGTCGTAATCGTCACGAATGGAAACGGGAGGGCATCTTGCCCTCCCGTTTGCGTGCGATGCGTTTCTCGTGCCTGGCTAGTCGGCGGCGGCGGGCGTTGCCTCCTCCGGCACCCAGCGCAGGTTCAGTTGCCGGTTGGCGCGCACCTCGTCGAGCCGCTTGAAGAACGTGTTGTGCGGCGCGGCGTGGACGAACTCGGGATTCTGCTCGGCCTCGTCCGCGATCTGGTGCATGACGTCGATGAAGTAGTCGAGCGTCTCGATGCTCTCGGTCTCGGTCGGCTCGATCATCAGGGCCTCATCGACGATCAGCGGGAAGTAGACCGTCGGCGGGTGAACGCCGAAGTCGAGCAGCCGCTTCGCGATGTCGAGCGCGCGCACCCCGTTCTTCTTCTGCCGGTTGGCGCTAGCAACGAACTCATGCATGCACCGCCGGTCGTAGGGCACCTCGTAGCGGTCCTTGAGCCGTGCCTGGAGGTAGTTGGCGGCGAGCACGGCGTCCTCGCTGATCTGCCGCAGCCCCTCCGCGCCGTGCATCCGAATGTAGGTGTAGGCGCGCACATGCATGCCGAAGTTGCCGTGGAAGGAGTGGATCTTGCCGATCGACTTCTCCGGCCACTTCCAACGGAAGGACGGCTCTTCGCCCTCGACCCGCTCGACCACCGGACCCGGCATGAACGGGATGAGGTGCGACTTGACACCGACCGGGCCGGCGCCGGGGCCGCCTCCACCGTGCGGGGTGGAGAAGGTCTTGTGCAGGTTGAAGTGCATGATGTCCACGCCGAGGTCGCCGGGGCGGGCGATCCCCAGGATGGCGTTGAAGTTGGCGCCGTCGTTGTACACCAGGCCGCCGGCCTCGTGGACCAGGCGGATGGCCTCGTCGATGTTCTCGTCCCAGAGGCCCAGCGTGTTCGGGTTGGTGATCATCAGCGCCGCGGTGTCCGGGCCGACCAGTTCGCGCAGCTTCTCGATGTCGACATTGCCGCGCTTATCCGAGGGGACGGTGACGACCTTGTAGCCGGCCATGGCCGCGGTCGCCGGGTTGGTACCGTGCGCCGAGTCGGGGACGAGGACGGTGGTCCGCCCGGTGTCACCGATGCTCTCGAAGTACGCGCGAGCGATCAGGATGCCGGTCAACTCGCCGTGGGCGCCGGCCGCGGGCTGGAGCGTGACGGCGTCAAACCCGCTGATCTCGGCCAGGTAGGTCTGCAGCTCGTACATCAATTCGAGCGCGCCCTGCACGGTCTCCTCGTCCTGGAGCGGGTGGATCTGGGCAAACCCCGGCAGCCGTGCGGCCAGCTCATTGATCTTGGGGTTGTACTTCATCGTGCAGGAGCCGAGGGGGTAGAAGCCGGTGTCGACGGCGTGGTTGAACTGCGAGAGACGCGTGTAGTGCCGGATCACGTCGATCTCGCTCACCTCCGGCAGAGGCAGGCTCTCGCGGCACAGATCGGTGGGAAGCTCAGCCTCCGGCACGTCCAGGGGCGGCATCGATACGCCCTGCCGGCCCGACTTGCTCAATTCGAAGATCAATGGCTCCGTTCGCATCCCCATCCTCCATGTCACCCCGCGCCGGGCATCGGTTATCCTCGTCGGCGCGGGGCCAGGATAGCATTGCGCTTCGGGGTGGGCAAGCGTGGCGCCGGCGATCTCACGCGGGTGCCCGCGAGGCGGGGTATACTCCGGTGCAGCCGAATATCATGTTCGCTGCCCCGGAGAGGGCAGACTCGCCCAAGGGAGCGGCTCATGGACGACGCACGTGTCAGCGATGCGGAACGGGAGCGTGCCCTCATCCTCCTTCGCCAGGCGACGGTCGACGGGCGCCTGACAACCGAAGAACTCCTTGAGCGGACCGAGGCGGCGCTCACCGCCCAAACCCGGGGAGAACTTGCGGCCGTTACCCGTGACCTCGGCCGGAGCGCCCTACCGGCGACGCGGCTGCCTGCCACCAGGCGGATCCAGGCAGTCCTCGGGGAAACCAAGCAGGCTGGACACTGGCGCGCCGAGGGACAGGTGGACGTGCTCGCCGTCATGGCCGACTGTAAGGTCGATTTGCTCGACGCCGAGATCGTCGGCAGCGAGCTGGTGCTCCAGGTCAATGCGATCATGGCGGATGTGAAGATCTACGTGCCGGAAGACGTACCGGTCGTGCTGGAGGCGGCGACGGTCCTGAGCAGCGTCAAGGAGGACCGAGCGAATGTCGACCCGGCCCCCGACGCGCCCACCATCCGCATCACCGGCTTTGCCCTCATGAGCTCGCTCCAGGTTGTCGATGAAGAGGTGCCTCTCGTGGACCGGCTGAACGACATGTTGTACGGGCGCGGGCACCGACGAGCGCGGCGCCGGGCGGCGCGTGCCACCGAGCGCCTCGACCGCTGACCCTCGGCACCGTGCGACCCCGCTCCCTCTGGTACAATCACCCGGCATGCCGGCCCGTGCGCACGCGGAATTGATGAGGAACAGCCATGTCGGATCGAACATCCTACGGCGGTCAGGCGGTCATGGAAGGCGTGATGATGCGAGGCCGCCGCGACATGGCGATTGCCGTTCAGGCCCCCAGTGGCGAGATCGCCGTCTACCACGAGCCGCTGTCCGGAAGTAGTTGGGCACAACGAGTTCGCCCGCTCCCGCTTATCCGCGGCGTGTTCATGCTCTGGGACACGATGGTTCTGGGTATGCGCGCCCTCGTCTTCTCCGCGAACGTCGGCCTGACCGAGGGGAAGCTGGCGGAGCAGGAACGGGACGACGCCGGAACGCTGACCGGGGCCGCCCTCTGGGGCACGGTGGCCGTCTCGCTCCTCTTCTCCATCGGACTGTTCTTCGTGGCGCCCCTGGCGGTCGTCGGGTTCGTCGACCGCTACATTAGCAGTAGCGTCCTCAGCAACCTGATCGAGGGTCTGATCCGACTGGGCCTGCTGATCGGCTACATGCTGTTCATCGGCCAGCTCAAGGACATCCGCCGGGTCTTCGGCTTCCACGGCGCCGAACACAAGGCCATCAACGCCTACGAGGCGGGTGATCCCCTGGACGTCGAGCACGTGCGGCGGCACAGCATCAGTCACCCGCGCTGCGGCACCGGGTTCCTGCTGATCGTGGTGCTGCTGTCGGTGCTGGTGTTCGCGCTGCTGGGGCGGCCGCCGATGTTCTGGCGCATCGTGTCCCGCATTGCGCTGGTGCCGTTTATCGCCGCACTCGCGTATGAGTTCATCAAATGGACGGCGAACCATATGGACAACCGGCTCGTTCGGCTGCTGGTCGCCCCGAGTATGGCGTTGCAGCGGCTGACGACCCGCGAGCCGGACGACGGCATGATCGTCGCGGCGATCGTGTCGCTCAAGCGGGTGCTCCTGGCCGAAGGGACGATCTCCGCCGACGAGGTATTCGTCCCCGGCGTGGTCCCGGTCGATGAGACGGGGCAGGTGCTGGAGCCGGAGCGGATCCCGGTGTCGGCCGAGCCCGCGATCGAGGCGAGTTCCTGAGCGTGACGACCGGCCGGCTCGCGGCCGGCGCGAGGTGGGGAGGGTTTCGGTGACCGAGTCGCAGCCCGGTGGCGCGGCAGGGAAGCTCTGGGGCGGCCGCTTCAGCCGCCCGACCGATGCGCTGGTCGATGAATTGAATGCCTCGATAGGCTTCGACCGGCGCCTTTTCCGTCAGGACATCATGGGCTCGATCGCCCACGTGCGCATGCTCGCCCGCCAGGGGATCATCCCGTCCGACGACGCGGCGCGGATCGAGCAGGGCCTGCGCCAGATCTACGATGAGATTCGTCGCGGCGAGCATGAGTTCCGGCTGGCGGACGAGGATATCCACCTCAGCGTCGAACGGCGCCTCCGCGAGATCATCGGCCCGGCTGCCGGGCGGCTCCACACCGCGCGGAGCCGGAACGACCAGGTGGCGCTCGACTTCCGCCTCTGGACGCGCGAGGCACTGATCCGGATCGCGGCGGGCCTCACGGACACGATCGGCGCGCTGCTGGAGATCGCCGAGCGTCATCCCGACGCGATCATGCCGGGCTACACGCACGTCCAGCGCGCTCAGCCGGTGCTCCTGGCGCACCACATGCTCGCCTACGTCGAGATGTTGTTCCGCGACCTGGACCGGCTGCGCGACGCCTACCGCCGGGTGAACCTGTCGCCCCTCGGGGCCGGTGCGCTGGCGGGCGTCACCTACCCGATCGACCGGCAGTTCGTCGCCGACCTGCTCGGGTTCGACGGCGTCTGCGCCAACAGCCTCGATGCCGTCTCCGACCGCGACTTCGTGGTGGACCTGTTGAGCGCCTGCGCTCAGATCATGCTGCACCTATCGCGGCTGGCCGAGGAGATCATCCTCTGGTCGAGCAGCGAGTTCGGGTTCATCGAACTCGACGACGCCTTCGCCACTGGCAGCAGCATCATGCCCCAGAAGAAGAACCCGGATGTGGCGGAGCTGATCCGGGGCAAGACCGGCCGAGTCTACGGCCACCTGATGGGGATGCTGACCGTCGGCAAGGGCCTGCCGCTCGCCTACAACAAAGACCTGCAGGAGGACAAGGAAGGCGCGTTCGACACGGTCGACACGGTGCTGCTCATCCTGCGCGTGCTTCCGCCGATGCTGCGCACGACCCGGTTCCGCACCGACCGCATGCTGGCCGCGGCCGGGGAGGGCTTCACGCTCGCCACCGACGTGGCGGACCACCTGGTGCGGCAGGGGCTGCCGTTCCGCGAGGCGCACGAGATCGTCGGGCGGGTGGTGGCCTACTGCGTCGAGCAGGGGAAGGATCTTCCCGATCTGACGCCCGAGGAGTGGGGTCGGTTCTCGCCGCTCCTGGTCGAGAGCCCTCCGCCGCTGACGCCGGCCGATGCCATCGCGGCACGGGAGATGCTCGGCGGGACGGGTGCGCGCCATGTGGCCGACGCCCGGATCGCGGCGGCCGCCGCGCGCGATGAATGGGTCCGCTGGGTTGATGGCCGCGCCGAGGCGCTGGCCGCCGTCTCCCGGCGTCTCGGGCTGGAGGACACTGATGACGGCCCTGAAGGGGGAGCAGGAGACCGGGCGTCGCGATGACGCGGTGCGCACCTGGGTCGTGACCTCGCTGGCGGAGATGGCCGAGGTCTACGCGATCCGGCACGAGGTCTTCGTCGACGAACAGCATCTGACGCGCAGCGTGCGCGACGACCCGGACGACCGCTACAGTGTCCACGTGCTTGGCGCGGTGGACGGGAAGACAGTAGGCACCGGCCGGATCACCTTCTACGGCTCCGAGGCGCAGATCGTCTGGGTCGCGGTGCGCAAGCCATACCGCGGGCGCGGCGTCGGCCGCGCGATCATGGAGCACCTGCTGCGCCTGGCGCGGGAGCAGGGGAGCCGCATCGTCACCCTCAATGCCCAGACCCACGCGCTCACCTTCTACGAGGCCCTCGGATTCCGCCCCATCGGGCGGCGCTTCTTCATGGGCAACATCGAGCATCAATACATGGCAAAGGAGATGTGAGGGGGAGACTACCTTTCACCCCCCGGCCCCCTCTCGGACGGAGCCCACAAGGGGAGAGGGGGTGTATGTTTGGCATGCAGATGATTCGGATTGAGGGGAGGGTGCGATGGCGACGCTGAAGATGGTGCCGGAGGAGAATGCCCCGGAGGAGGTGCGGGCGGCGTACGAGCTGATCAAGGCGGGCTTCGGGGCCGGGCG
>NZ_JADGHZ010000287.1 GCF_019683595.1 Sphaerobacter sp. | reverse complement strand
CAGCAAGCCGATCGAGGAGGTCGTGGCGGCCAACCCGCGGACGTTCTTCCAGATCTACTGGCTGGGCAGCCGCGACGACATGCTCCACTACCTCGACCGAGCCAAGCGGGCCGGCGCCAAGGGCCTGATCGTGACGCTCGACTGGTCGTTCGACACGCGGCGCGACTGGGGGAGCCCGTGGATTCCGGAGCGGCTCAACCTGGAGGCGCTGCTGCGGTACGCCCCGCAGGGCATCACCCACCCGCGCTGGACCCTGTCCTTCCTCCGCCGCGGCGGGCTACCGGACCTGACGGTCCCGAACCTCGCCCTGCCCGGAAAGCCCGCGCCTACCTTCTTCGGTGCCTACGCGACCTGGATGCAGACGCCGCTCCCGACCTGGGAGGACATCGCTTGGCTGCGCAAGCAGTGGGACGGGCCGTTCATCATCAAGGGCGTCATGCTCCCCGAGGATGCCCGGCGCGCGGTGGAGATCGGCGCGGACGCCATCTCCGTCTCCAACCATGGGGGCAACACTCTCGACGGCACGCCCGCGTCGATCCGCGCGCTGCCTGCCATCGTGGAGGCCGTCGGCGACCAGATCGAGGTGCTGCTCGACGGCGGGATCCGGCGCGGCAGCGACGTGGTCAAGGCGCTCGCGCTGGGTGCGCGGGCGGTCATGATCGGGCGTGCTTACCTCTGGGGGTTGGCGGCCAACGGCGAGGCCGGGGTGCGCAACGTCCTCGACATCCTGCGCAACGGGATCGACACGACGCTCATCGGCATCGGGCGGGCTTCGGTCCGTGACCTGGACCCCGACGTGTTGTACATCCCGCCGGATTTCACCCGGGGCCTGTCGCCCGAGCAGGCGCGGCAGCGTGCCCAGCGCGCCGGGATCGCGCCCGAGCCGTCCTGACCGGCTGACTGCGCACGACCTCTCGATGAGCGCCGGCATCTTGCCGCCTCGCGTTCCTCACACTCGTGGACGAGGGGACCGGCGAGATGCCGGCTTTTCCACGGCACCAAGCCGGCGTCCGTAGGACGCCGAGTGTGGTTTCTGCTGGCCTGCTTCGCGTGATGGACGCGGCTTGACGCTTTTCCAGGTTCTTCCTATACTGCCCTCGTACCGTCCAGTGTAATAGTGGGACCACTGTCTCCTACGGGAGATGGGAGTCGGAGGCGAGGGAGGCTGCCATGAAGACTCGTGCCGCGGTCCTGTACGGCCTTAACGAGCCGTTTCGGGTCGAGGAGATCGAGCTGGACGATCCCAAGGAGGGAGAAGTTCTCGTCCGCCTCGTCGCAACCGGCCTCTGCCACTCGGACTGGCACCTCGTTACCGGGGATATCCCGATGAACTTCCCCGTCGTCGGCGGCCATGAGGGCGCAGGCGTTGTGGAGAAGGTCGGACCCGGCGTGACGGACGTCAAGCCCGGTGACCATGTCATCCTGACGTTCATCCCGTCCTGTGGGAAGTGCCGCTGGTGCACGTCGGGTCTGACGATGCTGTGCGATCTCGGCGCACACATCGCCCAGGGGCAGCAGCTCGACGGCACCTTCCGCATGCACACCAAGGACGGCGAGGGCATCGGGCAGATGTGCTTACTCGGCACCTTCAGCGAGTGGACGGTGTGCCCCGCTGCATCGGTCATTCCGGTCTCGAAGGATCTGCCGTTGGACAAGCTCTGCCTGGTCGCCTGCGGCGTGCCCACCGGCTTCGGTGCTGCCATCAACCGGGCCGATGTCCAGCCGGGTGAGACAGTCGTCATCTTCGGCATCGGCGGCGTCGGCATCAACGCTGTGCAGGGTGCGGCGGTCAAGGGCGCGTCCAAGGTCATCGCGGTTGACCCGGTCGACTTCAAGCTCGAGATGGCCGAGGAGATGGGCGCGACCCACACGATCAACAACAGCAAGGAAGACGCGGTCGCCCGTATTATGGAGCTCACCAACGGTGTCGGCGCCGACAAGGCGATTGTCACCGTTGGTGTGGTGACGCCGGAAGACGTCGGTACCGCCTTCAAGGCGACGCGGAAGGGTGGCCGGACTGTGGTCGTCGGCGTCGCTCCCGCCGACGCGGATCACATTAATGTGCCGCCGCACGAGTTGGTCCTATTCCAGAAGGAAGTGCTCGGGTGTCTATTCGGCACCACCAACATGCGGGCAGAGCTGCCGAAGTACATCGAGCTCTACCGGTCGGGGATGCTCAAGATTGACGAGCTGATTACCAAGACCTACACCCTTGACCAGATCAACGAGGCCTATCAGGACATGCTTGAGGGCCGCAACATCCGTGGTGTGATCCGCTACCAGTAGGGTCGTGGACGCCGGTCGGCTGGACCTGTGGCACTGCCCCTCTGGGGTGCACGGTCCGCCGACCGACGAAAGACGCCCTCAGACAGCGGAGACTGCCGGGAGATGGCGCATCTCCCGGCACCGTCCGAGTCGGGCCGGTGCGCGTGAAGCGGGCGGCGCCCAGGGGTCGGAAACGCCATGGACATCCAGCGGCTGTATGCCAGGATCGAGCAGGAGATCGTCGGGCGCGATCTGCTGCTGGAGGGGCCGCCGGGCACCAGCAAGTCGACCATCCTCCGCGTGATCACGGCGGCCGACCAGATCCCGCTCCACTTCGTCGAGGGGAATGCCGACCTGACGCCCGCCAAGCTGGTCGGCCACCATGCTCCCTCGCGCGTCCTCCAGGACGACTTCACCGCCGACACCTTTGTCCACGGCCCGCTGCCCCTGGCGATGCGCGACGGTGGCTTCCTCTATATTGAGGAGTTCAACCGCGTGCCGGAGGACACGCTGAACACCCTGCTGGCGGCCATGGCCGAGCGGGAGATCACCATCCCGCGCGTCGGAACCGTCCAGGCAGCCCCCGGCTTCCGGGTCATCGCGGCCATGAACCCGTTCGACAACATCGGGACCGGCCGGCTCAGCGGTGCGGTGGCCGACCGGCTCTGCCGCGTCCGGCTCGACTACCAGACTGCCGCCGAGGAGCGGGAGATCGTGGCCCGCCGCACTGGTAGTCGCGATCCGTGGCTGGTGGCGTTCGCCGTGGAGGTCGTCCGGCGAACCCGCCAGCACCCCGACCTGCGGATGGGCGCCTCGGTCCGCGGTGCGATCGACTTCGTGCTGATCGGCGAGCGCCTGGCCGAACTGCGGCGTATCACCCTCGCTGCCGCCGGCCACGACCCGGAGG
>NZ_JADGHZ010000286.1 GCF_019683595.1 Sphaerobacter sp. | reverse complement strand
ACCGCGCCCTCGATCGCCGCCCGCCTCAATGCCTCGACCCGCTCCGCCGTCGGCCCGGCCGGGTCGACGCCCGCCGCCCGCGCCGCCAGGATCAGCACCCGCCGCTGCAACGCCGGGTGCAGGTCGCGCAGGGCCTCGCGCGCGACCGTCACCAGCCTCCCAGCCCGCCCCACGATCTCCGAAGCCGCCGCGTCGGCCGCCGCTTGGAGATACGCCGCGTCGTCCGCGAGCAGCCCTGCCGTCCGAGCGATCGTCTCGACCACTCCCGGAGCGATTCGCTCCAGCTCCGGCAGGACCGCATGCCGCACCACGTTGCGCCGGTAGACCGGCGACACGTTCGACGTGTCCTCGATCGGCACCAGGCCCCGCGCCCGGACGTAGCGCTCCACCTGCGCCCGGGTCAGCCCCAGCAGCGGGCGCAGCAACCACAGCGACACCACTTCGCGCTCGTCGGGGTCAAGCGGCACCGGCCGGTGGGTCTGCTCCCGCATCCCCACCAGGCCGTCGAGCCCGGCCCCGCGCACGAGCCGCAGCAGCACCGTCTCCGCCTGGTCGTTGGCCGTGTGCGCCACCGCGACCCAGCGCACGCCCTGCTCCCGCGCTGCCGCCGCCAGCGCCGCGTATCGTGCCGCCCGCGCCGCCGATTCGGTTCCCTCCCGCAGCACCCGGTCCCACGCGCCGACGTCGACCGTCGCGACCTCGACCGTCACCCCCACGGACTTCCCGAGCGCCACCGCGCGGTCCGCATCGGCGTCAGCCTCCGGTCGAAGCCGGTGGTTGACGTGCAGCGCGAGCGGCCGGGGCCCCCTACCCGCCGCGTGGAGCGCCTGAAGTGCCGCGGTGAGCGCCAATGAGTCGGCCCCGCCGGAGAAACCGACCAGCACGCGGTCATCCGGGCCGAGACCGGCCCGCTCGACCGCCTCTTGGACGTGTCGCTCGAAAGACGCCACCACGACTGCCGCCACCGCTCCGTCCGCCGGGTCAGGCCCGGTCTCCCGTCGCCGCGAGTGTATCACCCGGCGGGAGCACCCAAGCGCGGCCCGCGGCGTGCGTAAGCGACACGCAGGGCAGAGGCCGCGTGCGGGTGATGGACACCGGGACAACGCGCCTGCACCCATATCCAGGATCTGGGGAAGGATGGAAGAGATGGAAGAAACCCGTAGGAGCACCGGACTCGTCAAGCCGGCCATCGTCGCCGTCCTTATCTGCGAAGGCGCCGGCCTGATCGGCTCGATTTTCACCCGAGCCGGCCTCAACGGCTGGTTCCAAACGTTGAATAAGCCGCGCTTCAACCCACCGGGTTGGGTCTTCGGCCCCGTCTGGACCGTGCTCTACGCCCTCATGGGGATTGCCGCCGCGATGATATGGCAGCGACGCGACACGGACCCGGAGGCGCGGCCCGCACTCCGCCTTTTTGGCGTCCAGCTCGGGCTGAACGTGCTCTGGTCGGCCGCCTTCTTCGGGGCCCGCTCGCCCTTCGCGGCGCTGATCAACATCGTTGCCCTGTGGAGCGCACTCGTCGCGACGACCCTGCGCTTCTCGCGCGTCTCCGGTCGGGCGGCGGGGCTATTACTGCCCTACCTGGCCTGGACCACCTTCGCGACCGTGCTCAACGCGGCCATCTGGCGCCTGAACCGCTGATCCCGCGCGCCGCTGCACAGGAGCCAGGCCGGCGATCACTCCTCGGGCAGGATGAACGGCTGCTCGAGGAACTCCAGCCGCACGCCCATCAGCCGGGCCTCGTTGCTGAGGCGCGTCAGGCGGTTGAGGTCGACGTAGACCCGATCCGGGCGGGTCGCGATGATCACGTCCAGCCCACGCCGCCAGAGGAGTGTCCGGAGCCGCTTCAGCTCCGGGCGCTCATCGCCCGGCTCCGAAGCCGTCTCCCGGAATACGTCGACCACCCGGTAACCCTGGGCGAGGGCGTACGCCCGGCACCGCTCCTCCTGTGAGTCGAGGTCGTCTTCCGGGTCCGGGTGCTGCTCCCCGCGGAACCACGTGTAGATTGCGGCTCGCTCCGGCATGATCGACACCTCCACTCCGACCGGTATCCGGCACCGACCGCGCCCATCGCGCTGCCACCATGGTACTCGGCCCGGCGCACCAACGCACGCCGGGAGGCGCCCACCGGGTGCCGCCGCACCCGCGACGAACGCACCACGCTCACCGTGCGCTGTGCGACGGGAGTGGCATCACACGTGCTCCGGTGCCGGCAACCGGTACATCCGCGCGTGATCCGAACACCCTGGACGAGAGGAAGAACCATGCCCCGCCCGCTGCGTGAGCAGGTCGTCGTCATCACCGGCGCATCATCCGGCATCGGCCGCGAGACGGCCCTCCGCCTCGGTCAACGCGGTGCCTCCCTCGTCCTCGCCGCCCGGAACGCGGAAGCCCTCACCTCCCTGGCACGGGAGATCGAGCAGGCCGGCGGCCAAGCCCACGTGGTCCCGACCGACGTGGCCGACTGGCCGCAGGTCGAGAAGCTTGCCCAGGCCGCCGTGGACCGCTTCGGCCGCATCGACACCTGGATCAACAACGCCGGCCTCTACCTGGCCGCCCGCGTCGAAGACATGACTATCGACGACGCGACACGACTGATGCAGGTCAACGTCCTCGGGACCATCCACGGCACCAAGGCCGCTCTACCGCATCTCATCCGCCAGGGGCAGGGCACGATCATCAACGTGGGCTCGGCCGTCGGCGCTCGCGGCACTCCCCTTCTCGCCGCCTACTCGGCCTCGAAGTTCGCGGTGAAGGGCTTCACCGAGGCCCTGCGCGTGGAGCTGGCGCGAGATCACCCGGGGATCAAAGTCGTCCTCATCATGCCGCTCTCGATCAACACGCCCTTGTTCACCAACCACGCCCGCTCGCGGCTCGGGTTCGTCCCCCACCCCATTCCGCCGATCTACGAGCCCGGCGCCGTGGCCGACACCATCCTGTTCGCCATCGAGCATCCCCGGGCCGAGATCTACATCGGCCCCGGCCGCCCGCTCGCAATCCTCAACGCAGCGATGCCCGGCCTCCTCGACCGGCTCATGCTCGTCCGAGATCTCGTGTTCCGGGCACAGCACACCGACCAAGCCGACGACGGCCGCGACACCTTCGACGCCCCGATGCCCACCGAGACCTACACCACCACCGGCCAGTTCACCGCCAAGGCCAAGCCGACCAGCCTCTACACC
>NZ_JADGHZ010000063.1 GCF_019683595.1 Sphaerobacter sp. | reverse complement strand
GGGACGTCGAGCGCCGGGTTGGCGTCGAAGAAGCCGAAGGGCTGGAGCAGGAAGCCGACGTACTGCACCGGCATCACCGGCCAGTCCTCCAGCCGCACCACGTGGTGCGAGCCGAGCGTGTACCAGACTACGACGTCGGTGTCGACGATCGGGCGGTTCTGCGCCGTCCAGGCCGGCAGCCCCGCGCCGCCCGGGTGTTGGTTTGGGTAGTCGCCCGCGGCGTACTTCTCCTCCGGCCGATAGGGCGTGACCCAGACGTGCTTGGTCATGAACCCGGCCCGCTGCATCACGCTCGCCGTCGGGTGGGCCATCGGCAGCACGTTCCCGTGAGGCATCAGCCGGTAGGCGACCGGCTCACCCACCTTGTTGAGCGAGTTGTGGTTCACGACCTTCCAGTAGCGCGCCGCCAGCGGGTCGATCACCCGGTGGCCGTCCCCCTCGCGCTCCAGCAGGACGGCGTGGGAGCGGAAGGCGTTGCCGTAGGGGTTGTCCGGGCCGAGCGGCTCGGGCGCGGAGTGGACCTCGTAAACCGCGTTCACCGGCCCGTCGACGTCGAAGTCGAGGCGGTAGTTGAAGAAGTGCTGGTGGATCGGGCCGTAGAGGCCGTCGGGCGAGAGGAGCTGGCCGTAGGGCGACTTCTCGCCTGGCGGCAGCGCCGCGGTCGAGACCAGGCCGGTCAGCTTCACCTCGTGCTGGATCGTGCCGTCCTGGTAGAAGTACCAGAAAAAGCCGTACTCGTAGTTGCCGACGGTCGCGATCCAGGAGATGACCAACCGGCGGGAGCGGCGCACCTCGGCCGTGTCCAGCCGGAAGTCGTAGTGCTTCCAGAGGATGCCGTAGTCCTCCTCGTGGAGGCAGATCGCGTTCTTGATCACGACCGGGTTGCCGTCGGTGTCGGAGAGAGCGGCGTCGAAGTAGCGGATCTCGCCCAGACAGTCGCAGCCGAGCTCCAGCGAGTTGGCCAGCGCGCCGATGTTGTACTCCCCGGCATCGAAGGCGTTCTTGCGCCGCTGGGTCGGGGACGGGTCGCCGTAGGGCACCACCATCTCGGACAGCGAGGCGCGATAGAGGATCGGCCGGACGCGGCCCTTGTCCTCGTAGCCGATGGTGTGCAGCACCAGGCCCTCGCGCGCGGTGAAGCCGACGCGGAAGCGCCAGCGTTGCCAGCGCACCTCATGGCCGTCGATCACGAAGCTCGGCCCCTGCGCCTGGTGGATCTCAAGCGGCTTGAGGTCGGTCCGCAGCGGGCCGACGGCCTCCGGACGGTACTCGCCGGGCGTCTTCGGCACGGGGATGACGCCGTAGTCCTCAACCCGCACGACCTCGTTGGCGTTGAGGTCGAACACGACCACGACATTGTCGACCGGGTGAGCGTAGCCGTTGCCCTCCGGGTCCGGCCGCACCCAGATCAGCGCGCGCAGCAGCCGCTGACCGCGCTCCGACTCGTCGCCGTAATAGCCGGCCGACCAGGGCTCGACCATGACCAGGTCGAGGTCGGTGATGCCGCGCTTGCGCATCGCTTCCTGGAAGTCCGGGTGCTGCTTGACGACCGACTCGCAGGCGAGGAACTCATCGAAGATGATCGGCGGCTGAACATCAGGGACATGCTTCCAGGAGCGGACCTCGCCGGCCGTGATCGACACGACCGCCTCATAGGTGGCGCGCTCGACCTTATCGAGCACCACGATGAACGCCTCGCGGTCGATCGGATCGCCCGGCTTGAAGGACTGAACGACGTCCTTGGGCGGTTCGTGGAGCGTGATCGAGACGAACCGCGCGCTCTCGGCGAGCCCACGCTGCTCGCGCACGATCTTGCTGGCGGCCGCGATCTCTTCCGGACCAAGGGGATCGAGCGGATGGCTGACCTGAGAGCGGACTGACACTGCCATGACGCAGACCTCCTCCCGTTGGTCACGTGGTCTCGACATCGCGCCCCCCGACCCACCGGCTACGAGGGGCATCGAGGTGACCAGGGTCGATGGCGCGGGCGTGGCGCAGGGTCACCAATTCTCGGCGAGGCATTGAACTGTCGCCCCACTATTAGCCAAACCCTGCGGAAACCGATGCTTGCCCGCACTCTACGGAGGGGCGCAGGCGATGTCAACTCGGCGGGCGGACCGTACCAGTTGACAATGGGCAACGCGCGACCTAATCTCCAACGGCGCAGCGTGACGGCGCGTCTAGACCGTCGGGATGGGTGAGCAGCGTGAGGCATACTCAGGCGTGAGCGACCCCGGACAAACCCGCCCATCGACTCCACCTCGCTACACGCGAAAACCCGGAGATCGGTTCGTACGCCGCGCGGTGCTCCGGCCGGAGTCCGTCACCCTTCCCACGCCCAAGAAACGGCGCCGGCCCCGTCCACCCGCGCTCGTGCCGGTGCTCGGCTTCGCCGGGGTGATCCTCGTCGGCGCCATCCTCTTGTCCCTCCCGATCGCCACCACGGATGGCCACTCCACCCCGTTCATCGACGCCCTCTTCACTTCGGCCTCGGCGGTCTCCGTGACCGGTCTGGTCGTGGTCGACACTGGCACCCACTGGAACGCCTTCGGTCAGGCGGTCGTGCTCGCGCTGATCCAGATCGGCGGACTCGGCTTTATGGCAACGTCCACCCTGCTCCTGTTGCTGGTGGGCCGGCGCGCCACGCTGCGGGATCGCATGGCGCTGGGTCTGACGATGGGCACGCCCGAGCCGGGTGGGGCGATGCGGCTGCTGCGCCGCATCGCTCTGATGACGTTGATCATCGAGTCCGTCGGGGTCCTGCTGCTGTTCCTGCGCTTCATCCAGGAGATGTCGCCCGGCCGCGCCCTGTGGTGGGGGCTGTTCCACGGGATCTCGGCCTTCAACCAGGCCGGGTTTGATGTCATCGGCGACTTCCAGAGCATGACCGTCTACCAGCGGGACCCGTGGATCCTGCTGACCATGGCCACGCTGATCATCCTCGGCGGGATCGGCTACACGCCGCTGGCCGACGTGTTCCGCTGCCGCTGCTGGCGGCGCCTGACCGTCGACACCAAGCTCGTCCTCAGCACCACGGCCGCGCTGCTGGCAGCGGGAACGATCGGCTTCCTGCTCATGGAGTGGAACAACCCGGCGACGCTGGGGCGTCTCCCCTGGGCGGATCGACTGCTCAATAGCTATTACCTGAGCGTCGTCCCGCGCTCGGCCGGCCTGAGCGCCATCCCGATCGAGGAGCTGCGCGAGCAGAGCCTGGTGTTCACCATCGCGCTGATGTTCATTGGCGGAGCCTCGGGATCAACCGCCGGCGGCATCAAGGTCCAGACCTTCAGCCTGCTCCTCTTCGCCATCCTCGCCGCCATTACCGGCCGGGAGTCGGTCGTCGCCTTCGGACGCGAGATCCCGCCCCGGCAGATCTACCAGGCGCTCGCGGTCGTCCTCCTGTCTATCGCGTTGATCTTCCTGGTCGCGCTGGGGTTGACGGTGTTCGAGCCCTTCGACCCCATCGATGTCGCCTTCGAGACGGTGTCCGCCTTCGGCACGGTGGGCCTCTCAACCGGCATCACTCCCCAGCTCGGCCCCGGCTCGCGCCTGTTCCTGATCGCGATCATGTTCACCGGTCGCCTCGGGCCGCTGACACTGGCACTGGCACTGGCGGCGCGGCCAACCCGGCGCGGCATCGGCTATGCGCGGGAGAACGTAAAGATCGGCTGAGGGGGGTGCCGTGGGACGACAAGTCTTGGTGGTAGGGGTTGGGCGATTCGGCAGCGCGGTGGCACGGGAACTGGAGCGGCTCGGACACGAGGTGCTCGCGATCGATCGCGACCCGCGGGCGATCGAAGACATCGCCGATGACGTCACCCACGCGATCATCGCCGACGCGGTCGACCAGGATGTCCTCCAGAAGCTCGGCGCGCAGGACTTCGATGTCGCCGTGGTCGCCATAGGCACCGACGAGCGCTCCAGCATCCTGGCCACCACCCTCCTGAACCGGCTGGGGATCAAGCGGGTCGTCGCCAAAGCCCAGAACCAACTCCACGGCGAGATCCTGAAGATGGTCGGCGCCGACCGGGTCATCTTCCCCGAGACGGAGACTGGCACCCGTCTGGCTCACAGCCTGACCATGCCACTCTCGGTCATCGACTACTTCGATGTCGGCCCGGGCTACGGCCTGGCGAAACTCTCCGTGGCCTCCTTCGCCGGCAAGACCCTCGACGAACTGCAACTTCGCAGCCGCTACGGCGTCACCCCCCTCTTCCTCCGCCGCGGCGACAAGGTCATCGTCAACCCCCACGGCAGCGAGCGGCTGACTACCGGGGACGAACTCACCGTCGCCGGCAAAGACGAGCAGTTGGAGAAGCTGTTCCTGTAGCGTGATGCGTGATGCGTGTGACGTGTTGCGTGTTCCGTGTTCCGTGTTCCGTGATGGAGCGGCGCGGGGTTGCGCGGTCTCATTCAACATGGTTACGGCGGTGGCAGGTGCCCGGGGTTGTTTGCGTTTGACGACCACGTTAGGGCTACGCCGGTGGCACGTGCCCGGGGCTTGAGCCCCGGGCACGCACCACGGCGCGGCGACCTACCCGCCACCCATCACGGCTACGGTCAGCAGCCGCCCGAGCGGGCGGAGGCGGGTGGGAGACGGCGCGGCTGGTATGACGGATTAACCCCATTACCCCCGGGCACGGGCCATGGCGTTGGATCCTTCCCGCCACCCACCCCCGGGCACAGGGCGATCACGTACACGCCTGTAATTCGTCAAACTCCATTACTCCCGGGCACATAGCACCGCGCGGGCATCCTCGCGCCACCAATCCCACGCCTACAGGACCTATGCAACGTGAGACCAGACCCCGTCGCACGGCGGGAGTGGTCTGTTACGATAACAGGTACGCCCGGTACCCCCGGGCGCGAGGGGTGTTTCGCGGCTGGAGGAGGGTTAGATGAAGATCGCACGCTTCGTCGAGGGTGGTCAGCCCCGGCTCGGCATCGTCGAGGATGGCGTGGTGTACCGCGCGGAGGGGGACCTCTTCGATCCCGGCGCGCTGCGGCGAGGGGACGCGGTCGGGCCGCTGGATGAAGTGGAGCTGCTGACCCCGGTTCAGCCGGGGAAGATCGTTGCCGTGGGACTCAACTACGCCCTCCACGTGACGGAGAACGACCCGACCCGGCAGGTGCCGGATGAGCCGGTCCTCTTCATGAAGCCGACCAGCGCGCTCCTGCCGCATGGCGGGGTGATTCTCCTGCCGCCGGGCAACCGAATTGACCACGAAGCGGAGCTGTGCATCGTCATCGGCCGCCGCGCCAGCCGCGTGCCGGAGGCGCAGGCGCTCGACTATGTGCTGGGCTACACGTGCGGCAATGACGTCAGCCACCGGGATTACCAGCGCAAGGACGGCCAGTGGGTGCGCGCCAAGGGCTTTGACACCTTCTGCCCGCTCGGCCCGGTCATCGCCACCGACCTCGACCCCAACGACCTCGCCATCCAGTCGAGGCTGAACGGCGAGGTGCGCCAGAACAGCCGCACCAGCAACATGATCTTCTCGCCCGTCTTCCTGGTCAGCTTCATCTCCAACGTCATGACGCTTGAGCCGGGCGACGTCATTATGACCGGCACCCCCGAGGGGGTCGGGCCGATGCAGCCGGGCGACACGATCGAGGTCGAGATCGAGGGCATCGGGACGTTGCGCAACACCACCCGCGCCCGGGACTAGCGCGGCGGCAGGCGGCGCGCAGGCCGAGCGTGGGACCGGGCGACGCTGGGAGGGGCGGACGCGCACGATGGCCGACCGATGGGACGGGATCCTGGACGTCCTGGCGCAGGCCGGGGCGCTCAAACGGCTGGTCCGCCAGGGCTGGGTCGACCGCGGCGTCGGGGAACCGGAGTCGGTCGCCGATCACAGCTACCGGGTGGCCCTTTTGGTCCTCCTTCTCGCCGCGGACGATCCCGCGATCGACCTATCCCGGGCGCTGACGCTGGCGCTGGTCCACGACTTGCCGGAGGCCATCGCCGGGGATGCGACCCCGTTCGACCACGCCCTCGCCGCGCCCGACGCCGCGCCGGAGGAGATCTTCCGCCAGCCGCCGGTCTACTCGGAGGAAGCAGACCGGGCCAAGCGCGCCGCGGAGGAAGCGGCCATCCGCCAGATGACGGCGCGGCTGCCGGCGCGGCTGGCGGATCTCGTGGTGGGCGCCTGGGAGGAGTACGAGGAAGGTGCGACGCCCGAGGCTCGGTTGGTGCGCCAGGCCGACAAGCTGGAGACCTGGCTCCAGGCACTCGAGTACCGTGCCGCACAGCCCGATCTGATCATCGACTCGTTCCGCATCGGCACGCAGGAGGCAGTCACCGATCCGCGGCTGCGCGACCTCCTGGCCGCCATCGAGTCGCGGTTCTCACGCGAGTGAGCGACCTTGCATCGAACACCCGGAGGGGAGGGGATGGACACGGACACCGACACAGGCACCGAAACCCGGGACCAACGAGAACGATCGGAAGCGAGTCGGGAGCGGGCACGGAAGCAGCGCCGCCTGAGCGCGATCACCGGACTTGCCACCCGGCTGACGCTCGGCCGCACCACCCCGCTGCGGGGAGCCGGCGCGCTGGCCGTCCCCGAATATCGCAACTTCTGGCTCGCGAGTATCGTCTCCAACGTCGGCAGTTGGATGCAGTACGTGGCCCAGGGTTGGCTCATCCTGGAGCTGACCGACTCCGCCTTCTACCTCGGGTTGGTCGGCTTGATGCGCGCCGTCCCCGCACTGTCGATCACCCTGTTCGGCGGGGTGTTGGCGGACCGGCTAGATCGCCGCAAGGTGCTCCTGGTCACGCAGGCGTCCGCGGGGATGCTGGCGCTGGCCCTCGGCCTCCTCGACGCCTTCGGGATCGTGGCCATCTGGCACATCCTCCTCATCGCCTTCCTCAGCGCCGTGGTCATGGCGATTGACAACCCGACGCGCCAGGCACTGGTGCCGGACCTGGTCGGGAAAGAGAACATCCCCAGCGCAGTGGGGCTCAACTCGGCTGCCTGGAACGGGGCGGCGGTGGTCGGCCCGGCGCTTGCCGGCCTGCTGGTTGCCGCCATCGGCACGGCAGGGGCCTTCCTGCTCAACGGCGTGAGCTACCTGGCGGTGCTCGCGGTCGTGTACCGCATGCCGGCGCAGCCGCCGAAAGGCGATATGCGCGAGTCGATCCTGCAGAACCTCGTGGCCGGGCTGCGCTATATCCGCAGCGACCGCCGCATCTGGGGGTTGATGCTGGCGATCAGCGTGCCCACCTTCTTCGGCCGGCCGTATCTCCAGTTCATGCCGGTCTTTGCCCAGAATGTCCTGCGGGTCGGTGCGGGCGGCTACGGCGCCCTGATGGCCGTCAACGGGATCGGCGCGCTGATCGGCGCCGTCGCTGTCGCCCCGCTCGGGGGGAGCCGGCGCAAGGGAGCGCTGCTGCTCGTGGTCACCGCGCTGTTCGGTGCCAGCCTGCTCCTGTTCACCGGGTCACGGTGGCTGGCCGTGTCGATCCCGCTCCTGATGGTGATCGGCGCGACACAGACGCTCAACATGGGCCTGACCAACACGCTGCTGCAACTCACCGTGCCCGGCGACATGCGCGGCCGCGTGATGTCGGCCTACACGCTGATTCCCATGGGACTGATGCCGCTGGGGCAGATGGTGACCGGGAGCGTCGGGGCACGTATCACGGTGCCGCTGGCCGTCGCGATCGGAGCCGGCGTGGTCCTCGCCTTCGCCGTCGCCGCCAGCCGCCTCCTACCGGCCGTGCGCAAGATGCCGTAGGGAGCTAGTCGCCGGTCAGTTGAGCGAAATAGGCGCGCACGCGCTCCCGATCCCAGCCGGCGCCCAGCGCGAACATCAGCGCGAGCCGGGCCTTCGGGCCGGACAGGTCGCCGCCTGAAATCACACCCAGCGCCGTGAGCGCCCGACCGCCGCCTCGGCCGCCGTAGGTGAATGTCACCCGGCCGCCGGGGCAGCGGGACACGACCACCACCGGGATGCCGGCCGCCAGCAGATCGGCGATCGCATCCTCCCACGGCTCGTAGACGTTGCCGGTCCCCGAGGCTTCCACAACCACCCCGCGTGCCTGCCCCTGCAACGCGGCACGCAGCAGCAGGTCCTCCATCCCGGCGGCCATCTTGATCAGGTAGACACCCGGGACGGGATCGACCAGCGGAAGCGGGGGCAGCGCCTGCGTGGGCTGCCGTCGCAGCCAGACGCCGCGGTCGTCGACGATCCCGAGCGGGCCGAGCCCCGGTGAGACGAAGGTGTCGAGCGCCGTCGTGTGGCTCTTGGTCACGTCGCGCGCCGCGTGGATCTCATTGTTCAACACCACGACGGTGCCGAGCTCCCGCGCCGCCGGGTCGGCCGCGACCCGGACCGCCGCCACGAGGTTGCGCGGCCCGTCGAACCCCGGTTCGCTGGCATTCAGCATGGCGCCGGTAAAGACCACCGGTCCCGCCCAACCGAGCAGGAGGCTGAGCGCGAAGGCCGACTCCTCCATCGTGTCGGTCCCGTGCGTGACCACGACGCCCGCCGTCTCCGGCTCGGCCAGCAGGTCCCGGACTGTTCGCGCCAGCGCGGCCATCCGCGCGGGGGTCATGTTCCAACTGCCGATCAGGGAGAACTCGGTCACGCGGATCTCGGCGATCTCGGACAACACCGGGACCTGAGCCACCAGCTCGTCCGCCTTCACCACCGGCACCGCCGCGCCACTCTCCGGGTCAACGCGGCTGGCAATCGTCCCTCCCGTGGTCACAATCTGGACAACCGGCATAGTCGCTCCTGTCGATCGTCACTGCCTGTGCACGTCGCCGCGCGGACCTACTGCATCGGATCACTCCTCGCCAGCCTCCGCGCGCCCGCCCAACCGGCGGAACTGGCCGATCACCGTCGGAATGAAGAGCGCGGCCACGATCACGAAGGTGATCAGGATCGTCAGTGTCCCGAGCGCGTAGAGGTCCGGCTCGATGATCTGGACCGTCAGCATAGCCCAGAGCTGCAGCGGCAGGGTGTTGTCGGATGTCACCAACACGCTGCGCTCAAACTCGTTGAGGGACAGGGTGAAGCCGAAGAGCGCGGCGCTCAGGATACCCGGCCAGATGATCGGCAGCACGATCTCGAAGAAGGTGCGGGACTCGCTGGCGCCGAGGTCGCGGGCCGACTCCTCCACGCGCGGGTCGAAGCGGTTCAGCACGGCGATCATCACCAGGAAGGCGAACGGCAGCGCCCACACCACATGGACGCCGAGCAGCGCCAGGTGGCCCGGCTGGAAGTTGAGAATACGCCACCACAGGCTCATGCCGAGGCCGAGCAGGATGCCCGGCGTCATGAGGGCGAGCAGCACGATCGGGAGAAGCAACGACGAGCCCGGGAGGCGCCGCCGGTAGGCGAAAGCGATAACCACGCTGAAAGCGGCGGCGATCACGCCGGTCTCAACCGCCACCAGTAAGGAGCGCAGGATAGCCTCCTGCAGCTCGGAGGCGCGCACCTGGAACAGGCGGGTCCACCAGTGGAACCCAAATCCCCGCATGGGGAAGGTCATGCCCCCCTGCGGCCCCTGGAAGGAGAGGACCGCCATCACCAGGATCGGCCCGTAGAGGAACAGGAGGATGACGACGAAGTAGAGACCGAGCAACCGGTCGAACCAGCGGCCGCGGGCGCTCATCACAGATCCTCCCCGATTGACCCCCAGCGCAGAAGCAGCACGACGCCCAGAACCGTCACCAGCACGAGGATGCTGGCGGCCGCAGCCGCCTGGGGAAACTGCATGAATGTCACGAAGTTCTGGATCGACAGCCCGACCGAGGTCGAAGCGCCACCGCCGATCAGCCGTACGGTTGCGAAGTCGCCCATGCTGAGGACGAAGACGAAGACGGCGCCGATCACGATGCCGGGCCGGGCCAGCGGCAGGAGGATCTCCCACAGGATGTTCCACCAGCGGGCGCCCATATCGCGTGCCGCTTCCAGCACCGCCGGATCAATGGTCGAGAGCGAGAAGAAGATCGGCGAGATCATGAAGAGCATGTACAACTGGGCCATGGCCACCCGGACGGCGAAGTTGGAGAAGAGCAAGAAGTCGAGCGGCGCGGAGATGATGCCGAGCGAGAGCAGCGCCGAGTTGAGCACTCCCTCGCGCCCCATCATGGGGATCCAGGCGATCGCACGGATGAGGAAGCTGGTGAAGAAGGGGGCCAGCGCGATGATGAAGAGCGCGAAGCGGGATCGCAGGTTGGGCACGACGAGTGCCAGGTAGTAGGCGACCCAGAACCCGGCGAGGAAGGTGACAACGGTCGTGATGAGCGCGCTCAGGACCGTGTTGGCGAGCGTGCTGAAGAACGGGCCGGACGTCAGCAAGAGCCGGTAGTTGTCGAGGGTGAACGACTGCTCGAAGCCGGAAAGGGTCGGCTGGAAGAAGCTGACGACGAGCACCACCAGCACCGGCACAAACAGGAACACGAGCAGCCACAGCAGCGGCAGACTCAACAGCAGCGCCCACGACAGGTTCGCCGTCAGCCGCCGGCGGCCGACCGCCGGCACCGGCGCGGCCTCAGGCAGTGAGTAGCTGGACATCAGCATCATCCCAATACAACACCAGGTCGGTCTCGTCCTCCCGGATGTGCTGCCAACTCGTGTCGCTCTCCGGGAGCTTGGCGATCAGCGGCAGGCCGCTCGCGGTCTGGCAGTGCAGCTTGACGATGTCGCCCAGGTACTCGATGAAGGTCGCCCGCGCCGCCACGCAATTGGGTGGAAGGTCCGTGGCGGCGGTCGCTTCCGGGCGCACGCGCACCGTGGCCGCCCGGATCGATGCGTGAACGGGCTGATCAACCGTCAAGGCATGCGGTACGCCGTTGGCTCGGAGTCGCAGGCCATCACAGGCAACCTCGACCGCGTCGCCATTGACGCTGAGGACACGCCCGGCCAGGATGTTGTTGTCCCCCATGAAGCTGGCGGTGAACAGGTTGGTGGGGCGACGGTAGACCTCTTGCGGCGAGCCGACCTGCTTGATCTGCCCGTCCTCCATGACCACGATCTGGTCGGCGATCGCCAACGCTTCTTCCTGGTTGTGCGTGACGTGAATGAAGGAGATCCGTAGGCGCCGCTGGAGCGTGCGGAGCTCGACCCGCATCCGGAGTTGGAGGAGCCGGTCCAGGTCGCCCAGCGGCTCGTCGAGCAGGAGCACCGTCGGCTGGGTAACCAGGGCACGCGCCAGTGCGACGCGCTGCTGCTGCCCGCCGGAGAGCTGCTTCGGGAGCCGATCACGCAGGTTGGCGAGGTCCATGAATTCCAGGGCCTCGGAAACCCGCTGCTCTCGCTCCGCCGGGGGAAGGCCTCGCATCTTCAAGCCGAACTCGACGTTTTCCGCCACCGTCTTATGCGGAAAGAGAGCGTAGTGCTGGAAGACGGTCGAGATGTCGCGCTGGGCAGCAGGGACGTCGTTGAGCCGCACCCCGTCGAGCAGGATATCGCCTGCGTCGGCCATCTCGTGGCCACCGATCATCCGCAGGAGGGTCGTCTTGCCGCAGCCGGATGGGCCGAGCAGGACGACGTAGCTGCCACCGGGAATTGTCAGATCGATGTGATCGACGGCTGTGGTCGTACCGAAACGCTTCGCGACGCCGCGGAGCACCACCGTCCCCCGCTGGCCACCGGACGCCACGCCGTCCTCCGCAGGACGCTCATTCTGCGCCAGGACTGCCACTGTTCTGTGCTCCTCACACCCGCACGAGTCGCGCACCTATGCTGAGACCCGCAGCCGGTGCGCCAGGTTCCCCGAGCACACCGGCCAGCGCAGGTCCTACGAAGCCAGGAACTCGTTCCACTTGGTCACGAGGTACTGGTGCTCGTCCATGACCGAGTTCCACACGGCAATGTTGGATACCCGCGTCACGAGATCGCCGCCGTCGCGAACCGAGCCCGCCTTGGCGACGACAGAGCCAAAGGGATCCAGGAGATCCTCGGCGGCCGGCTTGCCGTCGTACCAGTAGTCCCAGTCGGCCTGGGAGAGGTGGGCCTTCACATTCTCCGGGATGCAGAAGTAGTAGCCCTGCCGGGCGACCACCGCACCCGCCCAGCCGTTGAGCCACCAGTTGAGGTACTCATAGCAAGCGTCGAGGACCTTGCCCGAGGCGTTTTTGTTGAGCATCATCCCGCCGTACCAGCCGCGATAGCCCTCCTTCGGGCTGGCGTAGACGACCGGCACGTCGCGCACCTGGAGCGCGGTCACGGCCGGCGACCACATGCTCTCGACGACCACCTCACCGCTGGCCATGAGGTTGACCGACTCGTCGAACGAGTTCCAGAAGGCACGGAACTGACCCGCCCGCTTCTGCTCGATCAGGATCTCCATGATCGTGTCGATCTCCTCGCGGGTCATGTTGCCGATGTTCTGGAAGGTCGCCAGGCCCGCTGCCTGGGCACCGAGCGCCAGGTCCATCAACCCGGTCGACGGGTCACTGTAGAGCCCGATCTTCCCCTTGTACTTCGGATTGAAGAGGATCGCCCAGGAATCGACGTCCTCTTCGTCGACCAGATCGCTGCGGTAGCCGAACGAGTCGACATTGAATGTCAATGGGAGCATCGAGATCTGCTCGGTCGGGTTGGAGCCGAGCGTGTTGTCGGGCTGAACGTAGAGGATGCGGAACGGCGCGTCGCCATCCCCCTCATTGGCTTCCGGCGTCAGCTTCCCTTCCTTGGGCATCGGGGAGATCTTGTCCCACTCCTGGATGCGGTTGATATCGATGGGAGCGGCATTGCCGGACGCCCAGACGATCTTGACCGAGTTGAACCACTGGTCGTAGAGATCCCACGACTGCGGCTGGGTCGCCGCCTTCTGCTGCGCGGCGGGACCGTCGTTCACGTCGTACTCGAGCTTGATCCCGAGATCCTTCTCGGCCTGCTCGCGGATGGGCTCCAGCAGCGTCACCCCGGTGCCCACCACGCGAAGGGTGACGCCGGTGATCACCGCCGGGGCCGGAGAGCCCGAGGCTGTGGTCGCTTGTGCAGCACCCCCACCTGATCCGGTTTCGGTAGCCTGGCTCGCCTCAGACGAACCGCACGCGGCGAGGAGTGAGGCTCCGAGCGCTCCAGCGGACAACGTCAAGAAGGAACGACGCGAGAACCCTCGTTGCTTCATGGTCTTCTCCCTCAGCCCTGGTATCGTCGAATCCGATGACAACAGGCCGTGATCTCACCGCGTGCGTGTCGCTACATCGTCGTTCCTTTCCGCGGGTTACGCGGACTGCGCCGCGTCCTGGAAGGCATGCAACGATTCCTCAATCAGATCGATATCGAGGTCGCGCGTGATGACGACGATGCGGCTGCGCCGGTCGTCGTCGGGCCACTCCCGCAGGTGGCGCGGCGCGTGGATAACATGCTGCACACCTTCAAGCACCAGCGGCCCACCCTCGCCGCCCACGTTCAGGAAGCCCTTCATCCGCAGGATGCGGCTGCCGTGGCGATGGAGCAGCATGGTGAGCCAGACACCGAACATATGCCAGTCGAGCGGGCGGTCGATCACGATACAGCGGGACGCAACGGCGCCCATCCCGTGAGCGACCGCCGGTGCCGGTTCCGGTCCCGTGCCGTTGGCGCTGGCCAGCTCCAGCGCCCCAAGCCCGGCCGAGTCGGCCGCCAGCAACCGGTGAAAGTCGGTGCGCCCGAACGCGCTGTCGAGCACCATTGCGGTTGGGTTGATCGCCGCGAGCGTGGCCCGCAGGGCATCGACGGCCTCTTCCTCGACGAGATCCAACTTCGTCAGGATCACCGCGTCGGCCGCGGCGACCTGGCGCACCGCCTCCCCGTAGGTGTCCAGGTTCGCCTGCCCGCTGACCGCGTCGAGCGTGACCACCAGACGCTCAACGCGGAAGTGGTTGCGCACCACCGGATCGGACACGATCGTGTGCACGATCGGCACCGGGTCGGCCAGGCCGGTCGTCTCGATCACGACGCGGTCGAAGCGCGGGATGACGCCCCGGTCCCGCTTGCTCAGGAGCTCCCGCAAGGCGTGCGCGAGATCGCTGCGCATGCTGCAGCAGACACAGCCGTGGTCAAGCAGGACGGTGCGCTCATCGGTCTTTCGGATCAGGTGATGGTCGATGCCGACCTCCCCGAACTCGTTGACGATGATCGCCACCTCCCCCGCGAGCGGGTGCTGCAGGAATCGGCGGAGCAGGGTCGTCTTGCCACTCCCGAGGAAGCCTGAGACGATGAGGACCGGGAGCCGGTTCTCGGCACTCACAGGCGACAGCCCTCTCCACGCTTACGCGCCACGCCGCAGGGCGGCCAGCAGGTTCGGATCGAGGGGGTCGAGTGGAGCCCCGAGCATGTCCTCAGCGGCCTCCCAAACCTGGGCCAGGTCCGGCACGACGGCTGAGTTCCCCTTCCGGTCGCGCACGATGTAGCAGCTCCCCTCCCAGTCCTGAAGGGTGATGCCCCAGGCACGCAGCGCCGTGCTGGCCATGCGCGCCCGCCGGGCGCGGTCCCGCAGCCGCTGCCCGCGCCGCGCCATGTGGATCTCCATGACGACGGTCCCGTCAGGCTCGTCCGGAATCTCTTCGGCGCCGGCTTCGGACCAGTGATCTTCGGTCCAGAGCACTCCACACAGGACACACACGGCGGGCAACTCCGTTCACCCGGAGGGCGCCGCCGGGTGCGCTGACCCGGCGGCCACGCTCCTGATTGCTAATGAGGCAGCACGAACCTCGTCGTCTGCGGCAAGGACGCCGCCCGACGCCCTGTGGAGTGGGCGGATGCCCGAATCTCGTCCCATGTCAGGCGGCGCCCCGGTGCGGACGACACGCTAGTCGGCGACCCACTCCTCGATGACGCTCTCCGGCCGGGCGCTGCCGGTGCGCGGGTAGCGCTGGGCGAAGTCGTCGGCGATCTCCTCGAAGGTCACCCAGCGGACACCCGGGTGCTGGTTGATGTAGGAGATCAGCCGCTCGTGCATCAGCAGCACCTGGGGCCGGCCGGAGACGTCCGGGTGGATGGTCATGGCGAAGACGGCGTAGTCGTACTCCCGGTACACCCAGTCGAACTGATCCCGCCACATCTGCTCGATGTGACGCGGGTTCTCAAACCCGTAGCTGTTGGGAGACTTCTTGACGAACATCATGGGCGGGAGATCGTCGAGGTACCAGTTGGCCGGGATCTCGATCAGATCGGTCTCCTCGCCACGCACCAGCGGCTTCATCCACGCCTCGGCCGGCTTGGAGTAGTCGATCTTCGTCCAGGAATCCCCAACCCGGGCGTAGAACGGGTGGAAATCGTTATCCATGCGGCTGTGGTCGTACTTGATGCCGTGCTTCAAGAGGAGGCCGACCGTCGCGGGGCTCAACTCCCACCAGGGAGCCACGTAGCCGACCGGTCGCCGCCCGGAGAACTGCTCGATTAACTCGATACAGCGGACCAGGATCGCCTCTTCCTGCTCCGGCGTCATCGCAATGGGGTTCTCATGCGAGTAGCCATGGAGACCGATCTCGTGCCCCGCATCCGCCACCATCTTCATCTGCTTAGGGAACGTCTCGATCGAGTGACCCGGTATGAACCAGGTGGTCCGGATGCCGTACTTGTGGAACAGCTTCAGCAACCGCGGGCTGCCGATCTCACCCGCGAACAGACCGCGCGTGATATCGCAGGGCGAGTCCTCACCGCCATAGGAGCCAAGCCAGCCGGCAACGGCATCGACGTCAACGCCGTACGCACAGAGGATCTCCTTCGCCACGGGGACCTCCTCTGAACTACGCCAAGTTCCGAGAAGCCAATGCCCGCGTACCTGTGCACAATGGACACAGACGCTGAGCTATCCAGAGATTTGCGAGTATCTGCATCGTAACACAGGCTCAAACCACCGTCAACGCAGATCCGGCTCCGTTTCCGCCCCTCATGCGTGATCGACGGTACCGATCCTGGTCTCACATGGCTCCGTATGGCCGCCATCCGACATCATCGCTACAGCCGGGGCCAGACGCGCTGTAACCAACCATGCCATGGTGCTCGCAACGGATTGCACACAACGGCCAGCTCGGGTCCACGTCAGGCGCTCCTCAGCCTACACGCGACGCGCAACGTCAGCACCTTTCGATTGCCCCTACCGGGGATTCGGTACAGAATGAAAGCATCATCGGGCAACATCCGCGGGCTGGGAATGCACACACACTACTCCCTGACCCTCACCACCAGCACATCCCGGCCGACGACGAAGGAGGTTCACATGGACGGCCTGATGATGGACTTCCCGCTGACCCTGCCGACCATCCTACGCCGCGCCGAGACGCTCTTCGGCGACCGGGAGATCGTCAGCCGGCAGCCGGACCGGACCCTCCACCGCTACACCTACGCCGACATGGCCCGGCGTGCGCGGCAGTTGGCCGCGGCGCTGACCGCACTCGGCCTCCGCCCCGGCGACCGGGTCGGCACCTTCTGCTGGAACCATCACCAGCACCTGGAGGCCTACTTCGGCATCCCGCTCTTCGGCGGCGTGCTCCACACCCTCAACCTCCGGCTACACCCCGACGACGTGGCCGCCATCATCACCCACGCCGAGGACCGCGCCATCCTGGTCGACGCCGTCCTGCTCCCGCTCTTCGAGACGATCCGGCCGAAGGTGGACGTCGAGCACCTGATCGTTATCGGCGACGGCCCACTGCCGGAGGGCGCGATCGCCTACGAGGATCTGCTGGCGTCAGCCGACCCGGAGGGGTTCGTCCCACCGGAGATCGACGAGCAGCAGGCCGCGGCGATGTGCTACTCCTCGGGCACGACCGGCCGGGCCAAGGGGGTGCTCTACTCCCACCGCGCGATTGTGCTCCACTCGCTGGTGAGCGCCACCGCCGACGCGGTCGGGCTGCGCGAGGCGGACGCCGTCATGCCGGTCGTGCCGATGTTCCACGTCAACGCCTGGGGCCTGCCTTTCACCGGCACGCTGGTCGGGGCCAAGCAGGTGCTGCCCGGCCCCTTCCTCGACCCGCCCAGCCTGATCGACCTGATCGAGCGCGAGCGGGTGACCATCACCGCCGGGGTGCCCACCGTCTGGCTCGGGGTGCTGCAGCACCTCGACCAGAACCCAGGCGCACACGACGTCTCCAGCCTGGCCCGCATGATCGTCGGCGGGCAGGCCGCGCCGGAGGGGATGATCCGCGCCTACCAGGAGCGGCACGGGATCGACGTGGTGCACGCCTGGGGCATGACCGAGATGAGCCCACTCGGGACCATCACCTACGTGCCGAGCAGCCGCCGCGACGCGCCGGCCGACGAGCAGTACCGCTACCGTGCCAAGCAGGGCCGGCCGCTCCCGCTGGTAGAGATCCGCGCTCGCGGCCCCGAGGGACTGGTGCCCTGGGACGGGCAGACGATGGGCGAACTGGAAGTACGTGGCCCGTCGGTCGCCCGTGCCTACTACAACGACCCGGAGGGCGACACCCAGTTCACCGACGACGGCTGGTTCCGCACCGGCGACATCGTGACCATCGACCCGCTGGGCTACATCGAGATCACCGACCGGACCAAAGACGTGATCAAGTCGGGCGGCGAGTGGATCAGCTCCATCGCGTTGGAGAACGCGCTGATGGCCCACCCGGCCGTGGCCGAGGCGGCGGTGATCGCCGCGGCCCACCCGAAGTGGCTGGAGCGGCCAGTAGCGGTGGTGGTGCTGAAGGAAGGACATACCGCCACCGAGACGGAGTTGCTGGCGCACCTCGCGCCACACTTCGCCAAGTGGTGGCTGCCGGACGCCGTCCTGTTCGTCGACGAGATCCCGCGCACTTCGACCGGCAAGTTCCTCAAGTCCGCCCTGCGCGAACGCTACCGCGACGTGCTGCGAGCACCGGCCATGCCCCCCGCTCCCGAGCACGCCACATCAGCCGAAGCGAGCGAGGGGTGAGACAGGCTGGGTATCAATTTGGAGTGCGGCGGCCTGAGCCGCCGCTGTAGTATGGCGCGGCTGATGCCGCGCCAGGGTTGGTGTCGCATTGTCGTCAGGACGCCGGATGCGTAGTGTGAGGAGCATCATTGCCGGTCCGTGCCCGGGGATGGGTGGTGTGAGGATCCCGCGTCGTGGCCCGTGCCCGGGGCACATGGAGTTTGACGATTTATTTGGGTGTACGCGGTCGGCCCGTGCCCCGGGGCTCAAGCCCCGGGCGCGCCGGCGCCGGGTACGTGGTTAAACAAATACACGTCGGCCGCGTA
>NZ_JADGHZ010000285.1 GCF_019683595.1 Sphaerobacter sp. | reverse complement strand
CATGCGTCCCCCTCACCCCGGCCCCTCTCCCCAGGTGGGAGAGGTGAGCATGACACGACATGCAGTACGCAATACGGGTGACGCATGACGTGTGACGCATGACGCATATGTCGAAGGAGCGCAGCGATGGACAACAAGCGGATCGGGTTCATCGGAGTCGGCGCGATGGGGCTGCCGATGGCGCTCCGCCTGTGCCAGGCCGGCTACGACGTCGTCTTCACGAGCCGGCGGGATGAGGCCGTGGAGCGGTTGACCGCCGCGGGCGCGACCGCGGTCCCGACGCCGCTCCTGGTCGCCAGCCAGAGCGACGTGGTGATGAGTTGCCTGCCGGCGGACGATGACCTCTTCCAGGTCTTTCTCGGCCCGGACAGCGTGATTGAGAACATGCAGCCCGGCGGCACGATCATCGACTTCAGCACGACCTCACCGATGATGATCCAGCGGGTGGCGGCGGAGGCGGCCCGGCGCCAGATCCGGGTGGTGGACGCCCCGGTCAGTGGCGGTGTGTACGGCGCGGCGCGCGGGACGCTCACGCTCATGGTCGGTGCCGACAGCGCCCTCCTGGAGGAGGTGCGGCCGCTCCTGGAGGTCGTGGGGAGCAAGATCTATCACGTGGGCGACGTCGGGCTGGGCAAGGTCTTCAAGATCATCAACAACATGCTGACCGGCACCACGCTGGTACTCGTCGGGGAGGCACTGTCGCTGGCGGCCAATGCGGGTGCGGACCTCTCGCTGCTGTACGAGGTGGTCAAGTCCAGTTCCGGGAACTCGGCGGCCTGGACGGACGCCGTGCCGACGCTTCTGCGGGCCGCGGCCGAGGGGGATCAGCCTGCGCCGTCCCCCGGTTTCCGGCTCGAGTTGATGCGGAAGGACTTGAAGCTGGCCGAGGCGCTGGGGGGCGATCTGGGCACGCCGCTGGCGTTGACCTCGCTGGCGCTCCAGTTCTACACCGCTGCCTGCAGCCGGGGCATGGCTAAGGAGGACGCGAAGCAGGTCGGCCGCCTCGTCGCCCGCCTGGCCAACGCGGATCTCGCCCCGCGGGAGCGTGACGGCGCGTGACGACATCCCGTGGTACGGGCGCTCCTACGCTCCCGGTAACTCACGCCCCATAATGATGTAGGGCGCCCCGGCGGGATCGAAACGCATGGGGCCGGCGATCTGCCGCCAGCCGAGCGTGGTGTACAGGGCAATGGCGGGTTCGTTGTCCTCCTGCGTTGAGAGGGCGGCGCGCGCCTCCGTCCGGTTGCGGAGAAGTCGCTCCACCAACTCGCGGGCGATGCCGCGCCTCCGATACTCCGGAAGTACCGCTAGCTCGACGAGGACGAAACAGTCATCGAGCCAGCCGGCGGATTCGGATGGCAGCTCGGGCTCGACACGGTCGTGCCACCACTGCCCTGGGCAGGTGGTGTGCCCGTAGGCCATCGCGACTGCCTGACCGGTGCTGTCGCGGACCAGCAAGCCGGCGAAGCCCGGGTACCCGGCGTGCCGGTTGAGCATGGCGACGACGTCCACGTAGCGGGTGCTCGGATCCGGCCACACCGTGTGGTAGATGCGGGCGGCCTCCAGCAGCGCGAAACTATGTCGCTCGATTACCTCGTGCGCGACAGCGATCCCCGTCTCGGTGCTGCTCACCTGGTGGTTCTCCTCCCCTGCTCCAGTTCCCCGTCGGTGAGTATACGTCGAAGGTGGCGGGTCCTGTGCTCTGTGGTATCATCCGCGCGCTGCACGGGTTCCCGTGAGGAGCGACACGCAATGGCCGAAACCCTGCCAGGCAAGCGCGAGGCGGCCTGGTTGACCGAGCAGAGCCACAAGTCGCACACGGCACCACTGCCCTGAGAGGTTGGCGCGCAAGGGCAGTGGGAGTGGGCGCCGCATCGTTGCCCCTCCCGTCGTTGATGGGAGTGCGCTCGCATGCTCGGAGACGGATCGGCCGTCCCGCCAAAGACGGCGGCTCGCACCCTCCGTCGCTTCTACGCCTACCGGCTGAGCTGGGAAGCCAAGTTCGACAGCGCGATCTGGATCATCTACCTCCAGAGCCGCGGCTACAGTCTGGCCGAAATCGGATTGGCTGAGTCCGCGTTCCACCTGGCGCCGGTCCTGCTGGAGGTGCCGTCCGGCGCCTTGGCCGACCTGATCGGACGTCGCTGGACGCTGATGATCAGCGGGCTGCTGACGGCCACCGGGGTGGCGCTCCTTTGGCTCGCGCCGTCATTGCCGGTCGTCATGCTGGCGCTCTTTCTCTCCGGTGCCTCCTACAGCTTCGCCTCGGGCAGCGATCAGGCCTACCTCTACGACGCGCTCGGAGGCGTCCCGGAGGGGCACGCCCGCTACACCGGCATCGTCGGCCGCTTGCTGGGCGCGGCCTACGTCGTCGGGGCGGCTGCAACCTGGCTGGGAGCGGCCCTCTCGGAGGTGAGCTACGGGATCCCCTTCGCGCTGGGGATCGGCGCCGGGCTGGGTGGCGCCTGGCTGGCCGCCGGGCTGGTGGAGGCGCCCCGGCAGCGTGCCACGGCAGGTGTGCACCGGTCGATCCGCACGCATGCCGCGGAGGCGCGCGGGGTGCTGGCGCAGCGCCCCGACGTCGCCATGGTGCTGCTCCTCTCGGGCTTGTTCTGGACGGCGTCGACGGTGGCACACCTCTACCTGCAGGCAGCCCTGACGGCGCGCGGGTTGTCCAACAGCACCATCGGCCTCGTTGCCGGCATCTCCCTGCTGCTGAACGCCGCGGGTGCGGCGCTCCTCGGGCGAGTGGCGCGGCGCGGCCGCTTCGCCCGGCAATTCGCGGGTGTGACCGCGGTCGCCGGGCTTGGGCTGTCCGGCATGGCAGCCGAGCCCATCCTGCTGGCGATCGGTGCCTACCTCGTGGCGCAGATCGCATATGGGCTGGCGGAGCCCCTGCTGATCGCCTGGTTCAACCGACAGATCCCGTCGGACCAGCGGGCGACCATCCTGTCGCTCGAATCGTGGATCTTTTCGGTGGTGATGATCGGCGTCTTCCCCGTCGCCGGGACGATGGCCGAGCGGCTGGGGTGGGCCACGCTCTACCTCGCCTGCGGTGCCGTCAGCCTGGCGCTCGGCGCCGCCGTCCTCGTCGCCGCACCGCGGCGCTCCCAGACTGGTCGGGTGTGAGGCCGACGAGTGCCGGGAGCTGCACAGCTCACCGCACACCTACCGAGCGGTGGGTTTTTAACCAGTGC
>NZ_JADGHZ010000284.1 GCF_019683595.1 Sphaerobacter sp. | reverse complement strand
GGCACGGACCGAGCGGTGAACACCGTATCACCGGGCCGTGAGCCATGCCCCATCCCAGCCCGCTTATGATGTTTCACAACTTAATCGGACGATCTCTCCGAGGACCGCTGCCAGGTACGACGGGACACGGCAAACGCTGCGCTGAGCGCTCCGCACGCACCGATGGGCCCAGGCAGGCATGATCCGAATTAGTTGTGAAACATCATCAGCGGGCTTTTATTGTGAGCCCGGCGGCTTTAGCCCCGGGCACGCGACACGACGTGGAATCCTTCACGCCACCCCCGGGGCACGGACCGACCGCCTACACCTCAATCAATGTGTCAAACTCCATTGCCCCCGGGCACCTGCCACGGCGCGCGGACCCTCCTGTCACCTATTGCGGCTCGTGGCCGTTTGCGGCTCGTGGCCGTCGCGTTGCGGGCTGCGGTCGGGTGTATCCAAGCGGTTGCTAAAGGGTCATGAGCGGCGGCCCGGCCACCAGCGCGAGTCCGGCATACCGCCACACCACAAACGTCCGCAACCTGGCGCGCAGGTGGCCGGGCTGGGAGAATGATCGCCGGGCCGGGGGTGAGGTCGTGTGGCGCGTCCGGGGCCGCGTCGATGAGAGGAGGGATGGGTCATGGCAGATCCGGAGGGGGATCGAATCGTGAACGCCGGCGAGCTGGTGGATTTCACGCTGCGGCTGGTGCGGGAGCCGAGCCCGTCGGGGGCGGAGGGGGCGGTGGCCCGAATCGTGGCCGCCGAAATGGAGCGCCTGGGCTTCGCGATCGAGACGGACGACCTGGGGAATGTGGTCGGCACGATCGACGCCGGTCCTGGGCCATGTATTCTGTTCGATGCCCACATGGACACCGTGGGGGTGAGCAACCCGGACGACTGGTCGCGGCACCCCTGGGGTGAGGTGGTGGGCGATCGGCTCTACGGTCGCGGCTCGATGGACATGAAGGGGCCGCTGGCGGCCGCGGTGCACGGGATCGCCTCGCTGCGCGGGTCGCTGCGCCGGGGGCGGGTGGTCGTGTCGGCGACGGTGGCCGAGGAGCTGGTCGAAGGGCCGGCGCTCGAGCACGTCGCCCGGCGGGTCAAGCCCGACGCGGTGGTGATCTGTGAGGCAACCGGGCTGACCGTCGCCCGAGGCCAGCGCGGGCGGGCTGAGATTCGGATTGAGGTTAACGGACGGCCGACGCATTCCTCCCGGCCGGAGTTCGGAATCAACGCGGCGGAGGCAATGGCTGACGTCATCGTCGCCCTGCGAGACCTTGAGCCGACCCGGCATCCCGTACTCGGCCAGGGAATCCTGGTGTTGACTGATATCCTGTCGGAGCCGTATCCCGGCCTCTCGGTCGTGCCGCACCGCTGCGTGGCGACCTTCGACCGGCGGACGCTGCCGGGAGAGACGGAGGAGTCGATCCTGGCACCGATCCGGGAGCGGATGGACCGGGCGCTGGCGCGGTCCGGGGCGACCGGGACCGCGACGATTGCGGTGGACGACTTCGAGAGCTACACGGGGGCGCGCGTGGAGGCGCCGAACTTCGCCCCCGCCTGGTTCTTCTCCGACGACCACCCGCTGGTTGCCGGGGCGCTCGCGGCGTTGGAGGAGGCGGGGGTGCCGACGCGGCTCGGTCACTATGCCTTCTGCACCAACGGGAGCGGCACCGCGGGGCGGCTCGGCATCCCGACCATCGGGTTTGGGCCGGGTGATGAGGAGATGGCCCACCGGGTCGACGAGTACATCGAGATCGCCCAGTTGGAGGCGGCGGCGCGGGGCTATGCCGCCATCGCGCGGCACCTGACCGAGCGCGGCTGAGAGGCGGGGCGGCTCGGCCGATGCCGACCGAATCGACTGGATCGGTGAAGGTAGAGGGAGTGGAGATGGGCATTCCGACCGGCGCGACGGTCGTGTACGACGACGGAACCGAAGAGTCGTTCGACAATGTGAGTCTCGCCGAGGCGCGGGCCGATGCGGGGCGCGTGGAGTACCGGTACGCCTACGCCGCGGACTTGCTGCCGGCCGCGCCGGCAGGTGAGGCCGGTATGTGGCGCTACCGTGCGCTCCTGCCGCTGGAGGAGGGGCCGATCCACTACCCGCTGCCGGTCGGGGGGACGCCGCTGGTTGCGCCTCCCGGGCTGCGGAGCCGGCTGGGGATGGCGCACCTCTGGGTGAAGGATGAAACGCGCGGGCCGACCGGCTCGAACAAGGACCGCGCCACGGCGATGGTGCTGGAGCACGCCATGCGCGCCGGGGCACAGACGGTGAGCTGCGCCTCGACCGGCAACGTCGCCGTCTCGCTGGCTGTCGGGGCGGCCGCGGCGGGACTGCGGGCGGTGATCTTCGTGCCGGAGCAGGTCGCGGAGTCGAAGCTGTCGCTCATGCGGCTCGCCGGGGCGACGGTGCTGAAGGTCCGCGAGGGCTACGACGCGGCGATGCGCTTCTCGCGTCGGGCTGCGCGCGAGTTCGGCTGGTTCGACCGGAACACGGGGTACAACCCGGCCACGCTGGAGGCGAAGAAGACCGTCGCCTTCGAGATTTGGGAGCAGTTGGATCGCACGGTGCCGGACGTGGTGGTCTCGCCGATCGGCGACGGGGTGACCCTCAGCGCGCTGGCGAAGGGGTTCCGTGAATTGGTCGCCTGTGGTGTCACGACGGGCGTACCCCGGATCATCGGCGTCCAGGCCGAGGGGTGCCAGCCGGTGAAGCTGGCCTGGGAGCGGGGTGGCCCGGTCGAGCCGGTGGTGCCCCACACCATCGCCGACGGTATCGCGGTGGGCCAGCCGCTGAGCGGGGCGGCGGTGCTGCGGGATGTGCGCGACTCGGGCGGCGCCTTCGTTGCGGTGAGCGACGACGCGATGGTGCGCGCCATCGGCACGCTGGCGGCGTCGGCGGGCATCCTGGCCGAGCCGGCCGGTGCGGCGGCGATGGCCGGGTTGGAGGTTGCGCTGGAGGCCGGGCTGGTGAGCCGCGATGAGCGCGTCGTGGTGCTCGCGACCGGAACCGTGCTCAAGAACCCGATCTTCCCGGCGCTGCCGGGCGCGGTGCACACCGTTCACGCCGATCTGGACGAGGTACGGCGTACGCTCGGCGTCTAGTCGTGGATGCGGTGCCGCGTGGGCCGGGCTCAAGCCTGAGCCCGGCCCACGCCGTGCCGGCGGGCGGCGCCGCCGGTCGTGAGGGGGCGTCGGGGCCCCCGGCAAAGAGCCCCGATCGGGTGTGG
>NZ_JADGHZ010000062.1 GCF_019683595.1 Sphaerobacter sp. | reverse complement strand
TTCGGGCGCGGCGGGCTTTTTTTAAAAACACCCGGGGGGGCCCCCGGGGGGGGGGGGGGCCCCCGCCAGTCAGTCGTGCGACGGTGCCGCGTCTACCAGTAAACGTAGATCCACGACGATTGCCGTTCCTGACCACGGATCGTTGCCTTGGCGACGATGACGTCGGTGCCTGATGGGGTCATGCCGCTGAAGGAGCAGTACGCCAAGCCATTGATGCTGGTCGTGGTGGTGACGGTCTTGCCCGCGTTCGTGCCTTGGATAACCTCGCAGGTCACCGGGAGGTCCGGTATCAGTTGGTAATAGCCGTCGCGGACGATGAAGGCGACGCTGACGGAGTTCGAATACTTGCTCGGCTGCCCGCTCAGGTTGATGCTCGACTGACCCGGCAGCCAGGTCACGGTCGCCGTCGCGGTCTCGTCGGTGCCGTCGCCGTCGACGTCACCCGTTACGGTGACGGTGTCGACGTAGTTGTCGTACGTGGCGTTGTCGTAGTTCTTGACGCTACAGGTTGTACTGCCGTTCGCGCCGGTCGTGGCGTTGACCCACTGGCCGGTGTTCGGGCCGGCTGTGATCTGGCATTTCACGGGGACACCGCTCACCGGGCCGCCGTACGCGTCGACGGCCGTCACCGTCATGTTGAACCAGAACGTATACGCCAGCGACGACGACGTCGGCGACACCGTCAGCCTCGCCACGCCGGAGGGTTGCCAGGTGACGGTCACCGAGGTGGTCTCACCGGTGCCGTCGCCGTCGACATCGGCCGTGACGGTGATGGTGTCCGTGTCATTGTTGGCCGCGGCCTTGGCATCGGTGATGGCGCAGGTCGTCTGGCCGTCCGCTCCGATCGTGGCACCGGTCGACTGGCCGCTGTTCGGGCCGCTCGTCACCGCACAGGTGACGGCGACTCCGTTGGCCGGACCACCGTAGCCGTCCACCGCCGTGATGGTCAGCGTGACCGACTGGCGGGCCGTCGGCGTCGTGGTCGACGGGGTCGCGGTCAGGATCGTCGGGCCGGAGGGCTGCCAGATCAGCGTCACCGCGGTCGTCTCGGTCAGGTCCCGGACGCCATTGCCGTTGAAGTCGGCCCAAACGGTGACGGTGTCCTCGTGGTTGCTACCGGAGGCGGCGGTGTCGGTGATGGCGCAGCTCGCTCGACCGTTCTGGTCGGTCGTGGTCTGGATAGCCGGCGCTCCCGCGTTCGGACCGGCGCTGACCTTGCACTCCAGCGGGAAACCGGCGATCGGGCCGAAGGCGTTGAGAGCGGTGACGTGCAGCGTGTAGGTGCCGCGCGCCGTCGGCGTGGCCGACGTGGCGTCGACCGACAAGCCGGCCTGGAAGCGGGTGAAGTCGGTCCGGAGGAGGTTGTAGACCGCCGAGCCGTCACCGGCTACCTCGTAGTTGACGTTGTTTGAGACGCCGACCAGCGTGCCCCCGCCCAGCACGCCGACCACGGCTGCGCCACGGAACCCGCCCGGCATCTCGCCCAGGCTGAGCGTGTAGACCGTCGCCCCGGCGCCTGCCGGCAGAGTCAGATTCAGCGGCGCCTCCCCGTCATCCGCACCGGTTGTCGGCGCCACCGGCACCCCGGCCGCGTCGACGAACTGAACGCTCGCCGTCACGGCCATGCCGCTCGGGTTGAACAGGTTGATGCCGGAGGTATCTCCGGAGCCCGTCTGCGCGTTGCCCTTCTGCAGCAGTGGGAGCGCCAACTGCGACTCGTAGAGCACCCGGCCATTATCGAGCGTGCGCGATGCGCCACCCATCTGCGCCTGCCCGGCCGGGTACGACATGGCATGCCCCTGGCCCTGCCCGCCGAGGTACTTCACCTCGTCGACGGCGGCCGCCAGCGGGGCGGTGCCCGCTATCCGGACCGCGGTGATCTGGTTCTCGCCGATGCCGAAGTTCTCGCTCGCCGGGGTGTAGACGTACTCCATCGCCCGCGCCGGGATCGTCACCGTGTCGCTCGCGACGACATTCCCGGCGTAGTTGTAGTACGTCACCGTCACCCGGTTGTCGCGGTCCGACAGGTTGGCGATGTTGATGCCGGTGTTCCAGCCGTTGTAGTCGCGGAAGACCAGCGGGCCGAAGGTCACCGTCGCCGCAGCGCCGCCGGTCCGTGGCTGGGCGACGGTGGTCAGCATCATCCCGGTCGCCGGCTTCATGCGGAAGGCCGCCGCCACGACCGCATGGGTGGCATCGACCCAGACCGAGCCGACTTCGCCCTCGGGGAAGCCCGCGTCCTGGCGCAGGTCAACCGTCACCGACTCGCCCGGCTTGAGCATCCGGCCCGCGAGGAGCGCGACGCTCGGCCCGGCATAGCCCTGGCCGCCCGCGGCGTAGAAGGTCGCGTTCACCGAGGTGTTCTTACCGGAGACGTTCGTGATGACCAGTGCGGTGTTCCAGCCGGCGTTGGTCTGGGCGATGGGCACGATCCAGCGGGATTGGCCGTCAAGGAGCGCGCCGCCGTTGCCCGCGTCGGCGATGTCCGCGGCCGGGAGCGCGGTGTAGCCGTCCACCATCGCGGTGTCCGCCGAGGTCTGCACCCCGGTTGTGCCGACGGTGTGCTTCTCCACGCCCGCGATGCGGGGCGTCGGGCAGTCGTAGGCCGTCACGGTGTACGTGCCCGCCGGCTCGGCACCCCGCGGGCTCCAGTCGATCGCCACGGCGCCGTCGGCGTAGGTCCAGGTATAGTCGTGAGCCTCGGCAAAGGTGAGGCCGCCCTGGGTGACTCTGATGTAGTCCGGCCGCGCTGCCAGCCCGGTGATGACGTTGCCGTCGACCGTGTTCGGCGTGCCGCGCGTGGGTGACGCCGACGCGACCTCGACACAGACCCCGGCGCGCTCCAGGGCGGCCACGTCGGCCCAGGCCGCCACGGCGACCACGCCTGCGCCCGGCTCGGCGATCCCGAGCTCACCCGCCGTCCAGCTCTGCGATGCCCGCGGGTTGAGCGTGAGCGAGGTCAGCTCGTTGCCCGCCGCGTCCTTCACGGTCACCTTCACCGGGAATGGCTCGACATTCTGGACCGTGATCGCGCCCGAAATCCCCGCGATCCCGGCTAGACTAGCGTTGTTCGGTACCCAGGGGAAGTAGATCGTTCCCTCCCCAGGGGAATCGGGCGCCGCTGCCGCGGGCGCGACCGTGCCGATCGAGAGGCTGGCGACAAGCACCAGCATGACCACCAGGCTGGCCAGGCGGTGCTTCACTGGCGTGTCTCCTTTCGTAACGGGCCCCTTTCCGACATCGGCCCAGGAACACCATCCACCTGTTCGAGGGCTGGTCGGGTGGGTTGCACGTCAGGAGCACACGCCACTCGAACGAGCTTTGCCGAAACTCTATGACGTACGATTCGGCATATGGTTGTGTCATTATGTCATGAATCGGCATCGTCTCGCCCGAGGACGGGCGCTCGCAAACGCACATGAGGTAGGATGCGGCCGGGTTCGGCAAAGCAGCGGGAGGTGCGGCATCGGCGAAGAGCAGGCCATCATCATCGCCGCGGTGTTCAGCGTCCTGGTCATCGTGGCGACCGTCGGGATCGTTGGCCGGGTCCTGCCGGGGCACTGGCGTGCCCGTCGCTGGTCGCTGGTCGTCATCGATGTCATGCTTATCATCGGTTCGCTGCTGATTGCCTCCCGGCCGGTGATCGGTGTTGTGCGGCTGATGCGGTGATCGACCGCTCCCTCCGCGGGCTCGGGATGGAGCGGAGACACGGATTTCGTCGTGAATCCGGGGTTTTTTGGTCCGAAGGCGTGCATCAACTGGCGTGAGTGTGGCGCGTTCGGAAGCCGATCGGCCACGTGATGCCCCCCAACGTACTTGACATCTTTCTTTCCACTCTGTAATCTGGGGCCGGTCACGGCTGGACCCCGTGCCGAAGGGGACGTCGGCCGGGGTGGCGAGCCGGCCAGTCCGCGGCGACGCCACCAGCGTGGCCAACGCGCTCTCCCAGAGCGCGCGTCGTGGAAGACTCCAACACGACACCGGCACGGTGCGCCGGTTGGGGGACCGGTTGTGCCGCTGTCACGGTGCGGTGAGAGGAGCGGTCGCGGCATCGAGTGAGTCGCTCTCCAAGCGGCTCTGGCGTTGCCGGCCACCGCGTCAAGGGAAGGGAAGGGTGTCGGCTGGGATCGGCAGACAAGCGTTCTGTGGCTGCCCACCTGACCGCTCCTCCCACGCGCACCCACACTCTCTCCACCCGCTGGTCCGGGCGATCCTCCCACCCGCCTCAGGGCGCCAGATCTACCACCCACCGTCGATCTCAGCGAAGATTGCCCCAGACCGCAGCGGCACGGCCTTGCGGCGATAACCGGTTGTCCGTTTTGGGTGCTGTGCGCGCCCAACGCGAACGGGAGTGCTGAATGTCCGAGACGACCACGCCCGCCCCTGAGCTCGACGGGGTGGTGGAAGCTGCGATGACCCGCTGGGGAGTGCCCGGCCTGACGCTGGGTATCCTGCGCGACGGGGAAGCCGAGACCCGCGCCTACGGCGTCGCCAGCCTGGAGAGCGGCTACCCCGTACGGCCGGATAGCCTGTTCCAGATCGGGTCGATCTCGAAGGTCTACACCGCGACGCTGGTCATGACCTTCGTCGAGGAGGGCGTGCTCGATCTCGACACGCCGGTGTCGACGTACCTGCCGGACCTCGTGCTGGCCGACCCCGCGGCGCGCGACGCGATCACCGTCCGCCACCTGCTGGCTCACACCAGCGGGTTGGAAGGTGACCGCTTCACCGACTATGGCATGGGGGACGATGCCCTGAGCCGCGCCATCGCCGAGTTCCATACCCTGCGGCAGATCACCCCGCCCGGCGAGACCTGGTCCTACTGCAACACCGGCTTCTACCTCACCGGCGCCATCATCGAGCGGCTGACCGGGAAGCCGTTCGAGACGGTCATGCGGGAGCGGATCCTGGAGCCGCTGGGCCTCACACGCTCCTTCTTCTTCGCGCACGAGGCGATCACCTACCCGGTGGCGGTCGGCCACTTGCCGGTCCAGCCGGGTGAGCCGGCCCACGAGGTGGCACGCCGCTTCCCGCTGCCGCGCTGCGTCAACGCCGCCGGCGGCATCATCTCCGACGTCGGCGACCTGCTCCGCTTCGCCGCGTTCCACCTGGGCGACGGCACGGTGGATGGGCAGCGGGTGCTCTCCCCGGAATCGCTGGCGGCGATGCGCGAGCCGCAGACGGAGGCGGGGAGCTTCGCCGAAGCCTACGGCCTGGCCTGGGCGCTGCACGCCTACGACGGCGGGTGGGTCGTCGGGCACGGCGGCTCGACCGGCGGGTACCAGGCCCAGCTCCGTATCGTGCCGGGGAGTGGCTTCGCCGTGGGGGTTCTGACGAACAGCGCGCAGGGCGCGGCGGCGTACAGCGAGATCATCGACTGGGTGCTGGAGCATGAGTGCGGCCTGCGGCCCGTTCGGCCGGAGCCGGTGAGCCTGTCCGCGGACGAACTGGCCTGGTCCGCCGGGCGCTACCACCGGCCCGACGTCGACATCACGATCTCGGTCGATGGGGACCGGCTGCGCGGCGAGGTGGTGAACCGCAACCTGATCACCGGCAAGGTGACGACGCTGCCCCCGATGACGCTCATCCCGATCGGCGAGCGCCGCGTCCGGATCGCGGACACGCACGTGCGCGGGGAGACGATCGAGTTCCTGGAGGGCCCCGACGGCAACCCTCGCTTCCTCCGCTTCCACGGCCGCCTGGCGGACTGGCAGGGGCGATAGCGCCTGGGCTGGACGACCCGCAGCAGTATCGCAACGAGTGCCGCCGTCGGTGTCAAACCGACGGCGGCTTCGCGAATAGCCCTCACCCCCGGCCCCTCTCCCAAAGTTGGGAGAGGGGAGCTGGACACGAGCGGCCGGCGGGCACGCCCGCGCTCGTGAGTAAAGAAGAACCCCCTCTCCCACAAGGGGAGAGGGGGTCAGGGGGTAAGGGTCCGTCCCCTAATTCGCCTTCGCGATGGCCGCGCGGATGCGCGGGGCGGTCATGGGGAGGTCGGTGACGCGGGCGCCGGTCGCGTCGGCGATGGCGTTGGCAATGGCCGCCGCGGTCGGGATGACCGGCGGCTCGCCGACGCCCTTCGCGCCGAACGGCCCGGCCGAGGACGGCAGCTCCACCAGCTTCACCTCGATCGGTGGAACCTGCGGGGCAGCCGGCAGGCTGTAGTCCATCAGCGTCGGGTTCAGCGGCTGGCCGTTGTCGTCGTAGATCAGGCCCTCGTGCAGCGCCCAGCCGATGCCCTGAGCCACACCGCCCTGGACCTGCCCTTCCACGAGCGCCGGGTTCAGCGCCCGTCCGACGTCCTGCACCGCGACGATCCCCAGCAGGGTCACCTCGCCGGTCGCCGGGTCCACCCGAACGTGGGCGAGCTGACCGGAGAAGCCGGGCGCGCGCGCCGTCACGGCCGACTTGCCGACACCGTAGACCGGCTCGTACTTGCCGCCGAACGTCATGCTCATGCGCGCGATCTCGGTGATGGCGATCGACCGGTCGGGCACGCCCTTGACCTGGACCCGGCCGTCGACCATCTCCAGATCCTCCGGCGCCGCTTCCAGCTCGGCCGCGGCGATGGCGAACACCTGCCGCCGCGCCTCCTCCGCTGCGGCGCGCACCGCCAGCCCCACGGTGTAGGTGATCTTGCTGCCGCCGCTCATCCCCGCGTACGGGGCGGCGTCGGTGTTGTCGGTGACGATCTTCACCCGGTCCACCGGAACGCCGAAGGTCTCGGCGGCGATCATCGCCATCGTCGTGTTGGTGCCGGTTATGTCGACCGACCCCAGGGAGACGGTGAGACTGCCGTCGGTGTTGAGCCGGACGTTGGCCGCGCAGGGCTCGACCCCGCCGGGCCAGCCGCCAACGGCGATGCCGAAGCCCTCGTTCGGACCGGCATTGCGCTGCTGCCAGCGGTCGCGCAGCGCCTCCAGCACCTCACGCAACCCCATCTCGGGCCAAGGCACGTCGTTGGGCTGCGGGTCGCCCGGGGCCGAGGCGTTGCGCAGGCGGAACTCCAGCGGGTCCCAGCCGAGGGCGCGGGCCGCCTCGTCCACCGCCTGCTCGATCGCAAACGTCCCCTGCGGCGCGCCGGGGGCGCGGTAGGCGCCGACACCCGGCTTGTTGGTCAGCACTTCGTAGCCGATCAGGTCGAGGTTGGCGCAGCGGTAGTAGCCGCCGATCATCAGCAGGGCCACGTTGGTGGGTGCACCGGGGTAGACGCCGGAGTCGAAGATGACGCGACCCTGGATCGCGGTGATGGTTCCGTCCTTCTTGGCACCAAGCTTCAGGTCGATCACCGCGCCCGGGGCGGGAGTCGCCAGCAGGAACTCCTCCATGCGGGTGAGGACCAGCTTGACCGGGCGGCCGGTGCGCAGCGCCAGCGCGCCAACCAGGGGCTCCAGGAGGACCGTCTTGCCGCCGAAGCCGCCACCGACCTCCATCGGCACGACCGTCACCTGGTTCTGCGCCAGGCCCAGCGTGTCCGCGGTGACGGTGCGCGCGTAGAACTGCCCCTGGGTCGCGGTGTAGATGGTGAGGTTGCCCAGTGGGTCGGGCACCGCCAGCGTCGCGTGCGGCTCGATGTAGCCCTGATGCACCGAGGCTGTGGTGTAGGTGCGCTCGACGATGACGTCCGCCTCGGCGAAGCCCTGCTCGACATCGCCCCGGCGGAAACGGATGGCGCTGGTGACGTTGTCGCCCAGGCGGTTGACGTCGACCTCCTCACCGCCCTGGACCGTGGCGTGCATCTGCGCCTCAGCCCACTCCCCCTCCTGCGCCTTCGGGCGGATCACCGGGGCGTCGGGCTGCATGGCGGCGTGCGGATCGACCACGACGCCGAGCGGCTCGTAGTCGACCTGGACCAGCGGCGCGGCTTCCTCCGCGGCCGCCTCCGTCTCGGCGATCACCACCGCCACCGGCTGACCGTAATAGATCACCTTGTCGCGCGCGAGCATCGCCCGCGCCCGCTCCGACGGCTCCGGGCCGTCCGGCAGCAGGTCCGCGCCGGTGACGACGTCCACCACGCCGGGGACCGCCCTCGCGGCGCTGGTGTCGATGCCTTTGATGCGGGCGTGTGCCTGCGTCGCGGTCGTGAGCCGGGCGATGAGGGTTCCCGGCGGGGTCAGGTCGGCGGTGTAGCGGGTTTGGCCGCGCACCTTCTGCGGTGAGTCGACGCGTGGGATCGCCTTCCCGATGAGCGTAGTCGCGGTCATTCTGCCTCCCTCGGCTGCTCGTGCCGGTCTTGCGACCGGAATCTTGAGCCTTCGCTGCCTTACCGTCAAGGCACAGCCGCCGCCGCGAGGCCACCCCGGCCACGGGCGAGCGGTACATCCAGCCCTTGTCGCGTGTACGGACAATGCGTACGATCATCGGGCGGGATGGCACGGTTGCGAGAGAGGACGGCCGGCGTGCGGCGGAGATCGCGGGGATCGTGGAACAGCGTCCAGCGGCGAGCGGTGCAGGCGTTCGCGATGATCCTGGCCGCAGCCATCCTCGCTGCCTGCGGTGGATCCGGTCCCGCTGCAACGACGGGACCGGGCGCCGCGCGTGGCACCCCCGGCGTGGCCTCGCCGGTCACCTCGGTCCTGCCCCTTATCGCGACCCCGACGCTCGCCGCCACGCCCACGGCGTCGCCGCCCACCGCGTCGCTGCGCGATGTCGACTGGCGCGCGGTCCTGACCGGCGATCCCGCGCTCGACTTCGGCGCCGCGCCGTCGGGCTTCCCCGACGAGCTGGGCGACCTCTACCTGCCGGATGGGCCGGGTGGGGTCTACGGTTTCCCCGCCCTGGATGAGATCCGCTACGGCGACCTCGACGGCGACGGCCAGGAGGACGCCGTCATCCCGTTCCACTCCGGCGGCACCGCGGGCGCGATCGGCGTCCTGGTCTACCGCGCGACGCCGGACGGACCGCGACTGGCGGCGGCGCAATCGGCATACAAGATGGAGATCCGCCTCGACGGCGGCGAGCTGGTTCTGCGCACCGCGGCGTACGCCGGTTGGGAGCCGAACTGCTGCCCCAGCGCCTGGGTTGAGACCCGCTACCGGCTTTCGGGTGACGCGCTCGTACCGACCGCGGAGCAGGTCGAGCCGGTCCAAGGGGGCGAGCTGCGCACCGTCGAGCACTTCTACGGGCTGCTCGATGCGGGCGACTACGCGGCGGCGTACACCTTCCTCTCGCCCGCCTTCCAGGCAGCGAACCCCTACGACGCCTGGGTCGCCGGCTTCCAGAACACCGAACGCGTCATCGCCTACGTGGCTCAAAGCGAGCCGAGCCGCGTCACGGTGAACCTGGAGGCCCACGAGCGCGACCCTGCCGGGGACACCCGCGTGCGCCACTTCAGCGGCACTTGGGACCTGATCTTCGACACCACGCGCCGACAATGGCTGCTCGACCGGGCGGAGATCCGCGAGGTGGAGTGACGCTCGCGAACAGCGCCGCGCGGCGCGTATGTCTCGTCCTTTGGAGTGCGGCGGCCCGCGCCGCCGCGTTGGTATGGCGCGGCCGCAGCCGCGCCCGGGGTGGGTGCGTACCGTCGTCGGGACGCGGATGGGTGGCGTGCAGGATCCCACGCCGTGACACGTGCCCGGTGCTCAAGCCCCGGGCTCACAACGAAAGCCGGCTGAAGCCGGCTGAGGACGCTGGGTCCGATCGGGGGCCGAACCGGGCACGCCGGGATGTCGCCATCACAGCCCCTTCAGTGGGCTTACCAAAATATCAGCCCGGCGGCTTTAGCCCGGGGCACCGACCAACCGGCGGACACCTCTCTGCCTGAGTGTGAGCGCGCTTTCCCAGCCGGCTTCAGCCGGCTTTCCTTGTCAGCCCGGGGCTTGAGCCCCGGGCACAGGCCGCGGCATGGGATCCTTCGCGCAACCCATCCCCGGGCCCCTACCCGGGCAGTGGATACCGTGTCAGCCGGGGGTATCGGAGCGTCGGTTCCTTTCCGTTACTACCTGCGGTCAGGGGTGAAGCCCGCTTCGGCCTCCAGCTCGGGCAACAGCACTACGCTCTCTTGCTCGTTCGGGTCGGTGCGGGCGACGACGGCGATGCACGGCTCGGTCTGACTGCGGTTGGCCGGCAAGTGCGGGACGCCGGCCGGGATGTAGACGAAGTCGCCCGCGCCGGTGACGACATGCTCGCGGAGCCCTTCGCCGTACCACATCTCCGCCTCGCCGCTGAGCACGTAGATGGCCGTCTCGTGTCGCTCGTGCAGATGCGCCCTGGCTCGGCCGCCGGGCGGAATGGTCAGCAGGTGCATGCAGAGCCCGGTCGCACCCGCGCTCTGGGCGGAGATACCCTCGAAGTAGGAAAAGCCCTGCTTGCCCTCGTAGCTGTGGCTGCCTCGAACGACGGTGCAGGTGGGCTGGGCTGGCTCCGGCATGCGCGTCCTCCTTGCTCGTTCCCGGTCATGCGTTCGGCGCATCGTAGCACCGCGCTGGCTCGGGGCCAAGAACGGGCCGCGAGGAATACTGGTGGATTGGCGGGTGAGCCGGTCGTCAGGACGCCAGCGCTGAGCGGATTGAACGATGGGACTGGATGCGTGACCGGCAATATATGCGCAACATTCAGAACAACCCAGCAGCCTAATTGCCATTAACTCAGCCTCGCGCCTTCAGACTACTTGACTCGGTGGAACCATTCCCCTACGATCTCTTCGTCCGTCCAACGGCAAGTGGTTCGTTTGGTCCGGTGACCGGGCACAGCGAGCCCGCCGCGGTGGGGTGTACGCGAGAGAGGGGGCGAGTTTGACGCGGGGATCGGTGCTCGGTCGCCTGGTGCGATCGGGACGGGTGGTGGTGCTGCTCGTCGTCGGCCTGCTGGTGGGGCTGTTCAGCGGGGTGGCGCTGGCCAACCAGGACGCCCAGGTGATCTACGGCTGAAAACCGGGTTGGCCGGGTTGCTGCGCATCGTGGACAACCCGAAAAAGTGTTGGTGGTTCGAGACGCCCATTTCCTGGAACCAGATGGGGCTGCAGGGGCCACAGGGGCCGCAGGGTGAGAAGGGTGACCCGGGTCCACAGGGGCCACAGGGGCCAGTGGGACCGGCGGGACCCAAGGGCGAGAAAGGCGATCCGGGTCCACAGGGGCCAGCGGGACCGGCGGGACCCAAGGGCGAGAAAGGCGATCCGGGTCCACAGGGGCCAGCGGGCCCGCAGGGGCCACAGGGACCGAAAGGTGAGAAGGGCGATTCAGGTCTGGATAACATCACGATCTACACGCCAACCCCAGTGACCATTGAGAATGGGCAGAGTGGGTCCTGGGAGTTCACCTGTCAGGTTCCCAGTAATCGCGTCTTGGGTGGAGGGTATGAAATTCAGCCTGGCGGACCTGGGGTGGAAGTGCGGGCGAGCCGACCGATTCAATCCTTAGTCCAAGTGTGGCGGGTGATCGTTACTAACAATTCCGGAACAAACCAGGAATTGACCGTCTCGATGATCTGTGCGCAATAAGGCACACCGGTCATCCCATCGGTGATCCACTGGCCGCTGGCGATGTCTCGTCTCCAGCGGCTTCCTTGTCTCCATCCGCGGGGCGGTCGCCAGCACCGTTCGGACGGTGCGCCGGCTGGGGGCGTGGTGGCGCGCCGGCACGGCCTCCGCGTTCGGGGTGCGTCGCGTCTCAGCGGTGGGAGTGCGGCACGCCGGGGCCACGACCGCGAGTCGGCCCTCCATGTCCAGGGTCCGGCGCGCAGTGGGGAGAACGGCTGAGGCCAGGGCCGAGTGTCGCGCTCCCGAGCGGATAGACTGGGAGGGACGGACGCTGTTGGACGTAAGCAGGTATGAGTGAGGAGTGGGAGGGGCATCGCGATGCTCGATACCACCACGGAGTGGGGACGGCTGGCTGAGCGGCGGCTGCGTGAGGAGGAGGTCATCTGGCTCACGACCGTCCGGCGGGATGGGCAGCCGCAGCCGATCCCCGTCTGGTTCCTGTGGGACGGGGAGACGATCCTCATCTACTCGCGGCCGGATCAGCAGAAGGTGCGCAACATCCGCCACAACCCAAAGGTGTCGCTGCACTTCAACACTGACGAATACGGCGACAGCGTGGTGCGGATCGACGGCGTGGCGGAGATTGTGCCGGACGCGCCGCCCGTTACCGAGGTGCCGGAGATGATCGAGAAGTACCGGGACGGGATCCGGCGCATCGGCTCCGACCCTGAGTCGTTCGCCCGCGACTACTCGGTCGCCATCCGCGTCGTGCCGCAGCGGTTCTACGGCTGGTAGCCTCATGCAGAGCCGGACAGGGTCGTCGGCAGGCTGCACGGCGGACACGGATCGCCTGCGGTTCGTCGGGCGACGAGCTTGGCAAGCCGGCGCTCACGGCGGCAGCCCGCCGGATGAGCACTTCGCCATCTCGGAAACGGCCGGTCTATCCTGTGCTCGTTGGGTTCCTGCGCCTTGGACTCTGTGGGGGAGATGAGTCATGAGCATTCCCGGCGCGCGTGATTGGCGCGAGATGACGGCATGGATGGCCGAGTTGCTGAAGCGGCGGACCGGTGACGACGTGGAGACGTGGAATGCCCGCGTGCGCGAATCCGGCGCGCACGACGAGGCGAGCCTGCGGGCGTGGCTCACCGAGCAGGGCGTAACCGGCTACGCGCAAACGCTCCTGGTGATGGAGCGGTTCGGCTATCCGGACTTCTTCCTCGCCACGGCGGACGATCTGATCGCCGGGCAATACGCCGACCGACCCGCGCTCCGGCCGATCCTGGACGCCGTGCTGGTGCGGGCGGGGCAGCTTGGTGAGGTGAAGGTTCAGGCGCGCAAGACGTTTGTGGCCCTGGTCACGCCGCGCCGGACCTTCGCGGTGGTGCAACCCACGACCAAGCGGCGGGTGGATCTCGGGCTGCGACTCGCGGACCCGCCACTTGGCGGGCGCCTCCGTGCTGCCTCGAGCATGGGCAACGGCGCCATGACGGCGCGGATCGGCCTCGAATCGGTGGAGGAGGTCGACGACGAGGTCGACGAGTGGCTGCGGCGCGCCTACGAGGAGAACACCTGATCCGACGATCGCGCCGGCGAATGACGCGCGTTCGTCCACGGCGCCGGCGACAGAACGAATGCGGTCGTGCCGCGGCTGTCCCGACCAGCGCCCCGATCGGGAGCCGCTGAGTGCGTAACCTGGACTTGACACGGCCGTCCGGGTTCCGGATGATGCCCGCATCGACAATTCGCGCGGTGCTCGTTGAGTCGCTGCGTAGTCCGTGGTTGGACGCCTCCCGCGCCTAGGAGCATCCTCCGCGCGTTTCACGCAGTTCCCGGGGAAGGCGATCATGGTCATCCCCCTGCTCCACGTGACCAGTGACGCGAACCCGGTCGAGTGGTATCTGGCCTGGCATGTCGATCCGCTCCTCACCGTGCTGCTCGGCGGCTCCGCGGCCGGGTACCTGCTCGCCTACCGGGCGGCCGCCCGGACCGGTCGGCGGGTGCCACCCCGTTGGCAGGTTCTCACCTACCTTGGTGGGCTGGTGAGTCTGGCGGTGGCGCTCATGGGTCCGCCGGACCACTTCAACGGCGTGCTCTTCTCGGTCCACATGGTCCAGCACCTGATCCTCATGCTGGTCGCCGCGCCGCTGCTGGCCTTGGGCCGGCCGGTGCAGGTTCTCCTGCGTGGCCTGCGCCCGCACCACAGCCGCGCGCTGATGGGGATCACGGCCGGGCACCCCGAGTTGCGCGGGCTGCTCGGTATGGTCGTCCACCCGGTGACCGTGTTCCTCCTCTACAATGGGAGCTTCCTCTTCTGGCATCTCCCCGGACCCTATCAGGCCGCCGTGCGCGACGAGCTTATCCACGATCTGGAGCATGTCGCCTTCTTCGGCACGGCACTCCTCTTCTGGTGGGTGCTGATCGATCCGGTCCCGCGGCACTATCGCCTGTCCACGACCGCGGCCGCGCTGCTGCTGTTCGCGACGTGGATGGCCGGGGATCTCATCTGCGCCACGATCACCCTGTCTCGCGACCTCATTTATCCGGTTTACGCCGAGACGGAGACGCCCTGGGGCTTGACCCCGCTCGGCGACCAGCGGCTTGGGGGAGCGATCATGTGGGTCAGCGCGGGCCTCTACTACGCGGTGGTCCTGATCGGTCTCCTCGCCGCGCCGTACCTCCGAACGCGCCCGGCGAACCACGCCGGCCAGCACGCCTGATCGGTCCGCGCCCAGCGACTTGGCGCGGCATTGGATCCCACCCCAGCGGGTGGGGCGAAACCATCCCGACGGGTAGGACACAGCCGGTGGCGTTGTTGCTACCGTAGCGCAAACCCGGTAGCGTAGCGCGACCTAGCGTCCCAACGGTAGTTCCCTGGTCATCCGCGGCAGCGGTTCATATCGCCGGTTGCGGCTCGATGAGCGTACCGGAAGGGGCATGACGTATGGCACACGACGATCCAACGCAGACTCCGAGTCGGGAGCGACCCCCCTGGCCGCAGGTGCTCCTCGACGACCTGTTCTTGCTCCTGCTCGCCGGACTGGTGGTGCCGACGTTGACCTACATCGTGTGGGGGCTGATCAGCCTGGCCAACGTGCCGCTCTTCGGGGAGTAGCGCCAGGGTCGGGTGGATCGCCCTCGCGACGGGGGAAAAGGGGGTGTGCATGGCTGGCCGGTTCAGCCCGCTGGCGAAGCCCCAGGGGATGTGGTGGAGCCCGCTGGGCCGCGACGAGCGGCTCTGGGTGGCAATCGCCGCCATCTGGGGTCTGGGCATGTTCCTCATGATCGCGTTCATCTGGCCGGCGATCGGCAACGAGCAGAATGAGATTCAAAGCTACCGGATCGATCCCGCCGAGTTCCATCGACTAACCACGGAGTTCACCGAGACGTACCAGATCGGGGAGATGGATGGCGTCCCGGTGGTCGCTCCACCGCCCGGCAGCGACATCTACCTGGAGGCGCAGCAGTTTGCCTGGCGGCCCGTGGTGCAGCTCAAGCGCGGTGAGCAGTACCGGTTCCTGATCTCCTCGCGCGATGTGCAGCACGGCTTCTCGCTGGTGATGGAGCGCCACAGCCTCAACTTCCAGGTCTTGCCGGGGTTCATCACCGCGATCCACCTGACGCCCGAGCAGGTGGGCGAGTTCGCCGTCGTCTGTAACGAGTTCTGTGGCGCGGGTCACCACCTCATGACCGGCCGGATCATCGTGACCGACTAAGGCGCGGGGGAAAGGGGCGACACGATGCAGACGGTAATATCGGGCCTGGCGCGCCGCTGCGGGGTTACCGGGCTGGTGATCGACCGGTCGGCCGAGCGGCTCATCAAGTTCCACGCGGTGACCGCGGTCCTCTTCCTGGCGCTGGGCGGCACGCTGGCACTGCTGATCGCGCTGACCCGCTGGCAGGTGGTCCATCTCCTGCCGGCCAAGCAGTTCTACGCCTTCCTCTCCGCGCACGGCATGGTCATGCTGATCTTCTGGATCCTCTTCTTCGAGATGGCCGGCCTCGTCTTCGGCAGCACGGTGCTGCTGAGCGCGCGGATGGTAGTACCCGGGCTCGGCTGGGTGGCCTACGCCATGATGCTGGGTGGCGCGGTGGTCGCCACCGGGCTGATGCTGACCGGCCGAGCGACGGTGATGTTCACCTCCTACCCACCGCTGCAGGCCCCGCCCCTCTACTACGCGGCGGTCCTGGTCTTCGCGGTGGGGGCGATCCTAGGGGTGGTTCACTTCTTCATCAACGTCGTCGCCGCGCGGATGCGGGGGGATGTCGGCACCCTGCCGCTCTTCACCTTCGCGCTGGCGGGGGCGGGGATCATCGCGCTCTGGAGCCTGATCTCGGGCGCGGCGGCGCTGCTGCCGGCCTTTCTCTGGTCGGCGGGGGTGATCGACTCGATCGATCCGGGCGTCTACCGGCTCCTCTATTGGGGGTTGGGGCACGGGGCGCAGCAGGTGAACCTCGCGGCGATGGTGGCGGTCTGGTACGGGCTCGCGAGCATGATGACCGGCGGCCGCCCCCTCAATGAAGGCCTGAGCCGCTTCGCGATCGTCCTCTACATCTTCTTCATCAACATGGGGTCGATGCACCACTTGCTGGTCGACCCGGGCCTGACTCCGTGGCTGCGCAACATCAACACCAGCTATTTCATGTACCTGGCCGTGCTCGGGAGCCTGATCCATGGCTTCAGCATCCCCGCCTCGATCGAGCTGGGGATGCGGGCACAGGGGCACCGGCAGGGGCTGTTCGGCTGGCTGCGGCGGGCGCCCTGGGGTGAACCCGGCTTCGCCGCGCTCGCGGTGAGCCTGCTCATCTTCGGGGTCATGGGCGGCATCAGCGGCGTGATTATCGGCGGGCCGCAGGTGAACATGATCGTCCACAACACGCTGCTGTCGCCCGCGCACTTCCATATGACGGTGGTGGCGGGCACGACGATCGCCTTCATGGGGCTCGCCTACTACCTGGTGCCGCTGATCTTCCAGCGGCAGCTCATGCTGCGGGGCTGGGCCAGGTACCAGCCGTACATCTACGGCGCGGGCATGGTCGTCTGGGGGCTTGGAACCGGACTGGCGGGGCACTGGGGCGTGCCGCGGCGGCACTGGGACATCACCTTCGACCGCGTCTCGACGCTCCCCACCGAGATCTTCCAGACGACTGCGGTGAATGTCTTCATGGCGCTGCTGGGTATCGGCGCGGTCATTGCGGTGATTGGCGGGGCGATGTTCGTGACGATCATCGTTGCCACCGTCGCGCTTGGGCAGCGCACCGCGACGCCGAACCTCGGGCGGGTTATGGCGAACGCGTTCTCGTCGGCGCCGGCCGTGGCCGGAGCCTCCGGTGAGGAGGGGGAGGCTCCGGTGCCCGCCCATGGCGCGTTCGAGGCGCCGGGCGCGCTGGTGCTGTCCCTGGCGTTCTTGACGCTGTTCGTGTTGCTGTACGGCTTCTCCTGGTTTGAGTTGAGCACCGTGCCCTGGCAGGTGCGCTAGATCCGGCCGGGGCGTGGGACGTAGGAAAGCGTGAGAGGTGGTCTAGCTCTGGTGTCCTCAACGAAGGTCCCCCGACGTTTCGCCCGGCTGGCGATCGCCACCGCGGTCGCTGGCTATCTCCTGATCGTGGTCGGCGGCACGGTCCGCGTGACGGGTGCCGGTATGGGCTGCGGTCCCGACTGGCCACTCTGCAACGGCCAGGTTATCCCAGAGTGGGACGTGCTGGCCTGGACCGAGTTCATCCACCGGATCGTGGCGCTTTCGGTCATCCTGCTCACCGGGCTGCTCGCGGTGCAGGGCTGGCGGCTGCGGCGGGTCAATCCCTGGTTCGCTCGCCTGCCGCTGGCTGCGGTTGGGCTGGTACTGGTGCAGGCGTCGCTCGGCGCGATCACGGTGTTCACCCACCTGGACGCGCTGGTCGTCACGATCCATCTGGGGGTGGCGCTCACCTATCTGGCGATCGGCCTGACTCTCGCCCTGCTCGCGGTGGCGGCGAACGGCGCGCGTGGGGAGTCTCGCGCCGGGCGCGGCACGCGGCTCGGTGCCAGGGCGCCTGCCGCCGCAGCGGGCGTCTTCGCGGTGATGCTGACCGGGGCGTACACCGCCAAGAGCGGCGCCAGCATCGCCTGCACCGAGTGGCCGCTCTGCGGCGGGGCGTGGGTGCCGACGGGCTGGACGCCGGTCGACGTCCACCTGACCCACCGGTGGACCGCGGTCGTGGCGGCCGTGCTGGTGGCGGTGGTGGGGCGGAACGCTCGGCGCTGGCGTGTGGACGCGCCGATGCTCGCGACACTCGGCAGCACCGCCGACATGCTGATGGTCCTGCAGATCCTGGTCGGGGCGGCCAACATCTGGCTCGACCTCGCGCCGGCGGTGCGGATCGCCCACCTGGCGATTGCGACGCTCATCTGGGCGCTGATGGTGTTGCTGGTGCTGCTGGATCGGCGCCCGGCGCTGGCGGCCGCCCCGCTGCCCCGTCCGGCGCCCGCCCCGTCCGGTGCCTGAGCGGGGATGCTAACCCCGGTTCGGGCCGGGTGCCTCGTCGCGGCGAGGGCTGAGGGCGTTGAGCGTCTCGACGACTTCGTCGCCGACGACCCGGGCGCCGTGGGGGACATCCCCCGGGATGACCGCGACCTCGCCGGGGCCGAACACCCGCCGGGTGCCGGCAACGTCGAACTCGATCCGCCCGCGCAGCACGGCGGTGACCTGCTCCTGCGGGTGGTGATGCTGGGGGAAGACGCTGCCCGGCTGGTAGACGTAGCGGACCAGCGTCTGCCGCTCGCCGTGGACCACCTGGCGGGTGATCCCGGGGTAGACCTCCTCGGCCGGGATGTCATCCCAGGCCACCGCGCGTACGTCCGTCATCCTCCCGCTCCCTTCACCGCTCCCGGGTGCCCCCTCACCCCCCGGCCCCTCTCGGATGGAGCCCACCAGGGGAGAGGGGCGGTGATGGACTCCTGCAC
>NZ_JADGHZ010000061.1 GCF_019683595.1 Sphaerobacter sp. | reverse complement strand
ATCTACGAGAAGCACGCGCAGCTCGACGGGGTCTGGCGCGACGTGGTCATCGTCGAGCGCCTGCTGCCGGGGACGATCGCCAACCCGCCGGCGGAGTGGTAGGCAGGGGTGTGTTCCGTGGTGCGTGTTCCGTGAGTCTCACCCCCGCCGGGTCATCCTACGGCCGTCGCGCACGCCGCCAATGCCGGAGGCGGACGCCCGAGTAGACCACCATGCCGCTAAGCAGAAGGAACCCAAAACCGAACAAGGAGAGATCGAGCAGCGTCGGGCCGACTACTTCCACGATCCCCATCCTCTCACGATCCCCTTCACGGGCTTCCACGCTAACGAGCGCGAGCCGGAACCGCCACCTGCCACCGGAGGCTGCGTTGGGGAAGTTCGGCCAGCAGTACACGCTCCGGCTCCGGGCGCTCCGGGCCCGGCAGGCGAAAGCCGGCCACCTCGATGCTCTCAGCGCTGGCAATGAACGTCAGCCGCGTCGCCCCCGGCGCCACCGAGGGGTAGAACGCCGCCCGCATCCGCTGCGTCGCCCACCAGAGCGTGCGACCGGCCTCTCCCTCGTAATGCTGCAGCAGATAGCGATGACCGAGATCGTCGACCAACTGGTTGAAGCCGGGCCAGCGCGGTAGCACGTGGTGGAGATCGCCCCGTCCCGGGAGCCGACGGGCACGGATCCGCGTCCGCACCGTGATCAGCGTTCCGCCCTTGCCAAAAGCAACCTCGTCGACGGTGACGCGTAGCCCACGCTCCATCCGGATCACCGCTCGCGGGAACGTGACCTGCACCACCGGCCCGATCTGGAGCGAGTGGAGCGGCGGCCGCGCCTGCTCCATCAGGCGGTGCAGCGCCATCGCCGCGCCCTGCGACGCGCGCTCCTCGCGGAGCCAGGCCAGCGCGTCCACGTCCTCCGGCAACGCGAGCAGATCGGCGAGCAGCGGGCTGGCGCCGCGCGCCCTGGCGTCAGCGGGGTCAGGTGTTCCACGAAGCTGGCGCACACGCCCGAGCGTCGCCCGCAGGGCGTCAGGCGCGGCCAGTCCATGCTGCGGGATCGCGTCGAAGAGATCGGACTCCTCGGGCAGGTCGACGAGCCGGCCCAGCAACGCCCGCTCCCCCGCCTTGGGCGCGTCGAAGCCGTACCATCGCGCCCGGCGCACGCCGACGACCCGGCCGCGCAACTCGTCCAGCGCGGCGTGCAGCGCAATCCGCGCGCACAGCGGGCCACGATGCGCCGCCAGCCAGGCGACGGGATCCTGCTCCGCGGGGAGCTGAAGCAGGTCGGCGAGGAGCTGCCGCTCCTCGACCGCCCCCGGATCCAGCAGGTAGGTGCCCGGCGGCAGGTGCCGCAACGTTTCCAGCCGCTGGAGGTCTCGCCGAATGTCGTCGTCGGGATCAAACATCGTCGGCTCCTTGTCCCCCGAGCTCCCGGACACACGCCGCGGCCAGGAAATCGTCGTGTCGTCCGTCGGGTACAACATCGCACGCGCGAGACCACCCACCGGACGAACCGTGCTGCTCATCGTCGCTCCGGCGTCACCGGTCCAGGCCCACGCTCCCCTGCGACAACGTCACTGTTATGTGAATCGTTCGCCCCTATGTGAAACCCTCTCCCCGCTTCGTCAAAAGGCACGACTCCTCTTTCCGTCTGAGTGACCCGCCTGCAGAGCAGTGGAGATCGAGGAGACGCTCGCCCAACTCGACGGTGCCTGGCGGGACGTGGTGATGGTCGAGCGCCTGCTGCCTGGGACGATTGCGAATCCGCCGGAGGGCTGGTACGAGGAAGTTTCGGGCTTCAGGGGGCTGGAGCGTGATGCTGCCGCAACTCGCGAAAAGCAAAATAGTTCGCGATCACGCCCCGGAGCGGCTCCTGGTTCGCGATCGCCTTTTGCCGCAGCCGCTTGATGCTCGGCTCGACCTGGGTCAGGTCGAGACTGGTGACCAGATAGAGTAACTGGGCGATCACCTCCACGGGTTGCTCGCCCTCAGCGAGGATCTGGCCCGCCGCCTGAACAAATGCCTCACGGTCCTCACCGGCTGTCCGGTGATAAAGATCTAAGACCGCATCCAGGCCGTACCAATCCAACCGGCTATTGGCGACACCGCGCAGGTCGTCCGTCTCGCCGCGGAGCCGATTGAGGATGGCGTGGTAGTAGTCTGTCAAGACGGTCCTCCTCTATGGTCTCGGCTCAAAGCCGATCAGAGAGGTAAATGGTACCATCGCGGTCCATTGCCATCGACATCGACGTAGATGACTTCCATCGTTTCGTCGAGCGGGAGGTTCCCAACCAAACACCACTCTCGCGCACCGCCGCCGGTCAGTCCCTGCCGCGCGCCCAAGGGCGGTACCGGCGTGTAGACCTCGCCGTCGGCCGGGATGGTGAAGCGCACGATCGCGCAGCCGTACAAGCTGCATGCCTGGTGAGCTCTCGTCGGAAGCCCCATCCTTCGCGCGAAGTCTGCCGGCCCATGCACTCCTTCGAGCGACTCGCGGTCCGTGAAGAAGACGAACTGAGCGCCGGGTGGCGCCAGCGGCGGTGGCGATGCGGAGATTCCCGCCGCGCGAGCCGAGACGAACAGCCGCCAGGGCCAATGCAGCAGCGTCCACCATGTGGACCCGGCGATGATCCGGTAGCCCTCGGTGGGTGGCTGGCTCGGTTGGAGGCTGCGCCACTGCCCCGGCGAGCCTCCGAAAGGGCAACCTCGATTAACCACCAGGCTTCCCTGCGCCAGACATTGCGTAAACCGGTCGCTCCTATCCTACAGCGCAGTCGTTCTTCGTCAAGAGGCACGACTTCCGTATCCGACCGGATGACCGCATCACACGTCGGCGACCGCGCCCGCCCCCCTGGACCGACGGCATGCAGGCTGCTAGCGTACGGGCCGGTACACGGTAGAATTAGCTGTGGCAAATTTAGTGACTAGGCTCGATGAATGGATGCGGTGAGATGCCCAAGGACGGCGAGGTGGTGGGAGAACGACGGGTGATCCCCGCGGCAGGGCGGGAGGAGCAGCAGGGCGCCCCCGGACGGCTGGGCCGGATCCGGCGGGTGCTCCCCTTCCTCGGGCCGGCGTTCGTGGCGAGCGTCGCCTATATCGATCCGGGCAACTTCGCCACCAACATCCAGGGCGGCGCCCGCTTCGGTTACCTCCTGCTCTGGGTCATCCTGATGAGCAACCTGATGGCCATGCTCATTCAGTCGCTCTCGGCGAAGCTGGGCATCGCCACCGGGCGCAACCTGGCCGAGGTCTGCCGCGATCACTTCCCCCGCCCGCTGGTGTACGGCATGTGGGTGGTCGCGGAGATGGTCGCGATGGCGACCGACCTGGCCGAGTTCCTGGGCGCGGCGATCGGGTTCAACCTGCTCTTCCACATCCCGCTCCTGCCGGCCGGCATCCTGACCGGCGTGGTCACCTTCGTGATCCTGGCGCTCGAACGCTTCGGCGCGCGGCCCCTGGAGGCCGTGATCGCCGCCTTCGTCGGCGTGATCGCCGTGAGCTATGTCATCGAGACCGCGTTGGCAAGCCCCGATTGGGGCACGCTGGGTCGACACGCCTTGGTGCCGCAGCTCGAGGGCGAAGAGAGCCTCCTCCTGGCAGTGGGCATCCTGGGCGCCACGGTCATGCCGCACGTCATCTTCCTCCACTCCTCACTCACCCAGAGCCGGATCCGGCCGAAGGACGTCGCCCAGGCGCGGCGCATCTACCACTTCGAGATCCTGGACGTGGTCATCGCGATGGGGCTCGCCGGCCTGGTGAACATGGCGATGTTGATCATGGCGGCCGCCACGTTCCACGCCGAGGGGCTGATCGAGATCGCCTCGATTGAAGAGGCCTATCGCACGCTGACACCGCTGCTCGGCCCGCTGGCGAGCACCGTCTTCGCCATCTCGCTGCTCGCCGCCGGGCTTTCCTCCTCGACCGTCGGCACCATGGCCGGGCAGGTCATCATGCAGGGCTTCCTGAACTGGCACATCCCGGTCTGGCTGCGCCGTGCCATCACCATGGCGCCGGCGCTGGTTGTCATCGCGCTCGGGCTCGACCCAACGCGAACGCTGGTCATCAGCCAGGTGATCCTCAGCTTCGGTATCCCCTTTGCGCTTATTCCGCTGGTACTCTTCACCCGCGACCGGAGGATTATGGGCGACCTCGTGAACCAAACCTGGACGACCCGGGTGGCCTGGCTGGTCGCTTCGGTGATCGTGGGCTTGAACGTGTTCCTGCTCGTCGCCACGTTCCAGGGAGGGATCCTGTGACCAAGCGGCTCCGACACTTCCTGGTGCCGCTCGACGGCTCGCGGCTGGCCGAGGTCGTCCTGCCGACGGCCTACGACCTCGCCGCCGCCTGCGACGCCCGGATCACGCTCCTCCACATCATCGAGCATGACGCGCCAGCCACGGTTCACGGGGAACCGCACCTGGACAACGTCGAGACGGCCGACGCCTACCTGGCGGCCGTCGCCCACCGAGAGCAGAGAACCGGCGTCCCGACGACCACGCATGTCCACACCAACCCGGCGCACGATGTCGCCCGCGCTATCGGGGAGCACGCCGAGGAACTGGGCGTCGACCTGATCGTGCTGGCGACCCACGGCCGGGGCGGGCTGCGCGGTCTCCTCTTCGGGCGGATCGCGCAGCAGGTCCTGCACCACACGGCCACACCGGTCCTGCTGATCCGGCCGGTCGAGGGGGAAGCCGCGCCCACCCTGCGCCGTGGCCCCATCGTCGTCCCGCTCGACGGCACACCGGCGGCTGAGGCGGCCCTACCCCTCGCGCAGGCGCTGGCTGCCGCGACCGGCACCCATCTCCACCTGGTGCGCGTCGTCCCGACGGTCCAGACACTCACCACGGGGCGCGACCCGGCAGCGACGTTCACGCCGATCGCCACGGCGGCCCTGCTCGATCTGGAGGAGACGGCCGCGCGCGACTACCTGGCGGAGGTCGCGGACCGCGGCACGGGCGGGATCCCGACGACGACCGAGGTGCGACGCGGCGAGGTGGCGGCCGAACTTGCGGCGGCCGTGACCGACAGTGAGGCCGGCCTCGTGGTCATGGCCACGCACGGCCGCGCCGGGATTTCCGGCCACCTGGCCGGCAGCGTGGCCACGCGCCTGCTCTCCCGGCTCGACCGGCCACTGGTCTTGACGGGAGCGGACGGGCGCTAGCGGCGCGTTCGGCAACGGAGCACGACCGGCAGCAAGGCACTCTCCAAAGGCGTAGACTTGGCATGGCGGCGGGTGTCGGGTCCGCCGCCGATGCTGAGCCTGCTGAAGGAGCACCGTATGAGCGATCTGCCGCAAGCCGGGGAACGCCGTCCGATCTGGATGCCGCCGCTGGTGGGCGCCGGGGTTCTCTTCTGCCTCTTCCTGCTGGCGACCGCCGTGCGGAACAGCCCGATCGCCGCCAGCGCACGGGGCGTGATGATCGTCCTCTCGACCGTCGCGGCCGCGGCCGTCACCCTCTACGGCCTCAAGATGGTGGTCGAGACGCGCATCCGCGGCATCGCCAGCGCCGTCGCCGGAGCGGTCATGGTCGCCATGGGCGTCTACACCCTCCTCCACGTGCTGCGCTGACGGGAGCTGAACGCGGAGCGCGCCGGGAGCGAGGGCGAGCAGAACACGCGGCACGCGGCGGGCATCATCCGTCATGCCCCGCCGCTCACTCGTCCAGCACACCCCAGCTCGTGAGACGGTCGGGAGCCAGGACGATGATGGGTGCCGACTCCAGCGCCATGGCACGGTACTGCGGGTAGCGCTCACGCAGCAGAGCGACCGCAGTCGCATGGCCCTCCGCGCCCGCCGGGAGCACCCAGGCGCGCCCGCGCGCGTGCACCCAGCCGAGGCGGGACCAATCCTCGTCGTAGCGGTCAATGATCAGCGCGGCGCGGCCCGTGGCGTCCACGTTCTGGACCCGGCGGAGGGGGCGATCGCGCCGCTTCGGTTTTTCGTCGATCGGCGTGTAGAAGTACTCCCCATCGTAGGCGTAGCAGACGGGCACGACCGACGGCGCGCCCCGGGCGTCTACCGTCGCCAAATGCCCCACCCGCTGCCGGTCGATGAACGCGCGCTCCCGCGCGCTCGCCCGTGCTCCCGTCACCATCCTCCTACCCTCTCCACTCAGCACCTTGACCCCGCCCGCCCTTCATCGTAAAAATTCGAGCAAGGAGGGCGAGCTGTGAAGCCGATTGCGATGCCATCAGCGACGGACGAACGCCTTGTCACCATGCTGCGGGCCGTGGCCAACCCGGTGCGATATCGCATCTTGCAGATCCTGGCCGACCGCGGCGAGTGCCAGTGCGGTCCACTCGGCGCCGATCTGCCGATCGCCCAGTCCACGCTGTCGCAGCACCTGAAGGTTCTGCGCGAGGCCGGCCTGATCAAGGGGACGATCACCGGACCGGCCGTGTGCTACTGCCGCGACGAAGAGGCCATCGCCTGGCTCAAGCGCGCAATCCAGTCGCTCTGACCCCGCAAGACCACCGCCCGCCCACAAGGCCCGTGCCGGCCGTCGCACGCGGGTGGTCTTCGGCACGTAGTGTGTGGCGTGCGGATCCCCGCGCCGGGCGATGTGCCCGGGGTTAAAGCCGCCGGGCTGACAAGACGAAGCCGGCTGAAGTCGGCTGGGGATGATGAGCCGGCCAGGTGCAAGCACCGTGGCGCGTGCCCGGGGCTAAAGCCGCCGGGCTGAGTAGGGGTAAGCCCACCGAAGGGGCTGCGATGGCGACATCCCGGCGGATCCGATCCGACCACCCACCGGACCCAGCGTCCCCAGCCCCTTCAGTGGGCTTCGCTTCCTAGCCCGGCGGCTTTAGCCCCGGGCACGAACCGCGCGGCAGACACCGTATCACCTGGGTGTCTGCCCTGCTGAACCCCAGCCGGCTTGAGCCGGCTTTTCCTTGTCAGCCCGGCGGCTTCAGCCCCGGGCACGGGCCAAGCGCGTACACCTATGTCATTCGTCTAACGCCAATCACCCCCGGCCACGGGCCGACTACGTACGCTCAATGAATTCGCCGAACGCTGCGGCCCCCGACCGCACGCCACACGCGCGGGCGATTCGCACCTAGCGCCGGAGCACGGCATTCCCGCATCGGGAACGGTTATTGCTCTCTGGATAGCGGCCGCCACGGCGCATCAGCGCTCCCCTCGGCGGCTGACGGGCGCTGCGGGAGCGGATCGGTGATGAGCAGTGAGCCAGTCAAGCAGGCGCGGGAGCATGGGTGGGTAGACGAGGCGGCGTCCTTCGGTCGCGCCTTCGCCGGTGCCTACCTCTTCGGCATCCCGCTGCTGTTCACGATGGAAATGTGGTGGATCGGTACGTACGCCGATCTCTGGAAGCTCATCCTCTTCCTGGCGCTCACCTTCCTCGCGAACGTCGTCCTGACCTACCTGGCGGGGTTCAAGCCCAGGCGCGAGACGAGCCTGATTGCGTCGATCGATGAGTCGGTCGACACCCTCGCTGTCGGGGTGGTCGCGTCACTTATCGTCCTGCTCGTGCTCAACCGCATCGCGCCGGGCGACCCGCTCGACGCGATCCTCGGCATGGTCATCGTCCAGACGATTCCCTTGAGCATCGGCGCCTCGCTCGCCAATGCCGTGTTCGACCGGCGCGAGGGTCGCACCGGTGAGCAGCCGTCGGCGGCGGAGTCGCATGCCTGGCGGGACGCGCTCAACGACCTCGGGGCAACGATCATCGGCGGGGTCTTCATCGGCTTCTCAATCGCGCCGACGGATGAGATCCAACTCCTCGCGGCGAGCGTGGACATCTACCATGAGGTCGCGCTGGTGGTGCTGACGCTGGTCGTCGGCTACATCATCGTCTTCACCAGCGGCTTCGACCCGGAGTCGGCCGGGCCGCGGCCGACCGGCCCGTTCCAGCACCCCATCACCGAGACCGTCGTGTCGTACGTCGTCTCGTTGTCGGTGGCGTTCTGGGCGCTCTATCTCCTGGACCGCGTCGACTTTGGTGACCCATTCCCCAGTGTTCTGTCACAGGTGTTGGTGCTGGGCCTGCCGACGATGGTTGGCGGCGCAGCCGGGAGGCTCGCGGTATGACGGTGACGGAGCAGCGGGAGACCGCAGCGCAGCAGGAGCGGCCGGATCCGGGCCGGACGACGGTCGAGTGGATCACCCTCGGGATCAGCCTACTGATCGTCGCCACCGTGATCGGGCTCATCGTCTATGCCTACGTCACCCGCGGCTCGACGCCCCCGATCATCGATGCGAGCGCGCCGGTCGACCGGGTCCGGCAGGTGCAAGACCGCTACTACCTGCCGATCGAAGTGCGGAACAGTGGCGGGCAGACGGCGAAAGACGTGCGCGTCGCGATCTCGCTCACCACCCCCGACGGCCGGACCGAGACCGCCGAGGTGCTGATCGACTTCCTCGCCGGGGACGAGACGGCGCAGGCCACCGCGGTGTTCACACACGACCCGCGCCAGGGCACGGTCACGGTGGGGGTCATCAGCTACCTCGCGCCGTGACCGGCTGATGGACCCCTCACCCCCATTGCGCCGATAAATCGCCTCACATAAACTATCAGGAATACTCTGAAGTAGGCACGTGGTCGTGCCTACTGTGCCTCATGCGCGAGCGAGCGGGACGCTGCGCCGAGCCGCGGCGCGGTGGCCATCGGATCGAACCCAGCGACACCGCCTGCGGCAGAGAGCCGGCATGGCGTCTGGTGAGCAGGGAAAGGATCCCGCCCATGTCGTCCCTCCCCCCGCTTTCCCCGCGAACGCGCGCGATCCTCGACATCATGGGACCGTTTCTCAGTTCGATCAGGGACTCGACCTACGCCCGCCGACAGCACGAGCCGGGGATCCTCGACTTCATGCTCGGCGATCCCCACGAGCCGCCGCTGCCGGGCATCACGGAGGCGATCCAGCGCTGGAGCGTCCCGCAGGACAACCACTGGTTCGCCTACAAGCTGAGCGAGCCGGAGGCCCAGGCGACGGTCGCGGCGGCGCTCCGCCAGCGCCGGGGCATCCCGTTCGCCGCCCAGGACATCCTCATGACCACAGGCGCCTTCGGCGCGCTGGCCAACTCGCTCCTGGCGCTGGCCGGTGAGGGCGACGAGGTGGTCTTCATCTCCCCGCCCTGGTTCTTCTACGAGGCGATGATCGTCGCCGCGGGCGCCACGCCGGTACGGGTTCCGGTGCAGCCCGGCACCTTCGATCTCGACCTCGACGCCCTCGCCGCAGCCATCACGCCGCGGACGCGAGTGGTGCTCGTCAACTCGCCGCACAACCCCACCGGCAAGATCTACCCGCCCGAGACGCTGGAGCGGCTGGCGCGGCTGCTGCGCGAGGCATCCGAGCGGCACGGCCGGCCGATCTACCTGATTTCGGACGAGTCGTACAGCCGCATCGTCTGCGACGGGCGGGCCTTTCACAGCCCCGCGGCCTTCTACCCGTACACCGTCCTGATCTACACCTTCGGCAAGACGCTGCTGGCTCCCGGCCAGCGGCTGGGCTACATCGCCCTCCCGCCGGACATGCCGGAGCGGGAGCTGGTACACCTGGCGATCATGATGCGTCAGGTCGTGGGCGGCTACGGCTTCCCGAACGCGGTGATGCAGTACGCCGTTGGTGATCTGGAGGAGCTGTCGATCGACATCGAGCACCTGCAACGCAAGCGGGACCGGATGGTGGCGGCGCTGCGGGAGATGGGCTACGAGGTCCACACGCCGGAGGGCACGTTCTACCTGCTGCCCCGCTCGCCCTGGGCGGACGACCTGGCCTTCACCGAGCTGCTCGCCACCCACGACATCTTCGTGCTGCCGGGAGCGAGCATCGAGGCGCCGGGCCACTTCCGCATTTCGCTCACCGCGAGCGACGACATGATCGACCGGGCACTGCCGGGCTTTGCCACCGCGATCGCCCACGCCCGGACTCATGCGCCCGCGGCCGCCGGCTGAGCGCGGCGCCCGGTGCGCCGCTTGACAGGCGCGGCCCCGGCGGCGGATCATGCCGGTCCAGCCGAAAGGAGGCCGCGATGAACCAGCGCCAGCCGACGTCAGGTGCCGGCCGGCCGCTTCGGGTCGGGCTGCTGCTCCCGACCGGCGAGGGGCTGATGGCCGGTGAGACGCCCCATTGGCCCGACATACTTGCCATGGCCCGGCGGGCCGAGGAACTGGGCTACGACTCCCTCTGGGTGCCGGACCACTTCCTGATGCGCTTCCCAGGGCGCACCCGCCCGCCCCGTGGCACGTGGGACTGCTGGACCCTGCTCGCGGCGCTGGCGGCGACGACCGAGCGCGTCGAGATTGGCTCGCTCGTCAGCAGCACCACCTTCCGCAACCCGGCGCTGCTGGCCTGGATCGCCAACACGGTCGACGACGTGAGCGGCGGCCGGCTGATCCTCGGCGTGGGCGCCGGAGACGCCCCACTGGAGCACGAAGCCCTGGGGGTTTCCTACGATCGCCGCGCCAGCCGCTTCGAGGAGGCGATCCAGATCATCAGCGGCCTGCTCCGCGACGGCACCAGCACGTTCGACGGTACCTTCTACCAGACGCGTGATGCCGAACTCCGCCCGCGCGGCCCTCGCCCCAGCGGCCCACCGATCATGATCGGCACCGGCACCCGCGGCCCGCGCATGCTGCGCCTTGCCGCGCGCTACGGGGATATGTGGAACGCCTGGCTCGCCTTCGGCCGCAGCCAGCCCGACGCCATCCCACCCCTGCGCGAGGCCGTCGACGCTGCCTGCCGCGACGTCGGGCGGGACCCGGCGACGCTCGCCCGCAGCGTGGCCGTCCAGGTGGACTATCTCGGCCGCGAGGAGTACCCCGAAGGACTCGCCCCACTGACCGGCTCCCCCGAAGAGCTGGCCGAGCAGTTCCGCGCCTTCGCCCGCGAGGGGATCAATCACCTCCAGGTCGTCCTCCGCCCGACGACATTAGAAACCATCGAGCGCCTCGCGCCCGTGCTGGAGCTGCTGGATCGGGGATGAGGGATGGTGCGTGCAGGAAGTGTTACCGCTACCGTCGGTGGCGCCACCTGAACGGAACAGGCTCGTCGTATAATGCGGTCACGAATGACCTGTTCCGCAAACTGGTGAAGAAGTCACAACCCCGGGGCTCTAACGGCGTCTCCGTACGCAACCCGCCGACGGGTGGCGCGAGGATCCTCACTCCGTGATTAGTGCCCGGGGTAATGGGTCTTGATGAATTAGATGGGTGTACGCCGTCGGCACGTGCCCGGCGGCTTTAGCCCCGGACACCAACCACGATGCGGGATCTTCGCACCACCCGTCCCGTGACCTGATCGAGGACGGCCGCCTCTGACAGCTCGGTCACGCATCCCCTCCCCAACGCCCCTTGACGTCGCGGCAAGGTTGGCGCATGTTGAGGCCGGGAACGGATATTGGGGCCGGGTGCCGGAGAAGGGGGACGCGGGATGTTCGACGAGCGAGCGGAGCTGCTGCAGGTCTACCGGAGCACGCCCGATACGCTCCGGGCGCTGCTGCGCGGCCTGCCGGATGAGGTGGTGCGTGCCGGCGGCGAGGGCGAGGACGCCTGGTCGATCGTGGAAGTGGTCTGCCACCTGCGCGACGCCGAGGCGCGCGTGATCGAGCGCGTGCGACTGATGCGCGATGAGGAGCGCCCCTTGCTCGCCGCGTATGACCAGGAGGAGGTCGCGCGGGCCGGCCGCTACCGTGACCAGTCGCTGACACAGGCGCTCGACGAGTTCCACCGGCTGCGCGGGGAGCAGATCGCGATGCTGGAGGCGCTGACGCCGGAACAGTGGCAGCGGTCCGGCGTCCACGCCGAGGTGGGCGAGATCACGATCCAGCAACTCGTGGCGCACATGGCGGCGCACGACGCAATCCACCTCGCGCAGATCGCCCGCTGCATCATCCGCCACGTGATGAACGGGGGGCGACCGATCCCGACCCCGTGAGGAGCTTGCGCCGCACCCTACGGTCGACGGAACTTCTGATAGCATTGCAGGCAGGGAGCCCGGTCACGATGCCTGCCCGCGCGGGCCGGCACTCCCTGGGCTCGCACCGGCTCCAGCCAATCGATCCCGGCGTGGCCTGGGGCAGACGAGGGGGCCTGGCGCGTGGTGAAGCCGTCATCATCTCAATGGCTCGGCGACCTTGCGAGCGTCGAAAAGGGATTCGCCGCGCTGCTCGAGTCGGCGCCGGATGCGATCGTGATCGTCGACCAGAACGGGCGGATCGTCCTGGCGAACTCCCAAACCGAGCACCTCTTCGGCTACACACGGGAGGAGTTACTCGGCCAGCCGGTCGAGATGCTGCTGCCCGAGCGCTTCCGGGAAGCACACCGGGCGCACCGGGCCGCCTATACCAACGCCCCGCGCACACGCCCGATGGGTATCGGCCTGGAGCTCTTCGGCCGGCGGCGTGACGGAAGCGAGTTCCCTACCGAGATCAGCCTCAGCCCCGTCGAAACCCCGCAGGGCATGCTGGTGACCAGCATCATCCGCGACGTCACCGACCGCAAGGTCGCGGAAGCCGAGCGTGCCCGCCTCCTGCTGAGTGAGCAGGCGGCGCGGGCGGAGGCCGAGCGCACCGCGGAGCGGTTCCGCCGCCTGCAGGCGGTCACCGACACCGCGCTGGCGCACCTGTCGCTCGATGCCCTCCTCGAAGCATCGCTCGACCGCGTCCGCGAGGCGCTGGAGGTCGAAACGGTCGCCATCCTGCTCCTCGACCCGGAACGTGGCGTGCTGCGCCCGTCGGCGACCCGCGGCCTGGACCCGGACAGTCTCGGTGAGGTCGAGGTACCCCTCGGCTCCGGCTTTGCCGGCCGCGTGGCGGCGGCGCGCCGCACGTTGATCTTCGACAACCCCGCGGATGTCGGCCGTATGCACCCGGACCTGCGCGCGCAGGGGGTGCAGGCGCTGTTGGGCGCGCCGATGTTCGTCGAGGGGGACGTGGTTGGCGTGGTGCAGGTCGGCACGACGCAGCCGCGGGAGTTCACCGACGACGACGCCGAGTTGCTGCAGCGCGTCGCCGACCGGCTCGCGCTCGCGATCGGTCGTGCCCGGGCATACGAAGCCGAGCGCGCGGCCCGTGCTGCGACCGAGGCGGCGGAGCAGCGCGCGGCCTTCCTGGCGCGCGCGAGCCAGATCCTCGCCAGTTCGCTTGATTACGAGACGACCCTGGCCAGCCTGGCCCGGCTCACCGTCCCGGCCCTGGCCGACTGGTGCACGATCGACGTGGTCGAAGAGGACGGCCGCGTGGCACGGGTCGCGACGGCGCACGCCGACCCGGAAAAGGAACCCCTGCTGCGCACGATGATCCGCCGCTTCCCGACCGACCTGCCGGCCACGATGCCGCTGCGGCGAGCGCTCGAGACGGGGCAGCCGCAGCTCGTGCCGGACCTCCCGGAAGATCACCTCCCCCGGGTCACGCGCGCCGAGACCCTCGAAGTCGTCCGCCGGGTGGGAGCGCGCTCGTTGATCGTCGCGCCGCTGGTTGCACGCGAGCGGTGCCTGGGCGCCATCACGCTCATCTACAGCGACTCCGATCGGCGCTACGGGCCGGCCGATGTCGCCCTGGTGGAGGATCTGGCGCGGCGCGCCGCGCTCGCGGTCGACAACGCCCGCCTGTACTACGAGGCCCAGCGGGCGCGAGAGCAGGTCGAGCGCCAGGCGGCGCGGCTAGACCTGCTGGCCGGGGCCGCTCGCCTCGTCGCCGAGGCGAGCCTGGATCTCCGCGCGATTCTCGAGACGGTCAGCCAGCGCGTCGCCGTGATCCTCGACGGCGCCTGCGTCATCGGGCTTCTCTCACCGGACGATGCACGGTTCGACCCGATGGCCTTCCACCATGGTGACCCCGCCACGCTGGAGGCGCTGCAGACCATGCCGCCCGTCCCACTTGAGGACGGCGAGGGATTCATCGCGTCGGTCATGCGCAGCGGACAGCCGCTGCTGCACGCCGCGATCACGCCGGAGGAGGCCCAGGCGGGTCTGATGCCGGGCCAGCAGGGCTTCGTCGCACAATTCCCCATCCACAGCCTGCTGATCGCACCCCTGTCGGTTCGCGGACGGAGCATCGGCGCCCTCATCGTCTGGCGCGACCGGCCGGACCACCCGTACACCGAAGAGGATCTGACCTTCCTGCAGGACCTCGCCGACCGCGCCGCGCTGGCGGTGGACAACGCGATGCTCTATCGCGCCGCCCAGGAGGCGGTGCTGGCACGCGAGGAATTCCTCTCAGTCGCATCCCACGAGTTGAAGACCCCGTTGACGACGGTGAAGGGCTGGGTGTACCTGCTGGCCGACGAAGTGCGCCGGGAGAATCCCGACCGGGAGGCGATACGGGAATTCACCGACGAGCTGCAGAGCCAGATCGACCGCTTCGAAGGGCTGATCGCCGATCTCCTCGACGCTTCCCGCATCCAGCAGGGGCGGATCGACCTGCGCCCGGAGCCGGTGGCGCTCAACGATCTCGCGCGGCGCGTCCTGGCGCGTTTCGAGCACGCGCCCGAGCGGACGCCACGCCACACGCTGGCGCTGGAGGCGACCGAGCCGATCGCGGGCGTCTGGGACCCGGACCGGCTCGAGCAGGTGCTGGTCAACCTGATCTCCAATGCCCTCAAGTACTCGCCGGACGGCGGTGACGTCCGCGTCCAGTTGCGGCGCGACGGGGATCAGGTCGAATTGACGGTGAGTGACGAGGGTATCGGGATCGCCCCGGCGGACCAGAAGCGCCTGTTCCAGCCCTTCAGCCGCACGGAAGCGGCGCGCCAGCGCGCCAGCGGCACAGGTCTCGGGCTCTACATTACCCAGCGGATCGTGCGGGAGCACGGGGGAACGATCGACCTCTGCAGCGAACCGGGCAAGGGGACGACCGTCACTGTGCGGCTACCGATCATGCCTCCCGGCTGGACGCCGGAGGCCATGTAGCCAGCGCAACGCGTCCCGTCAGGGATTCGCCAGCTCCCCGGCACCGGGATCGACCCCTTCGGCGCGCGCCCTGCCCAGGGCGGTCACCTCGAAGAGGCGCGCACCGCTGGGCGTCTTCGTCAGCTCCAGCGACCCGTCCGCCGCCAGTGCGTCGAGGTCGGCCATGTCGGCCGCGGTGATCGGCTCGATACCCGGCCGGTAGATCACCACCCCGGCCAGCCCGACGCGGACCGCGGTGAACCGCTCCCACGGACCGGCCGGCGCGCTGCGCGCGGCCTCGACCAGGCGTTCCAGCAGCGCACGCCGCCGCTCTGCAACGACCGAATTCGTATTGGTATGCTGACCGTTCGTCATGGCGTACGCTACCCACATCTGTCCGATCACCCGAGCTGCACTCCCTGTGGGGAGCCCTACTCCCCTCAGCTAAAGCATAGCCCGCCCATGCTCGCAGGCGCCTATCACAGGGGCGAAGCGGCGTAGCAAGGTCATTACAAGATGGGGACAGCACGCGAGGGGTGAAGAGGCACCGGCCATGATGGTCGCCGGAATCTAACGGCACAGCGCCCTGCAAGGGCGCCCGTCGTCGGGGCTGGACGGCCACGCTCAGTTCAACCGCGAGCGGCGCTCACGCTCCAGGGCCTGCTGCTCAGTGATCCAGCGATGGAGCCCGTCCTCACTGTCGCCATAGGGAGCGCCGGCCGCGTAGTAGCGATCTCGGAGGAGCGAATCGGCCTGGGCAGCCACGCGGAAGATGGCCCGGACGATCATGCGGGCGGTCGCGATCTCGGCCTCCGGAGCGGCTTGGTCGAGCACGCGCAGACAGCGGCGGGCGAGATTATTGCCCTGCCGCACCTGCTCGGAGAGCCAGCGGCGCACGACCGCCACATCCTCCGGTGTCTCAATCCCCATGGCCGCCACCTCCTCCCAGGGAGTGGCCATCGAACGACCGACCTGCGATTGCCCCGTCACATCCCGTGCCGGGAATGATTCGTCGCGGGTCGCGACGAATCATTCCCGGCGCGCCGGTGACTCATTAGGATGACCCGTTGGTGTCGTCGAAGTGGTAGAACCCGTGAGGCTCGATTCCCAGTGCCCGGTTGAGCCGCGCCCGGTAGTTCTCCCAGGCACAAATCGCCGAGATCTCAACAATCTCGGGTGCGTCGAAGTGCTCCCGTAGCTGGCAGAAAAGGTCGTCGTCGATGGTGGGCGGTGTCGCCGTCACTGCTTCGGCGAACGCGAGCGCGACCTGCTCGGCTGCGGTCAGGTCGGGGTACGCTCGCCAGGTGCCCGCGCGCACAGCCGCGATGACGTCCGCCGGGACGCCTGCCTCGCTGCCACCGGCAGCGTGCAGTTCCTGTCACAAGGGGCAGCCGACGATGGCTGCGACGCGGAGGTTGAGCAAGGCGTGGAGGCGGCGGCTGGTACGCATCCCGCGGCTCAGCTCCCGGCTCATGGCGGCCGCGGCGAGCGCGACGTTCGGCGCGTGGGCTGTCTGCCGGAGCGAGTTGAGCACCGTGCCGTAGATGCGCACCTGCGCATCGGCCAGGTCTCGCAGTGAGGATGGGATGTCAGCATCGGGCACATCGGGAAGTCGAGCCACGCACCTTCTCCTTCGAACGACGCATGTCGAAACCCTCACGAACTCAGCTATCGTAGCACAACGGCCCCCTCGAACCCCTGGCCCGCAGCGGGCAATGATGCGAAGATACGGCATCCAACCTCCCATCCTCGACCGCTCCGGCCAAGCTCGCCCGCGGGCTCGGTAGCCAGGGGAACCGGGAGGCGAGACACGGACCACACACAGCCGCGCAGATCCGAGGCGCAGTGAAAGGAGATCGTCGGTGCCCGACCGATCTACCGGGCTGGTCTTCTGCGAGCGGTACCTGCAACACAACACCAACCCCTACCGGCTCTGGCGCTCCGGCAACCCGCTGCCCTTCGTCGAACAGGTCGACCACCCCTCGAACCCGCGCCTGGCGCAGCGCACCAAGCACCTGCTCGACCTGACCGGTCTGAGCAGCCGAATGGTGCGGATCGCGCCCTATCCCGCCACCGAGGAGGATGTCACCGCCTACCACACGCCGGCCTACGTGCAGCGCGTGCGCGAGATCTGCGCCGCCGGCGGCGGGGACACCGGCGAAGGGGCACCGGCCGCGCCGGACTCGTACGACATCGCGCTCCTCGCCGCCGGCGGCGTGATGGCCGCGGTAGACGCGGTGATGACGGGCCAGGTCCGCCAGTGCCTGGCGCTGGTACGACCGCCCGGCCACCACGCGATGGCCGATCGGGGCATGGGCTACTGCATCTTCGGCAACGTGGCGATCGCCGCGCACCACGCCCGGCGCCGCCACGGGGTCGAGCGCATCCTCATCGTCGACTGGGATGTCCACCACGGGAACGGGACGCAGGATGCCTTCTACGCCGACCCCGGCGTGCTCTTCATCTCGATCCACCAGGACGGGCTCTACCCGCCCGGCTGGGGGGCGGTGGAGGACACGGGGACCGGCCCCGGCACCGGCTACACGGTGAACATTCCCCTCCCGCCCGGGTCCGGCGACGCCGCCTATCTCGCGGCCTTCACGCGGATCATCGCCCCCATCGCCGCGCGCTTCCGCCCGGAACTGGTCATCGTCTCCGCCGGGCAGGACGCCAGCGCCAGCGATCCCCTGGGGCGGATGTGCCTGTCAACCGAAGCCTACCGCCGCATGACGGCCATCATGCGCGACATCGCCGCGACGTCCGCCGACGGCCGGCTGGTCGTCGCCCTGGAAGGCGGGTACAGCGAGATCTACGCGCCCTACTGCACCCTCGCGATCGCCGAGGAGCTGCTGGGCGAGCGCACCGGCATCGAGGAGCCCCTGAACCCCGAGCGGGTCGCAGCCTGGCGCACCTCGCGCGAGGTCTCCCACGACCAAGAGCAGGTCATCAAGCGCGTGATCGCCGTCCACCGCGAGCGCTGGGGCCTGTAGCCCGCGGCGCCGGTGCTCGGCGCGGATGTCGCGCGGGTGTCGTCGCTCGGTCCACGTGGGAATGGCCCTCACCCCCGGCCCCTCTCCCAACCTTGGGAGAGGGGAGTAACACACGCGGGCCGGGTGATCGTCCGTACGGCGCCCGCGCTCGTTCATGGCGCTTGGCAACGCGAACGAGCCAACGGTTCTATCCCAGCCCGGGTGCCGTGGTGAAGGGATCTCAGCGTGGTGGTATGTGCCCGGGGCTAAAGCCGCCGGGCTGAAAAGGGGTAAGCCCACTGAAGGGGCTGGGGACTGGGCGTCCCGCAGGCTGCCGAATCGGATTCGCCTGGTCGTGGCCATCGTAGCCCCTTCAGTGGGCTTTTGATTATTCAGCCCGGCGGCTTTAGCCCCGGGCACGTACCGACCGGCGGACACCGTATCACCGAGGGGTGAGCCCTCGTTTCCCCAGCCGGCTTCAGCCGGCTTTCGTTGTCAGCCCGGCGGCTTTAGCCCCGGGCACATACCTGGACAGCAGACACCGTATCACCAGGGTGTCATCACCGGGGCATCAGCCCGAAGGTCCGTCACACGCGATTGCTCCCAAGCCCATACCGATCGGGCAGGACGTCACGCACGGTGCGGAGCAGCGTACCGGTGTCGCAGGGTCGGGGGATGGTGGCGCGGGCGCCGAGGG
>NZ_JADGHZ010000283.1 GCF_019683595.1 Sphaerobacter sp. | reverse complement strand
CCACCGCCATCGGAACCGTGTCCCCGCTTTCCTGCGTGCAGCCGTCGATCGTCCCGTCCACCTGCCGTACCCGGACGCGCTCCACGGGCGTGCCGCGCAGCCGCTGCTCGACCTGCACGACGTAGTCGGTGTAGATGGGGCGGTGGTTGCTGTACCCAGGGTTGAGGACGGCACCCCAGACCGGCGGGAGGATCTCGACGACTGTGCCGACCACGATCTGGTGAGACGCCCAGGCCAGCTCGTCGAGCGTCCCAAGCTGGACGATGGCTCCCCCACTGCTGACGTTGCAGCTCTCAGCCAGGTCGACGGTCGGTGTCGGCTCAGCCGCCACCGGGCTAGGGATCGAGTCGACGGTTGGGGTCGGGTGAGCCGTCACCGGGCTCGACATTGGGTTGCCTGCCTGTGTCGGTGGCTGGGTCGACGCGGTGCCCGTGACCTCACCACACCCGCCAAGGAGGGCGGCCGCCAGCAGCACCACGGCGCAGCGCCTGGACATTGAGATCCAAGGGGAGCTCGCGCCGTCGAGGAGAGCCGCGAGGATTCCGGGCATGTCCCGCATCATGGGCACCCCCCTCATGCGCAGCCTCATCGCGCGTACATTGGGCATCTCACTCCTAATGTACGTAGTGTGAGGGAAGCGTCAACGTTACACGACTCGTCATGTTGCGCGGACGACCGCCTGTGCCGGTCGGCGGTCAGCCCAGCAGCGCCCGGGCTTCGGCGAGGAGCTCCCGCTGGCGCCGCCGGTCGGTGCCAGAGAGGCCGGCGACGAGATGGGTGGCGCAGACGGCGTACTCCATGAAGCGCTCGGCTGCTTCGCTCGGGGTGCCGACGACCGGGACGGCCGCGGCGCGCTCGGGGGTGAATCCGTAACCCCCACGAGGTCGCGGGCGATTTCCTCTTTGGACGGCCCCGACGCCCGCCTCGACGGATCGGGCTTGCTATGATGGGCCGCGATGTGCCGATCGACGCTATCGCCGGGTGGGAACCCCTCGGTAAAAGGAGACGAGGCGATGACCGTGGACGATCTCCGGCTCTCACAGATCCCGGCCGTGAAGGCAGGGATGCTGATTCGCAGGCCGCCCGGCGAGGTGTTCCAGGCCTTTGCCGACCCGGCCGTCACGACCCGGTTCTGGTTTACCAAGAGCACCGGCGCGATGCGGCCCGGAGCGGTCCTGCGCTGGGAGTGGGAGATGTTCGGCGTCGGAACCGAGGTCCGGGTCCTGGAGGTCGAGGAGGACCGCCGGATACGCTTCACCTGGGGTGAGGAGAACCCCACCACGGTCGAGTTCCGCTTCGTCCCCTGGCGGGAGGACGCCACCTACGTGCAGGTCACGGAGAGCGGGATCAGCGGGAGCGGGGATGAGGTCGTGGCGCGCATCGCGGACGCCACCGGCGGCTTCTACCAGGTCCTGTGCGCGGCCAAGGCCCTGCTCGAGCACGGCGCGATCCTGAACGTGGTGCTGGACCACGTCCCGCCGGACGGGCTGGCACTCTGAAGGACGTGGCCATGGGTAGCGGATGCATGAGCCGGGGAAGTGGCGGCGCGCGGCAGTTGTTCCCCGGCGCAAGTGAGATCTGCGTCGTGCTGCCACGGGACGGCGCGGCGCTGGGTCCGGACGGCGAGCGAGCGCTCGCGGGGTTCCGCGAGCTCCTCTACCGGGAGCGAGCCGAGATCGAGGCCGAGTGCGGCGTGCCCGCGCGGTTCGTGGACACCGACCCGGGGGACGGGCCACGCTGGCTGATCGGCCCCGCCGCCTGGAACCCGGCCATCAACCGCTATCCCCGCCGCGGCGAAGGGCAGGCAGGGGTCTGGTTCGACCGCGAGCGGCAGGTGCTGATCACGGACGCACCCGACCTGTTCGGCGTCATCGAGGCGATCTCGCTGATCCGCACCCTCATCATGACCGGGCAGGACGCGGTCTTCGTCAGCGAGTGCCGGGACCTCGACGAGGCCATCGAGCGGATTACCCGCGAGGTCGGTTGGACCTACCCGTCGTTCGCGCTGCGCGGCCTCGACTGGGACGCGATCTGTGCGCGCCACCGCGAGCGGGTGGCGCAGGCCGCCGACCCGCTGGCGGCGATCCAGACCTGGCTCGCCGAGCTGCAGGATGCGCACACCTGGGTCAAGCCGAGCCCGGCGCCGGTGCCGCTGCCTTACCAGGTGTGGGTCGAGGGCGACACCGCCGTCTTCACCCGAGTGCCGCAGGGCACCGCCGCCTGGGATGCCGGGGTGCGCCCGGGCGATGTGCTGCTCGACGTGGACACGGCGGGCTGGTGGGCGCGGACCGGGTCCACGCCGCACGCCAAGCCCCTAATGACGGGCTACCGGCTCCTCTCGACGCCGGTCGGGGTCGAGCGGACGCTGGCGGCGCGGCGGGCCGACGGGCGGCGCGTGGAGTGGCGGGAAGTCGGCAGCATCGACCCGCCGTATCCGCTGGTGACCTGGACCCGCCTACCATCCGGCAGCGGCTACCTGCGGATCGAGGCGTGGCGGGCGGACCGGGACGTGGACGCAGCCATCGACGCCGCCTTCGCCGACCTCGCCGGCACGGACCGGCTGATCGTCGATCTCCGCGGCAACGGCGGCGGCAACCTCGCGCTCGCGCTCTCGTTCCGCGACCGCTTCCTGCACGAGCCGACCGTGCTCGGCTCGATCCGCTTCTCAACAGGGCCGGGCGAACTCTCCCCGCCGGCGCCGATCACCGGCGAGCCGGCCGACGAGCGCCGCCGCTGGCACGGCGCGGTGCGCTTCCTGACCGACCCGATGACCTATTCGGCCAGCGAGGACGCCCTCCTGGGGCTCCAGGGCCTGCCGCACGTCCGCGTCGTCGGCGAGCCGAGTGGCGGGGGCAGCGGGCGTCCACGGACGCTGCGACTGCTCCCCGGGATGACCCTGACGGTGAGCACCGCGCTCACCTACGACCGGCACGGCCGCTGCATCGAAGGCACCGGCATCCCGGTCGACCATTATGTCGTGCCCGAACGGTTCTCCCACGGTGCGGAGGACACGGTGCTCCGGGCCGCCGACCGGACGTGGTGAGCCGGGCTCCCGGCTCCCCTCGAGCCTCACGCGGCGGCCGTGGCCTCGATCTCCACGAGCATCTCCGGGTACGCCAGGCGCTGGACACCGAGCAGCGTCATGGCCGTGCGACAGCCGGCCTGGTTCAGGCGGCCGACGACTTCATCCCACACGCTGAACAACCCGTCCATGTCGGTCGTGTACAGGGTGAGCCGGACGACGTCGGCCAGCGTGAAGCCCGCCTGGCCGAGGACGACCTCCAGGTTGTCGAGTGCCTGCCGAACCTGCGCCCG
>NZ_JADGHZ010000060.1 GCF_019683595.1 Sphaerobacter sp. | reverse complement strand
GAGGCCGCGACCGAGGTAGCGACGCTGGTGCCGACCGCTCCGGGAGCCAGCCCGACCAGCGCCGCCTCCCCCACCGCCACCGCCAGCCCCGCAGCCGGTCCGGGAGCCACCCCAAGCGAAGTCCCGACCGCTCACAGCCCGCTCTCGGTGTCGGCCGACGACCCGGCGATCCTGGGGGAGGACGTGACCTTCCCGAGCGGGGATGCCACGGTGATGGCGTATCAGGCGCGACCGAGCGGCCAGTCCGGGCCGCTCCCGCTCATCCTGGTCTGTCACGAGAACCGGGGGCTCGTGGAGCACATCCGCGACGTTACCCGCCGGTTTGCCAAAGAGGGGTACCTCGCCTGCGCCCCGGACCTGCTCAGCCGACAGGGAGGAACCGCCAACATCGCGGATCCGTCGCAGATCCCGGGCATCCTGTCCAACACCGACCCGTCGATCTACGTCACCGACTTCCAGGCCGCGATCGACTTCTATGCGCAGCAGCCCGACCTGGCCGACACCACGCGGGTGGGCATGACCGGGTACTGCTTCGGCGGCGGGATCACCTGGCGCGCGGCGACGCAGATCGCCGCGCTGAAGGCGGCCGTGCCCTTCTACGGCCCGCCGCCACCGCTGGATCAGGTGCCGAACATCCAGGCGGCGGTCTTCGGAGTGTATTCGTCCGACCCGAATGACTTCGCCAACAACGGGCGTGATGAGCTCGAGCAGGCGCTGCAAGCGGCCGGTGTGACCTACGAGATCAAGGTCTACCCGGACACGCAGCACGCCTTCCATAACGACACCGGGCCGCGCTGGAACCCGGAGCAGGCCCAGGCCGCGTGGAACGACACCCTCGCCTGGTTCCAGCAGTACGTGCGCGGATAGCGGAGCAAATCAATCCTCCCCTCTCCCCTCGTGGGAGAGGGGGCTAGGGGGTGAGGGGGAACGTATTCCCTACCCGAGCAGTTGGTCCGACCAGTAGAGGACGATCCAGAACCCGGCCAGGAGGACGAGCACCGCCGCGGCCGAGTGGACGTAGGGCATGGCCCGGCGCAGCAACCCGACCAACCCCGCCTTGAAGAGGCTCAGGGTCACGGTGAGGCTGACGATGATGGTGGCCATCCCGAGGGAGTAGAGGACGAACCGTACCAGCCCCTGCATCGGCCCGGCGCCGGTCAGGGCGCCGCCCACCGCCACCAGGAACACCGGCAGGGTGCAGCCGAGCGAGGCGATGCCGTAGGCCAGGCCGAAGAGGAAGAACCCACGGATCGAGCGCTGGGGCGAGGTCGACAGCGAGGCCGCGATCCGCTCGAACGCGGCGGGCGAGACGGTCCGGCCCAGGAGGAGCAGGAAGCCGAGCACGATCAGCGCGACGCCCATGAGCGCGCCGAGCCAGGGCATGGCGCTGACGAGCGCGTAGCCGCCGGCGGAGATAATCAGCCCCGCGGCGGCGAAGAGGAGGACGAAGCCGGACGAGACGGTGCCACCCACCAACACCGCCCGGCCCAGGCGGCGCAGCACGTTGGGCTGCGCGGCAACTCCGTCGTCGACGCCGAGGTAGAGCGAGAGGTAGGCCGGAAGCATGGCGAAGCCGCACGGGTTGACCGCTGCGAGCATCCCGGCGCCGAAGGCATAGCCGAGCGGCAGCATCGAGGCCAGCCCCGATAACCAGACGACCGCCATCTCCTGGAACTGCGTCAACGACCTTCTCCGTCACCCTGGATCGGGAGCGCCGGCAGGGCACCGGCGCCCCGGCTCACGCCAGCCGGAAGACCGGGCCGCGCTCGTCGTCGTGGTCGTGCGCCACGGCCGCGCCGATGCGCAGGCCGTCGCTCTCGACGGCGTCCGCGATCCGGGCCAGCAGCCGGCCACCGTCCGGCGTCTCGATGATCGCCAGCGCGTAAGGCGCCTCGTCCGCGAACTCCGGCGTCGGAACGTAGATAACCGTGTAGCTCACGATGCGGCCCGTCGTACCCGCCGCCGTCCCTGCCTGCGCCATTACTCCGGCCTCCCCAGAATGGTCACCACGCAGGTCGCGCCCGAGCCGCCGACGTTGTGCGTCAGCGCCAGCTCGGCGCCATCCACCTGCCGATCACCGGCCTCGCCGCGAAGCTGGAACGTCGCCTCAGCGATCTGGCTCACGCCCGTCGCACCGACCGGGTGCCCCTTAGCCTTCAGCCCGCCGCTCGGGTTGACGGGGATGCGCCCGTCGCGCGCGGTCGCGCCTGCCTTAGCCGCGTCGCCGCCCTCGCCCGGCTTGAAGAAGCCCAAGTCCTCGGTGGCGATGATCTCGGCGATGGTAAAGCAGTCGTGCACCTCGGCGAGGCTGATGTCCTCCGGGGAGACGCCGGCCATGCGGTAGGCCCGTTCGGCCGCCTTGCGGGCCGCGGGAAGCGTGGTGAGGTCGGCGTGATGGTGCAGCGCGAGCGAGTCCGACGCCTGGCCGAACCCGAGCACGCGCACGCCCGGGCGGCGGAACTGCCCGGCCACGTCCGCGGCAGCCAGCACGAGCGCGGCGGCGCCGTCGGAGATCGGCGAGCAGTCGTAGAGCGTCAGCGGGTCTGCGACCATCGCCGAGCGGGCGATGTCCTCCGGGCCGATCTCCTTGTGGAACTGCGCGTAGGGGTTCCCCATGGCGTTGCGGTGGTTCTTAATCGCCACGGCGTCCAGAATGTCGCGCGTCTTGCCGTAGCGGTCGAAGTAGGCACGGGCCATGAGCGCGTAGGCCCCGGGGAAGGTGAGCCCGACCTTGCTCTCCTGCTCCCAGTCGGCCGCCTCGGCCAGGATCGAGGTCACTTCGGAGGTCGGGGTCGCGGTCATCTTCTCGGCGCCGACCACGAGGACCACGTCAGCCGCTCCGGCGGCGATCGCGAAGATAGCGTTGAGGAACGCGGTCGAGCCCGAGGCGCAGGCGTTCTCCGTGCGCGTGCTTGGGACGTTCTGCAGCCCCAACTCGCTGGCGATCAAGGGCGCGGCGTGCTCCTGGCGGATGAAGGTTCCGGGCGAGAAGGTGCCCAGGAAGAACGCCTCGATCTGCTCCGGGGAGGCTCCCGCGTCCGCCATCGCCTCGCGGCCGGCCTGGGCGGCCAACTCGCGGTAGCTCAACTCCGACTTTCCGAACTTCGTCTCGGCCGCGCCGACAATCACGACCTCACGCATGGCATACCCCCCTCCGCGCGTTCGCGCGCCGGTCCAGCGCCGAAGCTCGAACCAAGTATCGCATATCGGACAGAAGGAGGTGGACGTGACGGCCGCTGAGGGGCGGCGCGCTGCCGCTAGTCCGGCGGGTCGTGCCCGACGAGTCCGTCGATCGACTCCCGGATCAGGTCGGCATGGCCGTTGTGCCGGGCGTACTCCTCGATCAGGTTGAGCAGGATGAAGCGCAGGCTCGGATGCTCACCGTGCTCGTTGGTGACGCCGATCCCCGGTCGCTCCAGACCCTCTTCGGCCAGCGCCGCCGCGAACAATTCCCTGGAGCGGGCCACGGCGTCCCGCCATAGGGCGTAGAGTTCGTCGGGGGAGTCTTCGGCAGCGGTGCGCCAGTCCCAATCGTGCTCGGCCTTCCAGTCCACCTGATCCCACGGCGGGCTCGGCGGCCGCCCGTACAGCCACACCGAGGACATGCCGTCTTCGAAGCGCGCCATGTGCTTGAGCATCCCGCCGAGGGTCATCGGGGACGGGCCGAGCGTCGCCCGCAATCCAGCCGCGTCCAGTCCCCCGACCTTCCAGGCGAACGTCGCCCGCTGGCGCTCCAGGTAGCCCAGGAGCATGGCGGCCTCGTCGCCCGCGACCGGTGGTTTCGGACTGCGTTGCTCTTTGGGTTCGGCCACTGGCGGACCACCTTTCTGCTAGCGTGTTGCCGGAAACGCGTCCCGGTCTCAGCGGCTCGCCTCGTCGTGCTGTGTCTCGTGTTCCCAGAGCAGGGGGTCGATTTCGGGCAGGTCCGGCACCCCGAGGCGCTGGAGGATATGCAGCGCTTCGCTGCGGTGCTCCACATTGTGGTAGGGGACGTGGAGGATCGTGCCGCCCAGGGTGGTGGGCTCTCCGAAGTGGTCGCGGTAGGTGTCGTCGAGGCGTCCCTCGTCGCGCGCCCGGCGGGCGACGGCCGCGAACGCCGCGTGGGCCCGCTCGTGACGCGCCATGAGCCCTTCCAGCGAGCGGTTACTGCGGTCCATCGTGGGGTGCTGACCGGCCATCATGGCACCCCAGGCCTCAATGTTGAAGATCATGTGCTCGAGCGTGTTCCGGAGAGTCCGGTGTCCGATATCGAACTCCTGGTCGAATTGCGCGTCGGTCAGGCCGCGGCACGCCTCCAGAACCCGTGTCGTCGCCCAGTGATCGTGCTCCAACAGCCGGTCAATCAGGTCCATTGCGTGTCCTCCTTCGTGCGAGTTTGCCTGCCGGGGAATGGCGGCTGTCGGAGCGCCATCGTGGCACTCGTGTATCGACCAGTGACGCGGATCACCGGACGGCGCGCTCACGCGAGCCGCGCCTTCAGGAAGGCCAGCGTTCGCTCCCAGAGCAGCGCGGTCGCCTCGGCGTCGTACGCATCGGGCCGGTCGGGCTCGGCAAACCAATGGCCGGTTCCGGGGTAGACGTGGAAGGTCACCTCACGGCCCGCGGCACGGATCGCCGCTTCGAGCGCCTGGACGGCCTCCGGTGGCTCGAAGTCATCACGCTCCGCGAAGTGCCCGAGGTAGGCGGCGCGGGCCTGGCTGAAATCGGCGTCGCCGGTGCTGTAGACCGTCACGACGGCGCTGACGGCGTCGGGCCGCGCCTGCGAGAGGCGCAGCGCCCAGAAGCCGCCCAGTGAGAAGCCGATGACCCCGATCTGGTCGCCGGTCGTCGCCGGCAACTGCCGCAGGCCGTCCGCCGCGGCCAGCACGACTGCATCCGTCTCCCCGAGCGCACCGAAGAGCGCGCCCGCCAGCGCCTCCGCCTCGGCAATGGACGCGGTCGTCGCCCCATCGGGATACAGGCTCGGCGCCAGGGCGACGAAGCCGTTGGCGGCCAGCCGATCGCAGGCATCGGCGAAGACCGGGGTCAGGCCCCACCAGGCATGCAGCACCAGCACACCGGGGCCCATACCGGAAGGAGGCACCGCGAGATACGAACGATTGCCCCCTGGCCCGTTGGTCAGCCACTCACCCATAAGTGCCTCCGTACGTACATCGAACACGTGTTCTCCCAGCATAGCGGAGGCGGTGGAATTTGGCAAGGGGGTCAGACGTGGCGTCCGTGGTCCGGCAAGTCCTCCCTCGAAAACCGCAGCAACCCCGTGCGCAACCGGTCAATCCGCGTTATGCTGGCGCCACCGGACAACCCGCGCTTCCGCAGCCATGCGTGAGGAGGAGGAATCCCCGTGCGCATCGACGCTCATGCCCACGCGCAGCCCCCGGAATACCTCGACGCGCTGCTGGCCTCCGGCCGCTACGAGTCGGTCCACGACGCCGAGGGACGCATCGTCGTCCGCGAGCGCGGATCCCGCTTCCTGACCATCACCCCACAGATGCACCGCCCGGAGCAGCGGGTGGCGGAGATGGACGAGGCCGGGATCGATATGCAGATCCTGTCGGTGACGACGCCGCAGGTCTACTTCCTGCAGGGCCAGGCGGCGGTCGATCTGGCACGGCGCTGCAACGACTATCTCGCCGACATCGTGCGGAGCTATCCGACGCGGTTCCGGGCGCTGGCGAGCGTGCCGCTGACGGCCGACCCCGACGCAGCGGTCCGCGAGTTCGTCCGCTGTCTCGACGATCTCGGCATGGTGGGGGCGATCATCGGCTCGAACATCGACGGTCGACCGATCGACGACCCCGCCTTCGACGCCTTCTACGCCGAGGCCGACCGCCGGGGCACCACGCTCTTCATCCACCCGATGGTTCCGGCCGGGATCGAGGTGATGAACCCGTACGCGCTGGCCCCGCTGGTCGGGTTCATGTTCGACACCACCCTGGCGGTCTCACGCCTCATCTTCTCGGGTTTTTTCGAGCACTACCCGCGGGTCAAGGTACTCGTCGGACACCTCGGGGCGGCGGTGCCCTACCTCGCGGGGCGACTCGACATCGGCTGGCGCTCCTACCCGGACTGCCAGGCGATCCCGCACCGGCCGACCGAATACATCCGCCGCCTCTACCTCGACACCGTCTCGTTCCATGAGCCGGCGCTGCGCTGCGCGCTGGAGACGGTCGGCCCGGACCAGATCGTCTTCGGCTCCGACTACCCGCACGTCATCGGCGACGTCGGCGGGGCCATCGCCAGCATCCAACAGGCGCTGCCGGCCACGACGCACGACGGGGTGCTCGGGCTCACCGCGGCCGAGCTGTTCGGCGTCTCGGCCTAGCGCCCCACGCTGCAACCGGGGGCCGTTACCGGTCGGGCGATCCGTCAGGCGCCATCGCGCGTAGCCGGGCGATGTGCTGACGGACGGCAGCGTTGACGCGCCCGACGAAGTCCGCGAGGAGCGCGAGTTCCTCCTCGCTGTAGCGCGCGTACAGGTCGGTCAGTTCCCGCTCGAGCGGAGCGTAGAGCGGAGCGATGTCGCGTGCCAGCCGCTCGGCGATTGGGACGACGATCACGCTGCGACGATCGCGTGGATTCGGCTCGCGCCGGACGTAGCCAGCCCGCTCCAGCCGGTCGATCAGGCGGGTCAGCGCGCCGGTCGTCAGGCCGCTGAGCTCCGCCAGCTCCCCGGCCGTGCGCGCTCCGCCACGGCTGAGGATGTCCAGCACTTCAACATCCCGCGTATGCAGCCCCAGCCGGTCGGCGACCACCTGGCTGAGAAGCACCGACTGGGTGCCGATCGTGCCCAACTCCCGGTCGAGCGCGCTGGTCTGCCGAGCACGCTCGTCGCCACCACTTGACATCACCGCACTCTCCTGCTAATCTCTGCACAGTGAAGATACTTGCCCGTGCAGGCATATGTCCGAGCAGGACTATACCAGACCGCCCGGCGAGTGAGACCAGGTTCAGCGAGACGTGTGCGCCGATGTCAGCTCGAACGGAGCCGGGCCCGTCCGAGGCATAGGATGCCACGAGAACGCGGGATCACCCGCAGGGAATGTGAGAGGAGCAACGGCGATGGGAATCAAGTCCGAGCCCCGCGTCGGGGCCACGGAGACACCACCCACGCGGGTGCGTGCCGGCGACCGCCGGCCGGCTCGGAGCAAGCAGGCGCGGCGCTCCTTCCGCGGGTCGACGACGTGGTACCTGCTCGCGTGCGGTGCCGTCGGCCCGCCGCTGTTCGTGCTCGTCGTACTGATCGAGGGTGCCACCCGCCCGGGGTACAGTCCGTGGCGCCACGCGATCAGCCAGCTCAGCCTGGGCGCTCAGGGCTGGGTGAATATCACCGCGTTGATCGCCTTCGGGCTCCTCGCCCTGGGCTTCGCCCGGGGACTGGGGCGGGTGTTCCGCACGGGACCGGGCTCACGCTGGCTGCCGCGGCTGATCGCCGTCTTCGGGCTGAGCCTCATCCTCGCGGGCATCGCCGTGACCGATCCCGGCCTCGGCTATCCGCCGGGGAGCGAGCCGAGCTACAGTCTGCACGGACTGGTCCACTCGGTCGCCGGGCTCGTCCTGTTCGGCTCACTGAGCGCGGCCTGCCTGGTTCTGGGCCGGAGCGTCGCCGGTGATCCCCGCTGGGCGGGCTGGGCACGCTACTCGGTCGTCACGGGGATCGTGGTGGCGGTGTTCTTCATCGCCACGGGCGTGACAACCGCCCTCGACCAGAATGGCATCCTCTCCCCGGCGCCGAGCGGCCTGCTCCAGCGCGTATCCCTCTTCAGTGGCCTCGCCTGGATGATGCTGCTCGCCGTACGGCTCATGCGAGGGAAAGGATTGGCGCAGTGAACGGACAACGTCAGGCACGGTGGATCGTCAGCGGGATCGTGGAAGCCCCGGTGGAGGCCGTCGCGGACGTCCTCTGCGCAATCCAAGCAGGCCCGGTCAACGACCACAACGGGATCGTGCTCGCCACCGAGGGCCTGGCCGCGTTCGGGGAGATCGTCCTCTCCGGTGGTCCCCGGCAGTTCACCGCTACCGTCGGCACGCCGCCGGTGACGAGCGTGGAGGTGGATGTCGACCGGGAGCATCGGCGCGTCGCCGTCCAGGGCCATTTCTGGTACCGGGGCATCTACACGGTCGAGCCGCACGAGCGGGGCAGCCGGATCGTGTACCGCGCGGAGAACATCGCGCGCGGCGTGGTGGGGCGGCTCGTCCCGCTGTGGCAGCGGCGGTTCGACCGAGACATGCGGGAGCGCCTCGCCCGGCTGCTCCAGGCGATGGGCACGATCCTCGGCTGCGCCGCGTATCCCACGGCCGCGTAAGCCGACCGCGGCCTACTCCGGCGCGGCGACGAGCGCGAGCAGGGCCGGGAGGGACACATCGAGCCGCCGCCAGGACTCGCCTCGGTCGGCGCTGTGGTAGATCTGCCCGTCCTGCATCCCGGCATAGATCTCGCCGGGGCGGTCAAGCGGGGCGAGCAGGGCGTACGGCATGACCGAGAGCGGGTTCGGCAGCCCGCCGTCAAGCGCCTCCCAGGGTCCGTCCCCGCGCCGCCGGTAGATGAACGCCTCGGCGTTGCCGCGCCGGTCGTGGGCGTGGCGGGCGCTGAAGGTGGCCGAGACATACCAGAGGTCCGGATCGGCCGGGTCGACCGCCAGCCCCCAGACGTAGTGGCGATCCATCCCCTCGTCCACAGGACGCCAGGTCGCGCCCGCGTCGTCGCTGTAGGCCACGCCGCCACCGGCCGCCTCGTAGACGCGCTCCGGCGCGGTCGGGTGCGTCAGGATTGCGTGCGAGTCGTGGTAGGAGCCGGGCTTGCGGTCCTCCCAGGTCCGGCCACCGTCCGTGGTGCGCATCACGCCGCCCAACTCGATCCCGGCGAAGAGCAGGTCCGGGTCGGACCAGGACGGCGCGATCCAGCGCACGTGCGAGGTCCAGGGGCGAGGCGGGAAGGACCAGGTCGGCGCGCTGGGGAGGTCCCGCAGCGCGGGCATCTCCTGCCAGGTCCGACCGTCGTCCTCGCTGCGGAAAAGCGCGCTCGGCTCCGTCCCGGCGAGGACGACGGAGAGGCCGTCGTGCCGGTCGGACGGGCTGATGGCCACGGAGAGCACGCGCGGGTGGGGCAGCGCCGCGGCCGGCTCCCAGTGCTCGCCCCCGTCGCGGGTGCGGAAGAGCCCCTGGTCGAAGGTTCCGACGTAGAGGCGGCGCGGATCGTGAGGGTCCATCGCGATACACATGGCACCGACCCCGGCCAGGACGGTCGTCGTCTCCCAGCGGTCGCCGTCGCTCGAAGTGAGGCGGATCACGTCGTCGCCGGTTGTGGCAAAGAGGGTAGGCATCACCGGCACTCCTCTGCTTGGCCGCGGTCCGCGGCCCGGTTGTGGGTACATTGCCAGGCAGTCTGGGCTGGAGCGGGGGCTATGTCAAGGCGGGAGGCGGGCGGCACGGCTATGGGTTGATGCTGCCTCAGTCGCGGTAGGCACGTCCGCGTGGCAGCACACGCAGGACTCGCAGCATATTGGCATCGGGGACATGGATGAAGAGCACCCGCACGTCGCCTACACGCAGACGCCACTCATGCTGGCGCCCACGGAGCCGCGCCACATCGCCGTGCCCTTCACTCACGAAGCGGTAGAGAGCCTGGCGCACCCGCGCCTGTGTTTGGTGGTCCAGCCGGCGCAGGTCGCGCTCGGCCGCAGGCGACCAGTCAAGGTTCAGGGTCATGACCCAGCCGCCGCCACAGCTCAGCATCTGGGATAGGTTGCCCGGAATTCAAGTCGGCGTACGCCTCCTCGAGCGCGGCCGCCTCCTCCGGAGTCAGCGGCTCTTCCTCCTCGGGGGCAGACCACAGGGCGCGGAGCACCGGGTTCTCGGCTGTGGCCAGGAACTCGAGGAAACGCTCGGCGGCGTGCAGTTCAGCTTCCGGCAACTGGTCTACCAAACGATGAATGCGCTCACGGCGCTTGATCGCGCTCACGGTCGGTCTCCTCACCATGGCATCAGTGTCCCCGATGATACACGAGCCGCTCCAGTAGGGGCGATATACACGGCGAGGGCTACCCCGCCGTCAATCCAGAGGGAACGGGGCGGATCTCGCCGCCGTAGCGGGTCATGAGGTACTGGCCGCTGGTGGGGGCGACCTCGCGGATCAGCTCCGCGGTCTCCGGGTGACAGGTGAAGAGGAGCACCTGGTGCTGCTCGGCAACGGTCGCCAGCGCCTCGGCCACGACGCGGGCACGCTCGGGGTCGAAGTTGACCAGGATGTCGTCCATCACCAGGGGCAGCGCCGCCGCACGCCGTGCGAACTCCGTCGCCAGCCCGAGGCGGATACAGAGGTAGAGTTGCTCGGCCGTACCCCGGCTCAGGGTGTCGAGCGCGCGGGCGCGCCCGTCGCGGTCGAGGACGACGAGGTGGCGACCACGCTGGAGAAGTTGCGTGTACTGCCCGCCGGTGATGTCGTGGAAGAACCGTGACGCGTGGGCCAGCACCGCGGGCTGCCGCTCGCGCTCGTAGCGGGCCAGCGTCTCCTCGATCAGCCCCGCGGCCAACCCCGCGACACGCCAGGCACGCACGGCCTCGGCGTACTCCTGGAGCAACCCCGCACGCTCCAGTTCCAGGTCGGCGATCTCGGTTGACTCCTCGAGCTGCCGCCGGGCCAACTCCGCCTCGCGGCGTGCGGCGATGGCTCGGTCGCGCGCCTCGGTGGCCGCCAGCATGGCCCGACCCGCATCCTCGGCCGCGCGCCGCCAGCGGTCGACCGCGCCGGTCGCCAGCTCCTCACGCATCCGCGCGGCCGCGGGGCCGTCGCCGATCTGCTCGGCGATCCGCTGATCGCACTCGCGGACCACCGCGGCCAACTCCTCGCGGCGGCGGGCGATGTCGAGCCGGCGGTAGAAGTCAGCCTCGTCGGCGGCGCCCACCTCGGCCAGAAGAGCGGCCCACCGCTCGCGCAGGCCGTCCCGTTCGCGTTGGGCGGCCGCCAGGCGGGCGTGCAGGCGCCCCAGGGTCTCCTCGATTGTCGCAAGCTCACGTCGAAGTTCCCGGTCGCGCTCGACGCGTTCCCGCAGCTTCTCGATCGCGGTGGCCAGCTCCAGTCCCCGCGCGTCGGTCGGCAGGCCCACGGCGCTGAGTGCCTCACCCGCGCGGCGCTCAAAGGCGACGACGAACTGGGAGAGCTGCCGGGCTTCCCGCTCGGCCGCCTCCAACTCACGCAGCGCCTCGCGGCCCTGCCGGATCGCCTCGAAGAAATCGAGCACCCCTCGCGGCGTCAGGTCGGCCGGCACGCCCTCGCGCCGCTTCCACTCGTCCCACACACCCTGGGCACGGTCGCGCTCGCCTTCGGCATCGCGGACGGCCGCCTCGGCCCGCTCGCTCGCGGATTCCGCGTCATGCAGCCGCGTCTCGGCAGCCTCGATGTCGAGGAGCCGGCGCAGTCGCTCGTCGTACGCCGCACGCATCCGTGCGACCCGCTCGGCCGCGGCCTCGACCGCCGCCTCATCGGGCGGGGTCGACAGCTCGAGCAGCGCCGCGTCAGCCTCGATTGCGGCATCGATCGAGCGCAGCCGGGCCTGGTAGGCGTCGAGGTCGCCCTGGATACGCTGTTGCTGCTCGCTGAACGTCTCCTTGACCGTCCCGTCGAGCGTGACCGGCTCCGACGCGCGCCGCCCGGCGATGAGGGCGCCGACCGCCGCCAGCACCGCGGCCAGGGCGAGGAGGGGTGAGACATCGCTGTCGCTCACCAGCGCGGCCAGCCCGCCGAGCGCCAGGGCCAGACCCCAAAGCCCGAGCCGGACCCGGTTCGGCGACATCGCCGTCGAAGACGGCTCGGCACGCTGGCGCAGCGACGCGACCTGCTGCAGCGTTTCGGTGGCCGCCTGGATGCGTGCCTGCACGCTCGCCCGCTCGGCGACGGCGTTCCGCACGCGGCGGACGGCCGCCTCGAGCCGTTCCACCTCGGCCGCCTCGGGTGCGGGCGGGGCGGCCTCCAACTCCCGGCGCAGCGTTTCCAGCGCCGCCGCGGCCTGCTCGCGCTGCTCGGCGGCGTGCCGGGCCACAGCTTGGGCGCGCATCACGGCCGCCTCGGCCTGCTCGATCTGTTCGGCGAAGGCGCGGACCTCCTCCCGCTTCGGCAGCGAGCGGTCGAACCCGGCCAGGCGCGTGCGGTCCCAGCCGGCACCGAGGTCGCGCAGGTGGTCGTGCAGGGCCTGCTGCGCCCGGCGGAGCCGTGCCGTCACCTCCGGGACCGCAACCAGGCGGTCGCGATAGAGCGGCAGCGTCTCGTAGAGCTGCACGACCTCCTCGCTGACCGCCTCGAGCGCGTCGTCGGGCGCGAGCATCTGCCGGCGCGCCTCGGCCGCGTCCACCTCGGCCGCGATCTCCGCCACCTGCCGCTCCACGGCGTCGATCGCCGCGCGCAGCTCGCTAAGCCGAGCCTCGGCCCGCTCGGGCATGGTCCCGACCGGCTCCAGCCGCTCCCGCTCTCCGGCGGCGTCCCGGCGTCGATACCAGATCGGCCAGAGCTCCTCGAGCTTGCGGTAGCGAGCCTGCGCGGCCCGGTGGTTCTCGATCTCGCGGCCGAGCCGCTCCACCTCGGCAGCGCACGCCGCCTCGTAGCGCAGCGCCTCACCGTACCCGGCCGCGACAAGGCGGGCCTGTCGCAGCCGCCGCTCCACCTCGTCTACCCGCGCCCGCAGCTCGTTGATGCGGCCATCCCCGTGCGGCCCCAGCAGCGCCTCCTGTCGGGCATGGAGCTGGGAGACCGCCGCGCGGGTGGAGCGCCCGGCACCGGTAATCCCCGCCGAGAAGATCCGATCGTGCATCCCCTCGGCGTCGAGCGTGGCGAAGTCCTGCAACTCCGCGAGGCTGAAGGCAAAGACCGTCTGAAACAGCCGGTGGTCGGCACCGCCGAGCAGCCGGGCCAGGTCCGACTCATCGCCGTGGCCCCCGCCGGGCAGCGTCACCAGCGCCCCCGGCCCGAGCGCCTCGCTGCGCTCGACCACGTACTCCCCGTCCGGGCCGATCAGCACCAGGCGTCCGCCATGGCGCCCGCCGCGGAGCGGCGGATACGCGCGCTCGCGGACGGTGTCGCTGGGGAAGCCGAAGAGCATCTGCCGGATGAACGCGAGCAGCGTCGTCTTACCGGCCTCGTTGGGACCGAGGAAGACGGTCAACCCCGGGGGCACGTCCCGGACCTGGATGTCGTGGAAGACGCCGAACCCGTCGATGTGCCAGCCCGCGATCCTCATGGCCGGTCCCGCTCCTCCAGCAGATCGACGGCCAGCGCCGCGGCGTCGCTCAGGAGGTCGGCCACCTCGGCCGCATCCGGGGTCGCGGCGGCATGGTCGAGCGCCCCGGCCGGTGGCACGGTCAGGCGGTCCGCCAGCACCTCCCGCAACCGAGCGGGATCGGCAGCCAGCTCCTCCGCCAGCCGCAGCACCTCGGCGGCAAAGTCGGTCCGCCGGCGCGCCGCAGCCAAAGCACTCGCCGGGCGGGTCGCGTCGCGCAGCGTCGCCCACCAGACAAACGGCGACCCGTCCCACGTCTGCGCCCGCAGGTCGCGGAGCAGCGCGGCCGCCCCGCCGTCGGTCTGGAGCGCACCGCGGGCAGCACCGTCTCCATGCAGCGCGACGTGGAGGATCAGCCCCGACACGGGGTGCTGCACACGGAGCGCAGCGGCACGCGCCAGCAGCTCCTCCCGCAGCGCTGCCAGGTCCGGCACACCGGCGATGTCGAGCGTGAGGGAGAGGACGCGCACCGGCGCCAGCGACACGAACTCGGGCGGCCCGACCACGCCGTCCTCGACCGGGACGACCATGGCACCCTTCGGCCCCAGCTCCTCCGGCTGGGGACCGCGGCCCTGTGTCGTGCCGGGATACACCCGCCGCGGGGACCCGTCCCCCGCCACCTGGGCGGCATGCTCGCCACCGAGGGCCCAGTAGTCCATGCCCGCCGCGGGCGGCGCATGGAGCGCGCCGAGGTCAGCCGTCGTGTACCGTGGGAGATGGAGCAATCCCACATGGACGCCGGGCGCATCGACGCGGTCAAAGCCCTGGGTTCCGTGCCGCGCTGCCCCGCTGGCGCCGTAGATCGTGGCGAGTCGCTGGCCGTCCCGGACGACGGGCACCGGTGCATTCGCCCCATGCGCGAACCAGGTGACATTCGACGGCCAGTCGCGGATTGCGGCCCAGTCGCCCGGCTGCTCGCGCTCGCCCGTGACCAGGAAGACGGGGATGCCTCGGTTCGCCAGCCGCTCCAGCCCGGCGCGGAAGCGGACCTGTGCCCGCAAGCCGCGCTCCGGCCCGTCGTAGATCCCGCCGGCGAGCAGGACGAAGGCGGCGCCCCGCTCGATCGCCAGGTCCACCAGATTGTCGAATGCAATGAGCGACGCATCCCGCAGCAGCGGCCGGATCTCCGGCGGCACCGTCCCGAGACCGGTGAACGGCGTATCGAGGTGCAAATCCGCAGCGTGGACGAAGCAGAAGCGCATCACGCCCCCTGCGTGTCGACAAGCGGGCAGCGCCGACGGCTGCCCGAGCGGGTCGATCGGCGCGGCGACGCGCCGCCGCGGGTCGGGTCCGAGCCGGCGGCCGGCACCGCTGCGCATGGCTCCATGATGAGGAGTATTGTCGGCGCCGCGGCGACAGAGCACAAGTCCGCGGTTAGGCGTCGGATGACCGGGATCGCCGCCAGACGACGCGCCACCCGTCGCCCAGGGCGTCCGCCTCGCCCATCCACGCGGCCAGGCCCGCCAGCGAGGGAAGCAGCGGCGCGTGGCGCTGCCAGTACTGCCCTGCACGATACGGCGCCCCGGCCATGGCCGTCACCACCGCCAGGGCCTGGATCTCCGACATCCCCCGCGACCGAGCCGCGAGGCCACAACCGGCGGCGGCCTCGTTGCCGCCCGCAAACTCGAGGAACGCTTCGGCCTGCGCCACGGACACGCCATATCTTCGCGCGAGCCGCAGCGCCGCGTTCGGGTCGATCATGGTTCCTCGCTCTCCTGTCGCTTCAGCGCACCCATCCGTGAACCGGCCAGATGGCGGCTCTCCGAGTATACCGCCGGGTCCGCGCCTGCCCATAGCGGCACGGATTGACACCGGCGCGCGCGTGCGATTCGCTATCGTAGCCGGGCACGCGCACCGCGCCGTACACAGCCGTTGGAGGGAGCATCAATCATGCGCTTCGGGATCCATGTTGGCCAGCAGAACTGCGGGATCGACGAGCTACGCCGGCTCTGGACCTACGCCGACCAGAACGGCTTCATCTGGGTCTCCGTCTGGGATCATTTCTACTGCCGCACCGACCCCGCCGCGCCGCACTTCGAAGCCGTGCCGCTCATGGCCGCGATGGCCTGCGAGACACGCTCGATCCGCATCGGCTGCCTCGTCTTCGCCGCCGCCTTCCGCAACCCGGGGCTGCTCGCCAAGTCGATGGTGACGATCGACCACCTGAGCGGCGGGCGCGCTGAAGTCGGCCTCGGCGCCGGCTGGCACGAGCCGGAGTACCGCGCCTACGGCTACCCCTTCCCGCCCATCCGGGACCGCATGGACCACCTGGAGGAGAGCGCGCGGGCCATGACCGGGCTCTTGACCCAGGAGACGACCACCCTCGACGGCCGTTACGTCCAGCTCAACAACACGTACGCCAACCCCAAGCCGGTGCGCGGCCGCCTGCCACTTTGGATCGGCGGGACCGGCGAGCGTCGCACTCTGCGGATCGCCGCCCGCTACGCCGACGGCTGGAACGCCGCCTACATCGGCCCGGAGGAGTACCAGCGGAAGTCCGAGGTGCTGGACCAGTGGTGTGAGCGAGAGGGGCGCGACCCAGCCACGATCGAGCGCTCGGTCAACGTCGGCTTCTACATGGGCGCGACCGACGCGGCGGCACCCGCCGCGATCGAGAAGATGCATGCCCAACTGCAGGAGGAGGCCGCCCTCCGTGCCGACGGACAACTCACCGGCGGGCCGGCTGAAGCCATCGCCCGGCTGGGGGCCTACCGCGACGCGGGCGCGGAGTGGGTCAACCTCGTGATCCGTCCACCGGTCGACTGGGACGCGCTCCAGGCCTTCGTCGAAGAGGTCATGCCCGCACTGGCGTGAGATACGAATAGCTACCGGATCAGGAGCGCCGGCAGCGTGCCGGCGCTCCTGCCGTGTCATGGCCCGATCAGCTCTCCCCGGCCGGGGCGGCGAGGGGGTGAACCGTCACATCGCTCACAGCGGCCGCTGCCGGGCGGATCTCGACCAGGTTGCTATGGAAGGTGCTCTGCCCGGCTAGGTCCGCCAGCGCGGCGGAGGTCGTGTTGTTGATGTTCCGGTCGTACGGCGAGTGGATGCCCCAGAACCCCTTCGGGGAGACCGCCACACCGGGCGGCACGTCGTCGGTCACCACCGCGCGCAGGCGGCACCAGCCGCGCGCGTTCTCCACCACGACGTCATCCCCGTCGGCGATGCCGCGCGCCGCCGCATCCTCCGGGTTGATCTCGACGTAGGGCGTCCCCTCCAGCGCGGCGAGCTTCGGCACGTTTGCCAGGCTGCTGGAGACGAAGTGATGCGCCGCACCGGAGATCAGCACCAGCCGCCGGTCGGCCGGGTCGTCCCAGGCGAGGTCGGCGAACTCGGCCGGCGGGGTCCAGTCGGGGACAGGGTCGAGCCCCATCGCCGCAAGCGCGTCGCAGCGCAGCTCCAGCTTGCCGGAGGGCGTCGGGAAGCGGCCGTCGGCGAAGGGCACCAGGTTCGCGACCTCGGCCCCGATCGGCACGGTCCCCTCGCGCTGCAGGCGCTCCAGCGTGATCCCCTCCAGCCACGGGTTGCGGGCGCGGGTGGCGTCGAGGATCTCGGCGATGACCTCCTCAGCGGACTGCTGCAACCACGGCTCGTCATAGCCCATGGCCGCCGCCAGCAGGCGCATCACGTCCCAGTCGCTCTTCGCCTCCCCCAGCGGTGGAATCGCCGCGTGGTTGTATTGCAGGAATCGGTGGCCGTACCCCTTGTGGAGGTCCACATGCTCCAACTGGCTCGTAGCCGGGAGGACAATGTCGGCGTACTGCGCCGTGTCGGTCATGAACAGCTCGTGGACGACGGTGAAGAGATCCTCCCGCTGCAGCCCGGCCAGAATCGCGCCACGGTCGGGCGTGGACGCCGCCGGGTTGGCGCAGAAGACGTAGAGCGCCATGATCGGCGGGTCGGTGACCTCCCCCTGAAGGGCCGCGCCGAGCCGGTTCATGTTGACGATACGCGGAACCGGCGGGCACTCCGATGCATGGGAAACGGCCTCGCCGTCCCAGGACACGTAGTCGCTGGTGCTGTAGAACAGCCCGCCGCCCCGGCGCCCAACCTGCCCGGCGACGGCCGGGAGGCAGGCCAGCGCCCGCGCGGTCTGCCCGCCGTTCCCGTGGCGCTGCACGCCGTCGGAAAACTTCAACAGCGCCGGCTTGGTCGTCGCGAAGTCGCGCGCCAGCGCGACAATCTGCTCGGCCGGCAGCCCGGTAATGGCCGCGACCCGCTCCGGCGGGTACTCCGCCGCGCGGTCGCGCAGGTCACGCCAGCCGACCGTGTGCGCTTCCAGCCATTCCTCGTCGTGCAGTCCGTCCCGGAAGATGACGTGCATCATCCCCAGCGCCAGCGCCCCGTCGGTCGCGGGGCGCGGCCGCAGGTGCAGGTCGGCCGAGCGGGCCGTCCGCGTGCGGCGCGGGTCGATCACGACCACACGCGTGCCATTCCGCTGGGCGCGACGCAGGAACGGCATGAAGTGCGGGCTCGTGCTGGCCGGGTTGTGGCCCCAAATCAGGACTAGCTTGCTGTGCTCGACATCGGCCATGGCCGGCGCCCAGCGGGCACCGTAGGTCATCTGGACCGCCGTCTCAGCCGCTGCGCCGCAGATCGACCGCTCCAGGCCGCTGGCGCCCATACGATTCCAGAGCCGCGCCGCCGTCACCGTGTTCTGCACCAGCCCGAGCGTGCCGCTGTAGGAATACGGCAGGATCGCCGCGGCGCCGTGCTCGGCAATGATCGCCTTCCAGCGCGACGTGATCTCCGCGATCGCCTCATCCCAGGAGATTCGCTCCCACCGGCCGGACCCCTTCGGCCCGACGCGCCGCAGGGGATACAGCAGCCGGTCCGGGTGGTAGACCCGATCGAGATAGGGGCGGACCTTGGCGCAGAGCCAGCCCTGGGTAATCGGGTGCTCCGGGTCGGCCTTGAAGAGGATGGCACGGCCATCTCGGACGGTCGTCAACGTGGCGCAGGTATCCGGGCAGTCGTGCGGGCACGCCCCACGAACCACGCGAGCCCGGTCGTCTGTCGTGGCCGGCATAGCAGCCTCCAAACCCTGAGCGCGGCACCCCTCACGCCGCTGCGGAACGGACATAGCAGCAGTCTACACCAAGTATCCGGAAGCGCGAACGTCCGACGATGCCTCGTCCGCGTCCGTTCACGGACCCGGCGGCCTCGGACGACGCCGCTGCGTCCGCGCGGCGATGGCGTGCGTTCTGCGACGGTATTGGTGTCACATCGGACCGAGCCGGAATTGAGGAGCCAGATGGCGACCCGCGATCATCTAACCCCCGCCGAGCTCCTCCGCCGCACCTACTACAGCCCGGAGGAACTAGCCGAACTGCT
>NZ_JADGHZ010000282.1 GCF_019683595.1 Sphaerobacter sp. | reverse complement strand
GGCCTGGGATCATGGATGCCGACGGAGGCGAAGTAGTCGATGAACTTGACGTCGCCGCCCTGAATGCCCTTCTCCGAGGAGGAGAATGTGCCCCAGATCGCGGGAATACCGTAGGCCTGCGCGACGATGAGACCGTGGAGCGAGGTGGAGACGATGGCCTCGCACTCGCAGACCTCGTCAATGAACCTCTCGATCTCCCCGTAGCCGCAGCGGAGGATGTCTATCTCCTGAACCTCCGCGCTAAGTGCGAGGGGCTCGTCCGCGTGGACGTGGTGCCGCACGAGGCCAAGGGCGTAGCGCTTCTGCACCCGAGGCTGGTAGAGGATCGGCAGCAACAGGGCCGGGTCGCCGAAGACCTCCGGGCACTCGGCGCCGCTATCCAGCACGAGGCGCCGCGTTGCGGGGCCGCGGACCGCACAGTAGGTCGCCTCGGCGGATAGCCTGTCGGTCAGGCGGGGCGATCCCGATCCCCATACCCGAGTGTTGGCCTTCGCGAACTTGATGATGGACCCGATCGCGAGCACCCCGGCGCCGGGCGCCGAAAGCTTCGGCGGTGCGCCGGTGAGCTTCTCGATGACGTAAGGGTTGAGGACGTCTCCGAAATTTCCAGGGTAGGGCGTCTCCATCCACCACAGCGGTACCCTGCGAGTCCCAGCGCGAAGTTGGCGGGCCCTCTTCTCCAGGGAGAGTCGGAACAGGCGGTTCCGGAGGATGGCCTGAATTTTCGGATCGGGCACGGCCCGAAGGCGGTCGGCGATCTTGCCGGCGAGGATCAGGCGACCGCTCTCCAGGAGGAAGTCGAAATAGCCCAGCAGGAACTCGTGATGGCGCTGCGAGTGGCTCTCCTCCGCCTCGATCAGGCGCAGCCGCGCCTCGTACGCCTCCAGGGCATCGTCGAACAGCTTCTGGCGGCGCAGCACCCGGCCGAGCTTGTGGATGACGTCGTCCTGCTGCGGGTCCAACTCCGCCATTTTCCTCAGGTAGACTGTCGCTGGCAGGAGGTTGCCCTCCGCGACCTCGGCGGCCATGAGCGACTTCAGCGTTCGGAACTGGCGCTGTCTTTCGAACAGGCCAGCGGAGTGCTGGTCGACCTTGTCGATGAACTTCCGCACGTTGCCGGACAGGCCGAACCACACCCATGTATGGGAGGGTGCATCCTCGAAGGAGCCGCTGATCGAGAACCGTTTCGGCGGGAGGAGGAGGATCTCCATTTCATCCTTCGAAGTGCGCCAGGCCTCCTCGAGAAAATAGTCATCGGTCGCCTTGTTCTCGGCTCGCGCTTCCAGCTCGGCGATGCGCTCGGCGAAGCGGCGCCCGCCGTCCGTGTAGTTGAAGAAGAGGAAGCTGGGGCAGAACGTCCGCCCGAACATGACCGGGTCGTAGTCCTTAAGATAGGTGTAATTCCGCAAGATTGCGGCGAAGTCGAAGTTCGCCCCATCGAATACCGGAGGCTTCGCCAGGAGGCGGCTGTCCACGTCGATCCAGCAGATCGCCCCCTTGTGCTCTTCGAGCTTCCGGTGGAAAAGCCGGGCCTTCATGCGGCAGATGTCCGCCCAGTCGAAGCCTGCGGAGACTTCGAGTTCCTCGATGTCGTGGGGGATGCCCAGGCGTTCGCAGTCATCGATCAGCCGCTTGGCGGCCTCGTGATAGTAGCGGTCGCCGGCGTAGAAACTCACGAAGATTGGGTAGCGCATTCCCAGGTTATTGCTCCGACATCCGGGGGGAAGCCATCTGCGCCAGGGGGCGCGCAACTACGATGGAGGAGCCACACTCGCCCACCGAAAAGATCGGGACCGGCAGAAGCTCCTCGCCGCGGAGTTCGAACAGTCCGATGTCCTCCAGCGCAAGGTGAACGCTGAGCGTCTTAACGTCCTCCTCGGTTGGGCACATCGCATCCCAGCCGTCGACGAGGATGGTGGCGCCGCTGAAGCGCTTGATCGCCCGGAGCAGGAGGGTGGGGTCGGGATCAACGAGACGGACAAGGGACACCGGCGGCAGCCCGTTGGACCGCATCCAGTCGGTTGCCGCGTCCAGCGGATGCGCGCCGGATGGGAGCGGTTCGAGGTCGGCCGACGCAGAGCCGTTGATGCTGAGCGCTATGCGTCCGGCCATCCCATCGTCCTGGGGATGCAGGTCGAGCGACACGACCGGAATGTGTCCCACGCACGGCTGTACCGGCTGGGAGGCGTCAGCGCCCGTCGTCGGAAGCCCCACGTCGAGGAAGACGCCCTCTCCGCAAAGATCACGCACCACACTGGGGAGCGGGTCGGCTTGGCTTCGCTGGCGCTTCTGGCGTGGCTGAGGGGATTGCTCGGCGGTCTGCCCTTGGGGCGGTGACCGATCGGAAGGTGAAGCCTGGCTGGAGGAGGGGAGCTTACCGGGTCGTGGTTGAGATGGGGCGGCCACGCGCTCCGGAGGGACCCAGCCGCAGATGGCCGATCGGCCAAGAGCAGCCTCTCGCGGCCGGGCGTTGGGACGGAGCGCAGCCGACGGGTCCCGGATTGCGGCTGCGAGCAGGCCGATGTTCCGCGCTGCCGCGGCGCGAACGGCATCCACCTCGTCGCGCGCGGCTGGCACCGCGCGCCGGACGATCTCCTCGGCCACGAGAGGCGGCGCAGTCCCTTCCGAGACCTCGCTGGCAGCGCAGTCCAGCGAGGGGAGTGCGTGGGTGATCAGGCGCCCGATCTTGTCCTCACGGGAGCACACCGGCGCGACCGGGATGCCCGCGAGCGCGGCGAAGACGACTCCGTGGTAGCGGCTCGTCACGGCGAGGTCGGCGGAGGCATAGACGTCGAGCGTCGCGCGCACACCAAGCTCCGCGAGCTTCAAGCGCCGCGCACCGGTCGCCGCTTCGGCCCCGGCGCAGATTTCCTCATCGTCCGCTGAGTGCTGGGCGAGGATCACCTCGTGTGTCCCTTGGAGCGCCTCGACGAGCGCGATCGTGGTCTGCAGCGCGTAGCCTTCCTTGCCGGAAACCAGGTCGAGGCGCTTCCCGACGGACAGCAGCGCGATCGGTTTGGCGCCGCTGGTGCGGCGCTGTGACTGCCAGGCCGGATCAAGTTCGGGAAGCGTGAAGGCGAGATCAGCCGTGACCTGTATGCCGGCCAGTCCACACTCCCGGTCCAGGATCTCCGCGTCCGTAACGTCGCGGACGGTCGCGAGCGCTGCGAGGGGCAGGGCATCGCGGTACGCCGCTCGGCCAATCTCGGTCCGGATGCCTTGGGTCCCGACGCCGAGCACGGCGGCAGGGACCCCGCATTCGGCCGCGAAGCGCAGCGGCGCCGTGTAGTTGCCGACGTTGGGCACGTCTTTGTCGTAGAGGAGCCCAC
>NZ_JADGHZ010000281.1 GCF_019683595.1 Sphaerobacter sp. | reverse complement strand
CGGCGCGTCTTCCTGCGGGTGATGCTGCCGCTGACGATGCCCGGAGTGGTCGCCGGGTCGATCCTGGTCTTTATCCCGTCGGTCGGTGCCTTCGTCACCCCTGACCTCCTCGGCGGCGGAAAGGTCGTCATGATCGGCAACCTGATCCAGCAGCAGTTCCTGACGGCACGGCACTGGCCCTTCGGTTCGGCCATTTCCTTCGTCCTGATGGCCATCGTGCTGGCCTCGACGCTCGCCTACTTCCGCAGCGGAGGGGAGCGCGCGGTATGACTACGTCAGCGCCCGCGGTGGAAAAGGTCGCGCCGGCGGCCACCGCGCGCCCGCGCGGGATCCGGCTGGGACCGATCGTGTTGCAGTCCCACCTCGCCTTGACCTTCATCTTCCTGTACGCCCCCATCCTGATCCTGGTGATCTTCAGCTTCAATGCGGCCCGGCAGCAGACGGTCTGGACCGGTTTCACGTTCGACTGGTACGCACAGATTGTCCAGGACGCCAAGGCGCTCAACGCGGCACGGAATAGCGCCATCATCGCCGTCATCTGCACGGTGGTGTCGACCGTGATCGGAACCCTCACCGCGCTCGCGCTGGATCGCTATCGCTTCCGCGGGCGCACGGCCTTCGAGGGCGCGATGTACCTCCCCATCATCGTGCCCGAGATCGTGATGGCGATCTCCTTGCTGGTGTTCTTCAACTTCAGCTTCGGCCTGCTGGCACAGTGGACCAAGCTCCAGCTCAATTTCGGGCTCGGGACGATCACGATTGCCCACATCGCCTTCTCCTTCCCGTTCGTCGCCGTCGTCGTGCGTGCGCGCCTTGCGGACTTTGACCGGCGACTGGAGGAGGCCGCCAAAGACCTCGGCGCCAACGAGTGGCAGACGTTCCGGCGCGTCACGCTGCCCCTGCTGATGCCCGGCATCCTGGCCGGTGCCTTGCTCGCCTTCACGCTCTCGATCGATGACTTCGTCATCACGTTCTTCACCGCCGGGGTGGGCTCGACCACCCTCCCGCTCGAGATTTACGGTCGCGTCCGGCGCGGGGTGACACCCGAGGTGAACGCCATCTCGACCGTCCTGCTCGTGGCGTCGATCGCGTTGGTGCTGAGTTCGACACTCTTGCAGCGGAAACGCTGACCTGCGGAGGAGATCAATATGGCACGGCAACACACCCAGCTCCTCGTCCGCGCCTGGCTACACGGCTCGATCTCCCGGCGGGAGTTGATCCGCCGCCTTGCCCTGGCAGGCATGAGCATGCCCGCGATCGCCGCTCTGCTGGCGGCCTGCGGCGGAAGTTCGGCCGAGTCCCAACCCTCCCCTACAGGGAGCGATCAAGGCTCAGGCGGGACCGTGGGCACCGCGACGAGCGAGGAGGAGGCCAGTACGCTCAACGTCACCATGCCGGACTACATCGACCGCTCCAAGCTCTCCTCGGAGTTGCACCTCTACAACTGGTCCGAGTACCTGTCCCCCGACGTGCCGAACGCCTTCGAGGCCGCATACGGCGTACGGGTCATCGAGGACACGTACGCCAGCAACGAGGACCTGCTGGCCAAGCTGCAGGGCGGCGCGAGCGGCTACGATGTGATCGTCCCGTCCGACTACATGGTCGGGGTCATGATCCAGCTCGGCATGCTCGAGCCGCTCGATACGGAGATCATCCAGTCGTTCGCCAACATCGACCCTGCCAACCTCGGCGCCTACTATGACCCGGACAACACGTACAGCATGCCCTACCTCTGGGGCACGACGGGCGTGCTGTATGACGTCAACTTGCTCGGCGAGGAGCTGGATAGCTGGGAACCCGTCTTCCACCCGTCATCCGAGGTGCAAGGCAAGCTGGTCATGCTCGACGACCAGCGGGAGGTCATCGGCGCGGCGCTGATGTCCCTCGGTTACTCCGTCAACGAGACGAGCGACGAGGCACTGCAGAAGGCCAAAGCGGTGTTGATGGAGCAGAAACCCTATGTCACCGCCTACAGCAGCCAGAACAACGACGACATGATGCTCGGCGGCGAGGCCGTCATGGCGCATATGTGGACCGGCGACGCACTGCTGACGGCGGACCAGAAGGAGGGGCTGAAGTACTTCCTGCCCAAGGAGGGCGCGGTCATCTGGCAGGACAACCTTGCCGTGCCGAAGGGCGCGCCCAACCTCTACACGGCGATGGCCTTCATTGACTTTATGAACCTGCCCGAGGTCGCCGCGGCCAACGCCAACTTCGTGTGGTACGCCAGCCCAAACAAGGCCGCACGCGATCAGGGACTGATCGAGGATTGGATCCTAAATAACCCGGCCGTCTATCCAAGCGAGGAGGTCATCAACCGCCTCCAGTGGATCGAGGACGTCGGGGACGACATCTCGAAGTACGACCGCATTTGGACCGAGTTCAAGACGGCGTAGACGCTCGCGCCACGCGGCATCCGCGCCGTCACCGGGCTTCCCATCAACCGGCAGGTGGAGGCCGGATCACGCCCGTTCCTCCCGGCCACGAGCGCCGGCGCCGGGCAGAGCGGGTCGAACTCGTCTCGCCGGCGGCCACATGCACCGCCGCATCATGTCCCCGCCTGGGCGGCCTCGGCGGGCCGCACTGAGTTCACCATGCCGCGTTGACGGGGAATCCGCCGCACGGCGACTCCACGCTGATGGCCGGGAGTCCGAGCGGCGCGCCGGTCGATGCCGCCTATCGCCGCCGTTGCCCGACCTCGTCACATTCGACTAGAATTGGTTAATCCAAAGCGGGCCTGTAGCTCAGCGGCAGAGCAAGGGGCTCATAACCTCAAGGTCGTAGGTTCGAATCCTACCAGGCCCACCGGCGCAACGGGGCCTTGTACTCCCTGTTGGTGCATGATATAGTGGTGTACGTACACGTTGGACGGACAGGAGGGCGTTATCGAGGCGGCAGCGCTTGCGCGGCAGATCGCAGAGATCGCATCGGACTCGCTGGCAAGAGACATTCTCGTCCTCGATATCCGACATCTCTCGCCCATCGCCGACTACTTCGTCATCAGTTCGGTCGAGAACGCGCGGCAACTCCGCGCCGTGACCGAGCACATCGAACAGGAACTGGCCAAGGAGAACATCCGTCCGCAGCGGCGCGAGGGCGTCCCTGAAAGCGGCTGGATTGTCCTGGACTACGGAGACGCCATCGTGCACCTGTTCACCGCCGAGCAACGAGAGTTCTACCGGTTGGAGGAGTTGTGGACCGATGCCCAGCGGCTTCTGGTGATCCAGTAGCCGTCGGCATCCGGTGTAGTTGGCCCCGGAGGGGTTGATCATGTCGCAGGGCCCGCGAACCCCGTTCATCTATCCGTTCGCGCTCGGCGTGATCTGTGGCGTCAT
>NZ_JADGHZ010000059.1 GCF_019683595.1 Sphaerobacter sp. | reverse complement strand
ACCGCATCCAGTTCGGCCGCGATGGCGCGCCACTGGTAGCGCTCGCGCACGAGGGCGTAGGCGCGGTCGGTGAGGGCCTGCCGGAGGGGCGCATCGGCCGCGAGGCGGGTGATGGCGGCGGCGATACCGTCCGGTGTGTCGGCCAGCAGGAGGTGCTCGCCGTCCGCAGCGTCGATCCCGGCGGCTCCGAGGCGAGTGGAGACGACCGGGCGACCCATGGCGAAGGCTTCGAGGATCTTGAGCCGGGTCCCTCCTCCCGCTCGCAGCGGGACGACGACCATCCCGGCGCGCTCGACCCAGGGGCGGACGTCGGGCACGGTGCCGGTGACGCAGACGCCGGGCACGCTGCCGAGCGCGAGGACGCCCGGCGGCGGGTCGGCGCCGACGATGGTGAAGGTCGCGGTCGGCAGCGCGGTGCGCACGCGCGGGAAGACGTGCTCGACGAACCAGCGGGCCGCGTCGGCGTTCGGCCGGTAGCGCATGGCGCCGACGAAGACGAGCGCGGCCGGGTCGGCCTGGTCGAGCGGGAAGCGGGGGAAGCGGTCGAGGTCGACACCGTTGGGGACGACCGCCACCTCGCGGCCGGTGGCGTCTCGCACTACGGCGGCATCGGCGGCCGAAGTGGCGATGCAGGCCGTGGCGCGTCGCCAGGCGGCGACCTCCTCCCGACGGAACTTGCGGTACTCGATCTGATTGAAGATCCGGCGCGGCAGCGACCCCTGTGTGGCGGCCTGTCGCAGCACGTCGTACTCCACGTTGTGGATGTCGAGCACGACCGGCACACCGGGCGGCACCCGGTAGCCGCCCATCTGCGAGAACTCGATCTGGATCAAATCGAACCGCTCCTCGCGCGTCAGCCGGTCGAGCGCGCGCTGCATCGCCGGATGATGGTAGAGGGCGTGCTGAAACGAGCGGCGAGAGAGGAGCGAGCGGATCTGCCCCAGGCGCTTGCGCCCGCCCGGCGGCTGGCGCGCGGTCAGCGGCACCGGCACCGGCACGATGCGCGCCGGGAGACTGCCGGTCCCGGTCGGTGTCTCGCCGGAGCCGGCGAGGCTGAGCACCACCACCTCGTGGCGCGTCGCCACCTCCTGGATCAGGTGGAACATCCGCGCCGCGCCGCCGAAGTCGGGCGGGTCGGGCAGGTATGGTGTCAGGAAGAGGATGCGCATGCTCGGTACACTCCGAGGCTCGCTGCCGCCCGGTGCTTCCCCGGGCGCGACCCGGCAGGGATGATAGCAGGTCACATCCGCCGCCCGGTCGGGCTTTCTGGGGCGTGATCGCGCGCCGTAGGTGTATCCTCGGTGACAGCCGCGCGAGCGGCGGAGAGGAGGCGCACGTGTCGGAGCAAGTCGTGGCCGCGGTCGTGGAGGCGGTGCGGCATCGGCATCCGGACGCGGTGCAGATCGCGGCGCGCGCCGTTGAGCCGCAGGCTGAGGGTGGGTCCGGGTCGCTGCTGGCCGTCGAGGTGACCTGGCTGGCGGGCGGGCAGCAGCAAGCAGCGTGGTTTGCCGCCAAGCCGGACGAGGGCGGAGCAGAGCGACGGATCCTCGCGGCAGTGGCCGAGACGTCGGTGCCGGTGCCGCGCCTGGTGGAGGGTGATCCCGCCTCACCGGTCCTCATCATGGAGCACCTGCCCGGCCGCCCGGCCGATGAGGTGCTGCGGGGCGCGGGGATGCGCTGGGAAGTGAGTGCGCACGCGTTCACCGTGGCGCGGGCACTGGCCGAGGTTCATGCGCTGTCGTGGACGCAGGTGGCACCCTGGCTGGCGGATCCCGAGGCGTTGCCGGAAGACCTCGTGGACGACCAGGTCCAGGCCCGCTGGGAGCAGTGGGAAGCGCGCATCGCGGCCCTCCCGGCGGAAGCGCGCTCGCCGTTCTCGGCGGCGCTCGCGTGGCTCGACCTGCGCCGCCCGGTGGAAGTATCCGTCTGCCTGTGCCACGGCGATTTCCGGCTGGCCAACGTGCTGCTCGTCGATGGTGAGGTCAGCGGGATCGTGGGGTGGAGCGCGGCGCGGGTTGCCGACGCGTCCGAAGACGTCGCCACCCTGGCGGTCGACCTTGGTACGCTCGGCGTGCCCGTGGAGACGGCCGAGTTGTTCATGCAGGCGCTGCTCGGCGCCTACCTCCAGGCGTCGCCGCGCTACCTGATGAACCTGCCGTTCTCGACCGTCGCCCTGCTCCTGGACCGTGCCCTGGCCGCGGTTGAAGCGGGAGACCCATCGGCTCCGGATGCCGTGGCCGCGATGCAGCGGGCGATGGCCGGAGCCGGACAGGTGCCCTGGCGGACATGAGGCTGGTATGACGAGCGAGGGGTCGAGCGCAAACGGCACACGGCGTTCCGCGGTGCCGCCCATCTGGTTCTCAATCGGCGGCCCGCCGCGTCGCGAGCCGCCGGTGGTGCCGGGGTACCGGTTAGCGCTGTGGGAGCAGGTGCCGCTGGGGCGCCTGAGTGCCTTCGGCTGCCTGTCGGTGCCACTGTGGTTCGTCTTCTTCTCGCTCGCCGTCGCGGTGCTGGGTGGGCCGTCCGAGTTTGCGGTCGTCTTCACCTTCCGGGCGATCCTGGTGGGACTGCTCCTGATGCTGGTGGTCGTGCCGCTGCTGCACGAGGCCGTGCACGGCGTCGTGTCCCTGCTCATCGGCGCACGCCCAAGCTTCGGGGTCGGCGCCGGGTTCGCCTACACGACGTTCCGCGAACCGGTCGGGCGTTTGGCCTACGCCGCGATTGCCTTGGCGCCGCTCGTGGTCATCTCGATCGTAGGGATCGCCGCCATGGTCTGGTGGCCGAAGGGTGCCGAGGCGACGCTGGTGGTGTTGATCGTGAACGCCGCGGGCGCGGTGGGAGACCTCTGGATGGTCTGGCGCCTGCGCGCTGTGCCGCCCAACGCGCGCCTCTATGACCTGGCGGACGGCTTTGCGGCGCTGGTGCCCGAGGAGGCTTCAACCCAGATGCAGGCGGAAGCCTGATCTGACAAGGAAAGCCGGCTCAAGCCGCTGGGGAATTCGGGCTCGCATCCCGGCATTCGGTTCCGGCCATCCGACGCGTGCCCGGGGCTAAAGCCGCCGGGCTGACAATACAAAGCCCACTGAAGGGGCTAGGGACGCGGTTCCCGGTGGGTGCCGGATCGCCGCCGCCCGGGTGTGGCCATCGTAGCCCCTTCAGTGGGTTTACCCGGTTTCAGCCCGGCGGCTTTAGCCCTGGGCACGGGCCGCGGCACGGGATCCTTGCACCTGTTCTCCGGGGCGCGATTACCCTCTCCGAGAGCCCCTTCTCATCCCACGCGTCCCTCGCTGCGCGAGCGGGGTTATCAATGTCGAAGTGCCAGGGGGATGGCTGCCCTCGACCGTCGCGGAAAACGTTCGAGCGCCGTGGGGGCGGCGCTCGAACGGGACACGAGGAGGAGTTGATCTGGTGGGCGGGATCAGGCGGTGACGGCCAGCTCCGGCATGAGGGCCGAGTGAATGGCCCGTGCTCGGGCGGCGATGGTGGCCAGCGTATCGGGCGTGATCGATTGCGGGCCGTCACACAGGGCGGCGTCGGGATCGGGCACGGCTTCGATGATCAGGCCGTGCGCTCCCGCGGCGATGCCTGCCAGGGCCATCGAGGCCACCAGGTCGCGGCGTCCGGTGCCGTGGCTGGGGTCGACGATGATCGGCAGGTGGCTGAGCTGGCGGACGAGCGGGACGGCGTTCAGGTCCAGGGTGAAGCGGGTGGAGGGGTCGAAGCTGCGGATGCCGCGCTCGCAGAGGATGACGCGGTCGTTGCCCCCGGCCAAGATGTACTCGGCCGAGAGGAGCCACTCCTCGATGGTGGCGGCGAAGCCGCGCTTCAGGAGCACTGGGCGATTGACGCGGGCGACCCGCCTAAGGAGCGGGAAGTTTGCCATGTTGCGGCTGCCGATCTGGAGGACATCGGCGTACTCGGCGACGAGCTCGACCTGATCCGGCTCCATCACCTCGCTGACGACCGGCATCCCGGTCGCGGCACCGGCCTCAGCGAGCAGGCGTAGTCCCTCCTCGCCGAGTCCCTGGAAGCTGTAGGGGGAGGTGCGGGGCTTGAATGCGCCGCCGCGGAGCATCACCGCACCCGCTGCGCGAACCGCCTCCGCGGCCCGCAGCATCTGCTCGCGGCTCTCGACGGTACACGGCCCGGCGATGATGACCGGCTCCGGCCCGCCGATGCGGACGTTGCCGACCTGCACGACGGTGCCGGACGGGCGCGCCTCGCGCGCGGCCAGCCGGTAGGGGCGGGGCGAATCAAGCACGTCCGCGACGCCCGGCAGGCTGCAAAGGGTCTGGCCGAGGTCGTCCGGGATCGGCCGGCCGTTGACACCGATGACCGGCGCGCCGCTCGAGGCCAGCAGGTGCACCTCGAAGCCCCGTGACCGCAAGTGCTCGGCGACCGTTTTGGCCGCTTCCGTGTCAGTGCCTTGGTGCATCCGTACGATCATCGCCCGCATTCCCTTCTGACCGAGCTCGCCGCCATCCGCGCCCGGATTCCGGCAAACAAAAAAGCAGAGGTGGTTACCTCTGCTCCCCTCCGACGTTGCTTGGTGGTGACGCGGCTACCGGATCAACACCGATCGCCCCACCAGCCACGCCGGAGGGGTAACGTAAAAGTAGTACCAGTCCTGGTACTCGTATCGGTGTTGGTCGCAGTTAATCCGCGTCTCCATAGTGCCGCTATCGTAGCCCGTTCGTCCGCCGCTGTCAAGCATTGGTGTAGAAATTCACATGCTCCTGGCCGAACGGTCAGTAGCGGGTAGGTGCGCCATGGCTTAGGATGGCCGCAGGGACACAACGTGTTCGTGTGAAGGGTTGGTGAGCCATGGGTCACGATCTCCGATCGAACCAGCCTGACGAGACCGGCCAACCACCCCGCGACGAGGCCGGGCCGGCAGGTTTTCGGCAGTCCCTGGTCTGGCTGTGTGTGGCCATCACGCTCTGCGCCGCGTCCGCGGCCTTGTTGCTCGGCGGCGTGATGGGGCGTGGCGCTCCTGACAGCACGCTTGGGAAGGTTGCCCTCGTCCTTATCGGAATCGTGATCTGTTTCGTCGCCGGCGGGGCACTCGGCTTCGCGGTGCGCCGCAGCCAGGCGAGGTGAGGGGCGGCCCGGGACGAGCCACCCCCGTAACTCCTACCGCGGCTGCATCGCCAGCACCTGGCGACCGAGGTGTCCACCCATGACCCGCCAGGCGGGCGGGGCTTCCGGATGGTACTCGAAGCGCTGTCGCTCGAAGTACTGGACGGTCACCCCGTTCTCCTCGAACTCCTCGCTGATCGGGTAGCCGAAGATCGCGAGTCCCCCTCGTGCCTGCCAGTAGTCGCGGAAGCCGAAGCAGAGGCGGTGACCCGTCTGGGGATAGAAGGTGCAGTTGGCGTCGTTCCCGGCCTGGATCGGCCGGAACGGAGCTTCCCCTTCGCGCCCGGCGGTCACCTGCCGCCCGAGTAGGCCGAGCAGCACGTCGTACCGCTCCGGCCAGACGCCGGGGTGCCACTCGAAGCGGGCGCGCTCGAAGTACTGCACGGTGACGCCGTGCTCGCGGAACTCCTCGGTCAGCGGGTAGCCGAAGACCGGCAACCCGCCGAACCGCTCCCAGTAGGCGAGGAACCCGTGGCCGACCCAGTGGCCGGTCTCGGGGAAGTAGCGGAACGTCGGGCCGATGCGCCCGGCGATGAAGTCGTCGACCGTGGCGAATCGGTAGCCGCGGGCGCGGAGCTGGTCGATGATGCCGCCCAGTGCGGGGCCGTCCAGCGAGGCGGCTCCGACGTGCATCAGCACGATCGCCCCGGGCGCGGCGGCGTCGAGGGTGCGCTGGGTGATCTCCCCGATCGACTTGCCCTGCCAGCCGAGCGTATCCACCGTCCACATGATGCTGTAGGTGTAGCCATTGGCCGCCACGTCGGCGAGCACGCCGGCGTTGTACGCCCCGTAGGGCGGGCGGAAGTAGGGCCGGAGCTCGTGGCCGGTCAGGGACCGTACCAGGTCTGCGGTGCGCCGGAGCTGATCGGCGCGCTGGGCCGGGGTGATGGTGGTGAAGTCGGGGTGGTTCCAGGAGTGGTTGATGAGGTGGTGCCCCTCGACGACCATCCGCCGGACCAGGTCCGGATTGGCTTGCGCCCAGGTTCCGGTCATTCCGAAGCTCAGGCGCACCCCTTTGGCCTTGGCCGTGTCGAGGATCTGCGCCGCATAGCCGGTATCAGAGCCACAGTCGAAGGTGAGCGCGATCACCGGCTGGTCGGTGCTGAACCGATAGATCGTCTGGACATCGCCGGAAGCGGCCTGGGCCTGCCGAGCCGGCAGCCCCACGGCCACGAGCGCCAGGATCACCACCGCAACCAGGCTGGCGCGACCGACCCGCCGGGGTACCGCTCCGTGCTGACCCATCTCTCCGCTCCCATCACCGTTCCCGTGTCGTCCCCTGGGCCGATGCTACGGGCGGTCGCATACCACGGGGATCATTCCTCGTGGCCGAGGCATGCCAACTCTGTGACAGCGGTCGCCAACGCATCGCCGGCGACCGCTGCGGGTGCGTATTTGGGCGTTGAAACCGACACCGGCCGGCGGATCACGCCGGCCCGCGCGCTAGGACTCCGGGGTGAACGTCGCGACGATCATGCCGTAGTACGACGGGGCTTCGTAGGAGAGGACCTCGCCCCGCATCGGGGTGTGGGCCATGGCACCGGCTAGCATGAGCGTCTGCCACAGGCCGTCGATGGCCGCGTTCTGCACCTCTTCCTCGGTCAGCGAAATCAACCGGCCGGGGTCGTTGTCCTTCAGCGCGGCGACCACCTTGGCGTCGACCTCGGCCGCGGCTGGGTGGAAGCCGTACGGCCCGTCCTCCTTGTGCGTATGGGCCCAGTCACAGGACGCGACGAAGGCTACCCGCCGCCCGCTCTGCGCGGCCGCCTCGGCGATGGCGACACCGAAATCGATCATCGTCTCCCGCGGCAGCAGACGCGACGGCGTTGCGATCACGGCCGGGGGGCCGACATCCTCCGGGGCGGGGGCCAGGACGTCGCCGTGTCCCACCATGTTGCGGCCGTGTCCCAGGAACCAAAGCGGGGTGATGGTGCCCCAGTCGAGCGGGATCGCGCTCTGATACCGACGGTTGCCGGCGAAGCCCGCCATCGCGATCGGGATCTGGCGCTCTCGGGCCCGCTCGGCAATGAGGTCGGTCATCGGGCCGTCGACCGGGATGTTCATCTCGACCTGCCGCCCCTCCCAGCGCAGCGTCCCGGCGCCACGGGCGACTGACGCCAGGCAGACCGCGCCGTCCACCCGTGTGCCATGGGGGGTGGCGACCACGATGACGTCGGGTTGCGCAGCGGCGCAGCGACGCCCCGCTTCCTCCATCGCCGCACGCGTGGCGAGCGCGCCCTCGGCGTCGTCGCTCAGATCGGGGATGATCGGGAACCCGTGCGGCAGCACCGCAGCGAAGACCAACCCGGCCATAAACGTGCCCTCCTTACCCTCAACGCGTACTGTCGCTCCAGTATCGCAGCACCGCCAGTATTCGTGCGTCGCCCGCAGGCGTCAACGGCCTTTCCAGGAGCGGCCCTCACCCCCGGCCCCTCTCCCAACTTTGGGAGAGGGGAGCTGTTTCGCGAGCAACGGGGTGAGGGCCGTCCCTCAAGCTATCTGAGGTAACTCTCCAGGAGCTCGGCCACCACCTGGCGGCTGCGGATCAGGCGGCTGAGGTCCCCGTCGCAGTTCCCTTCGAGGATCAGCGGCCCGGTGTAGCTGGTGGCGCGGAGCCGGGCGAGCAGGTTGCGCCAGTCGATGGTCCCTTCGCCCACCGGCAGGTGCCGGCGCCCGCCGGGTGCGTGGTCGCTGAGGTGGACGTTGACCAGCGCGCCGCGCATGGCGTCGAGCAGTTCTCCGCTATCGACCCCCGTCTCGGCGGCCTGGAACGGGTCGAAGGTGAAGCCGATCGGCACTCCCCAGCCGCGCACCACGCGGACGCTCGCGGCATCCCGCACCAGGCACCAGCTCACGTTCTCCAGCGACAGGGTCACGCCTGCTCCGGCGGCCGCCTCGCCCAGGTCGGCGAGAACCGCGTGCAGCCGCTCGGACGCCACGCCCTCGGGGAGCTCGCGGCGGGTCGGGCCGTGCCAGATGAGGACGCGTGCGCCGAGCGTCGCGGCCGCGTCGATGGCGCGCAGGAGCGCCCGGCGTCCCTCCTCGCGCCGTCGCGGGTAGGGATCGAACAGCGGGTGCAGGCCGGTGAAGGAGTGCACCGAGGTGACGGCTGTCCCGCCTGCGTGGGCACGAGCCGCCAGATCCCGGACGAACCCCGGCTCGTACTCGCCTGCCGTTTGCAGTACCACCTCGATGGCAGGGAACCCGAGGCGTGCCAGCGTCTCCACCGCGTCCTCGGTGTGCTGGTGGGGGTAGAGCGTCCCGGTGGACGCGCCGATCAGCATGCCCGTCCCTCACTGTTGTTCCGCCCCGTGCAGTTGCCGGGTGTCCGGACAGATGGTAGCATTCGGCCCCGTGCCCGCGGCGTCGCGGTGGCCGACGACTCGGCCGCGCGGCACCGGAACCCCGGCTCCATCCACGACAGCGCGACACATTGACGGGACAGGCATGCCGACGCGGCTGAAACGCCTCGAACTGCATGGTTTCAAGAGCTTTGCCACGCCGACGACGTTCGTCTTCGACCCGGGCATCACGGCGATCATCGGCCCCAACGGCTCCGGCAAGTCGAACATCGCCGAGGCCGTGCGCTGGGCGCTGGGCGAGCAGAGCTACGCCAGCCTGCGTGGACGCCGCACCGAGGATGTCATCTTCGCCGGGAGCGCCGCCCGGGCGCCGCTCGGCATGGCCGAGGTCAGCCTCACCCTCGACAACGAGTCGGGGGATCTCCCCCTCCCGTTCAGCGAGATCACCATCACCCGCCGCGCCTACCGGAGCGGTGAGAACCAGTACTTCATCAACGGCGCGCGCGTCCGCCTGAAGGACGTGCTTCAGGTGACTGCCTCGCTCGGGCAGGCGTACACCGTCATCGGCCAGGGACTGGTCGACGCGGTCCTGAGCCAGCGGCCGGAGGAGCGGCGCGGCCTGTTCGAGCACGCGGCCGGTATCACCGGGCTGCGGCTGAAGCAGGCCGAAGCCCAGCGCCACCTGGCCGAGACGGAGGCCAACAGCACCCGGCTGGAGGACCTGCTGGCCGAGATCGAGCCGCGGCTGCGCAGCCTGGAGCGCGCCGCGCGGCAGGCGCGGGAGTCGGGCGAGGTGCGCGAGCGGCTCCAGGCTGCGCTGCTCCGGCTCTACGCCCACCAGTGGCGGGGCGCCCGGCAGCGCCTGCACGCCGCCGAGGCGGCGGAGGCAGCAGCCGCACAGGCGGTCGAGGCCGCCACCGCGGCGCACGCTGCCGCGCGGGCCGCCCTGACTGAGGTCGAGCAGCGGGGGGCGGCACAGCGCGCCGAGGTCGATCGCCTGGCGGCTGAAACGGCCCGGCTGCGTGCGGAGGAGCGAGAGGTCGAGCACCGCCGCGCGCTTGCCGCCGAGCGTCGTGCCGCGCAGGCGCGGCGCCGCGATGACCTGGCGCAGGAGGCGGCGCGGCTGCGCGGTGCGTACGAAACCGCCGCGCGGGAGGCACAGGAGGCGAGCGACGGGCTCCAGGCGATCGACGCGGAGATCGCCGAGCGGGAAGCCGCTATCGCCCGGCTCGCCGAGGCGGACGCGACGGCCCGCGCCGAGCGCGAGCGGCTGGCCGCCGCGCTGCGGCAGGCGGAGCAGGCCATCACCGAGGCCGAGCGCGCCGCCCTCGCGGCTGCCTCCCGCCGGGATCTGCTCGACCAGCAGGAGCGGGACTTGCTCGCCACGCGGGACCGGCTCGACCGCGAGCAGCGCGCCCGTGCCGAGCGACTCGCCGAGCTGGAGGCGCAGGCCGCGGCAGCCACGAAGGCCCGCGACGAGGCCCGGGAGCGATTGGCGGCACTGGCGGCCGAGCGCGAGCGCCTCGAGGCAGCGCTGGGCGCGGCCGCCGCCGCGCGGGACGAGGCCGAGCGCGCCATGAAGGCCGTCGAGCGTCGGCTGGTCGAGCGCACGACGCGCCTCGAGGCGCTCACCCGGCTGCGCGACAGCGGGGCCGGTCTCTACGCCGGAACCCGCGCGGTGCTGGACGCCGCCCGCGCTGGGCAGCTCCAGGGCATCGTCGGCACCCTGGCGTCGCTCCTCATCGTCCCGCCGGAACTTGAAGCGGCCATGGAAGCCGCGCTCGGCGGCCACCTGCAAGACATCGTGGTGGAGCGCTGGCGCGACGCGGAGCAGGCCATCGCGCATCTCAAGCGCACTCAGGCCGGGCGCGCCACCTTCCAGCCGCTGGATACCGTCCGCGGCAGCTCGGTCCGCGCACCGCGGCTGGATCACCCCGGAGTCCGCGGCCTTGCCGTCGAGCTGATCGACTACGATCCGCGCGTCGAGCCGATCGTGACCGGGCTGCTCGGCCGTGTCGTGGTCACCGACGACCTGACCGCGACCCGCGCCATCCTCCGCGCGCTGCCGCCGGGCTGGAGCGTGGTCACCCTCGGCGGGGAGATCACCCGCAGCAGCGGCGCGGTGACCGGCGGCGCGCGCGTCAAGGAGAGCGGCACCCTCGCCCGCGAGCGGGAACTGCGCGATCTCCCGGCGGAGTGTCGCCGGCTGGAGCGCGAGCTGGAGGCCGCCCGAGCTGAGGTGGAGTCGCGTGCCGCCGAGGTGGACCGGCTCCGCGCCGAGCGTGACGCGCTGGACCGCGACATCGCTGCCGCCCGCGAGGCCGGCCGTGCGGCGGAGGCCGCGCTCACGCGCCAGCAGCGACTCCGGGACGACGAAGCACGCGCCGGCGCGGAAGAGGAGCAGCGCCGTGCCGACGTCGCCGAGCGGCTGGCGCGGCTGGACGCGGACCGGCAGGCGGCGGAGCGTGCCGGCCAGGAGGCCGCGGCGCGCCGGCATGCGGCCGCTGCCGAGCGGGAGCGGCTGCTGGTCGCCCTGCGTGAGGCGGAGACGGCAGGTTCCGATGCCCGGCTGCAGGACGAGCGCTCGGCCCTCGCTGGCCTGATTGAGCGCCGCCGCGGGCTGATCGCGCAGCAGCAGCGGCTGGCGGCCGAGCAGCAACGAATCGCCGCCGCCATCGCCGAAGCTGAGCGCCGCGCGGGCGACATCGCGGACGCGATCGCCGCGCTGGATACCGAGGTCGAATCCCTCACCGCCGAGCGGGAACGGATCGCGGCGCTCCTGGCCGCGGCTGAAGAGCAACTCGGCCCGGCGCGTGCCGCGCGGGAGGAGGCCGCCGCGGCCGAGCGCGCGGCGCGCGAGGCTGTCGCCGGCGCCGAGCAGCGGGTGCGCGACGCTGAGCGCGAGCGGGACCGCGCGGCGCTGGAGCTGGAGCGTCGCCGGGACGAGGTCAACCTCCTCCGCGAGCGTGCCGCTCATGACCTGGGCGAGGGGGTGGACATCGACGCCGCCCTCGATGCCGTCGACCTCGACGACACCGACCCGACCACCCTCCAGCGGGAGGTGGACCGGCTACGAGAGCGGCTGCGCCGCATCGGGCTGGTCGGCGAGGATGCGATCGAGCAGTACGAGCGCGAAGCGGAGCGCTATACCTTCCTCCGCGGCCAGCTCGACGACGTGCACGCCGCCGGCGAGGCCCTGCGCGCGCTGCTGGCCGAGCTCTCCCGCTCGATGGCTGAGGAGTTCAACCGCACCTTCGGGGAGGTCGCGGCGGCGTTCGAGGCCACCTTCACGACCCTCTTCGGCGGCGGCAAGGCCAAGCTGTTGCAGGTGCAGGACGACGACGGTGCAACCGGCGTCGACATCCTGGCCCAGCCCCCCGGCAAGCGCCTCCAGAGCCTCGCGCTGCTCTCCGGCGGGGAGCGCGCGCTGACGGCCGTCGCCCTGCTCTTCGCGATCCTGAAGGTGAACCCCAGCCCGTTCTGCATCCTCGACGAGGTGGACGCGGCGCTGGATGAGGCCAATGTCGTCCGCGTGCGGGACGAGTTGAAAGCCCTGGCCGACCGGACGCAGTTTGTCGTGGTGACCCACAACCGCGCGACGATCGAGGGAGCCGACACCCTTTACGGCATCACCATGGGTGACGACGGCGTCTCCCGCGTCCTCTCCCTCCGCCTCCCCGCCGAAGCCCCGGCGTAGCGTCCACGGGAGAAGCGCGATCGGCAGCGCGTCACGGCACGCGCTGGAACGACGGTGCCAGGTCCTGGCCCGACATGAACGCGTGCACGACGCGCCGGCGTGACATCTCCACATGCTCCCGCATGACGGCCTCCGCCACCTGGGGGTCGCGCGTCTCGAGCGTCTCGATGAGCTGACGATGCGTGTCCACCACGCGCTCGACACCCACCCGGGAGTGCGCCAGGTACCAAAGCCGGAGCGACGCGAGGTTGAACTGGTTGATCGCGTCGGCCAGGAACCGGTTCCCGGTCGCGTGCGCGATCTGCGAGTGGAACACGTAGTCCGTCTCGACCATCTGGTAGACATCCCGCGCGGCGACATGCTGCGCAAGGATGTCAAGGGTCTCGTAGAGCGTCCGCAGCTCCGCCGGGGTGATGCGCTGGGCTGCCAGGCCGCACACCGGCACTTCGATGAGCATGCGGGTTTCGAAGAGGGGTTCCAGGTCGGTTAGGCTGAACGGGCGCACCACGGGAGTGCGGTGCGGCAACGCGACGACAAGCTGCTCTGCTGCAAGACGCTTGAGTGCCTCGCGGAGGGGAGTGCGTCCAACCTGGAGTCGCTCCATGAGGAGGCCCTCGTCGAGGGGTTCGTCGGCGCCGATCTCCTGCGTGATGATCAGGCGCCTCAGCTTCCAGTACGCGGCCTCAGCCTTGGTGGTCGGATTCGGCAGCACCATCGTGTCGTCTCCCTCGGTCCGTTGACAATCAGTGGCGCCGCGACGTACAGTCGACGCAACACCGCTGCGGCGGGAGGCCCAGCGGGATGCGCGGTGGGTCAACTGCTCGGCGATGCATACCCCCAAGATTCTAAAGGATTCACCATAGTCGCGGCTGTGCTATGCGCGACCCGAGAGGAACCACGCGTGCGTGTATGTGGTGTCGCATAGCTGCCAGTCAACGGCGAGTGCCATTGACAGTATATATCTGTGATGTTACAAGCATATGCCATACCGAGGGTACTGAGCCACGAACCCCTGAAGGAGGAATGAGGGAACGGATGGCTGAGGATCAGACGACGCGCGATCGACGTGCGCCCAAGAATCCGACAAGTGATCTTTGGATCCCCGGCTCGACCCTGTCACGTCGCCAGGCGTTGAAGATCGGGGGTGTGCTGACCGCCGGCAGCCTGCTGGTCGCCTGTGGTGGTGGGAGCTCCGAGACGACGCCGACGCCGAGCGGTTCGAGCGGTTCCTCCGGTGGTTCCGGTTCCTCGGGGGGTTCCGGTTCCGCCGCAACGCCCGGGGCAACGGAGACCCCGAGCCAGGCAGCCGGCACACCCAAGCGAGGCGGCATCCTGCGCTACGGGCTCTCGACCGATCCGTCGAACTTCGAGCCGCATGTCTCGACCGGCGCGGCCTCTGGCGCGGTCAAGCTCATGGTCTACAGCACCCTCCTGACCTACGACGCCAACGGCCAGTTGATCGGCGACCTTGCCGAGGAGTTCGGCTGGGTCGACGACAAGACCTTTGAGGTCAAGCTCCGCCAGGGCGTGACGTTCCACAACGGGGACGAGCTGACCACTGAGGATGTGGTCTTCACCTTCGAGCGGATCAAGCACCCGGATACCGCTGCCTCGATTGCCGGCCGGCTCGCCGCGCTGGAGCGGGTGGAGGCCGGTGACGGCAACACCGTCCGGTTCCATCTGTCCACCCCGCTGGCAACGCTCCCGTACATCCTGGCGATGAACCCCAGCATGATCGTCTCGAAGAAGTGGATCGAGAGTGGGGTCGATCCCAAGACGACCATGATGGGCACCGGGCCCTTCAAGTTCGTCGAGCGCAAGCCGGGCGTCTCAATCGAGCTCGTGCGCAACGAGAACTACTTCATCACCGATCTGCCGTACCTGGATGGGATCACCTTCATCCCAATGCCGGATGACAACGCCCGGGTGACCGCCCTGCGCACCGGCACGGTCGACTTCATCGACTATGTGCCCTACACGCAGATGGATGCTCTGGCGCAGCAGAGCGGCATCGTCCTGCAGACCGATAAGGTCCTCGGCTTCGGCTGGCTCGGCTTCGTCCATGACCGGGAGCCGGGCAGCGACCTGCGCGTGCGCCAGGCGTTCGCCTATGCCTTGGATCGCGAGAAGATGGTGCAGATCGCCTTCAACGGCCACGGGGCGCCGATCACGGGCGGTCTCATCCCCGAGGGCTGGGTTGGCTACTCTCCGGATCTCGAAGGCACCTATAACGTCGACTACGAGAAGGCCAAGTCCCTCCTGCAGGAGGCCGGGTTCTCCAACCTGACGGTCGATATGCTCACCACGTCGACCTACTCGGTGATCCAGCGACCGGCCATCGCCGCCCAGGCCGAGCTCAAGAACGCCGGTATCGAGGCCAACCTGATCCAGGAGGAGTGGCTGACCTTCCGCCAATCGGTGCAGGATGCCAAGTATCCGGTGCACGTCTGGGGTACCGCCCCTGACTTCAACGACCCGGACTTCCTGTCCGACTTCGTCGGGAGCAACGGCAACTTTGCCAAGCAGTTCCACTTCAGCGACGAGCGGCTCGACCAGCTCCTGACCGAGGGGCGCGAGACGACCGACGAGTCCCTGCGCAACGAGATCTACCATGAGGTCGAGAAGCGGGTGCTGGAGATTCTGCCCTGGGTCTACCTCATCCGCCGCGAGCAGGGTGAGGCGATGGCGGACTACGTGAAGGGCTACACGCACCTCGCCGCGGGGAGCTGGTCCCAGATCACCTTACGCGAGACGTGGCTGGACAAGTAGCATGACCCAGTACCTTGCCCGTCGGGGCCTCTATCTGCTCGTGCAGTTACTGGTGGTCGCCACCGTCGTCTTCTTGCTCCTGCGGCTCGTGCCGGGCGATCCGGCACGGGCCATCCTTGGCGAGACGGCGACTGAAGAACAGGTGGCGCGCGTGCGCCACCAGTTGGGCCTCGACCAACCGATCTACCGCCAGTACGTGAGCTGGATGGCGGATGTGCTCCGGGGAGACCTTGGTACATCCATCACCAGTGGCCGGCCGGTCGCCACCGACGTGCGCGACCGGCTCGGCAACTCACTGGAGTTGATCGCGCTCGCGACCTGTCTGTCGCTCATCATCGGGCTTCCGCTCGGCATCATCGCGGGCCTTCGTGCCAACCGCCTGCCGGACTTTGTGCTCAGCGCAGCGGCGATGCTCGGTCTCTCGCTCCCTGGGTTTGTCGTGGGGACGGTGCTGCTGCTGATCTTCGCGCTCCGCCTCCGCTGGCTCCCGCAAACCCAGTTCGTCGAATGGAGCGAGAACCCGGGGCAGCATCTCAAGCTCGTGATCCTACCCGTCCTGACACTGGCGGCCTCGACCGTTGCCGTCATCATGCGCATGACACGCTCGTCGATGCTTGAGGTCGTGCGGCAGGACTACATCAAGCTCGCGCGGGCCAAGGGGTTGAGCGAGCGGACGGTCATCCTGCGCCACGCACTCCGGAATGCGATCAACCCGGTGGTGAGCGTGGTCGGCCTGGAGCTGGCCACCCTGCTCGGCGGTACCGTGATTGTCGAGACGATCTTCGGTTGGCCCGGGCTCAGCTCGCTGCTGATCGCCGGGGTGCGCGCCCGCGACTACCCGGTGGTGCAGGGGGTGGTGCTCCTCATCGCGGTGCTGACCATTCTGATCAACATCGCGGTCGACATCGCCTACGCGGTGCTTGATCCACGGATCCGGATTTCGTAGGAGGGAGCGGACTCATCGCATCCACGGATCATGCGATGACGGCCGGGCGCGGGGATCAACTCACCCGGACGCGTCGCAAGCAAGCGCACAACACAGCGTGGTACCGCGCGCTGCACAGCCCGCGCGTCGTGATCGCTGGTGCCTTCCTGATCATCGTGGCAGCGACCGCCATCGCCGCGCCGGTGCTGGCGCCGCATGATGCAACCGAGCCGCTCACGATGCCGCTCCTGCCCCCAGGGGGCGACTACCCCTTGGGGACCGACGACTTCGGCCGTGACGTCCTCAGCCGGCTCATCTACGCGGGGCGGGTATCGCTCGGCGTGTCGACGGCATCCGTCGCCATCGCCACCCTGGTCGGTGTCTGGCTCGGGCTGTTCGCGGGCTACTACCGCGGGGTCATCGAGACCCTCATCATGCGCGCGATGGATATCCTGCTCAGCTTCCCGACGATCGTCCTGGCGATCGCGATCGTGGCGATGCTGGGTCCCAACCTGCGCAACGTCGTGATCGTGATCGCGATCGTGTACACACCGCGCTTCGTGCGCATCGTCTACGGTGCCACCCTGAGCGTCCGGGAAGCGGAGTTCATCCAGGCGGCGCGCGCCATTGGCGCAGAGGATCTTCGCATCCTGCGCACCGCGGTCCTGCCGAACGTGATGGCGCCGATCCTCGTCCAGATCTCGCTCAGTCTCGGGTTCGCGATCCTGGTCGAGACGGGCCTCTCGTTCCTCGGCCTGGGCGCCCAGCCACCAACCCCATCCTGGGGGAACATGGTGTCGGCGGCTCGCGACTTCATGGAGTCGAATCCATGGCTCCTCATCGCCCCGGCGAGCATGGTGGGCCTGACCATCCTGGCCCTGAACACGCTGGGCGACGGGCTTCGCGACGTGCTTGATCCGCGCCTGCGCGGGACGGGATAAGCGCCGGGTAACACAGAGGGTTCACGACCGGGCCGGTTCGGCCCGGATCGACACGAAGGAGAACACGGGGATGTCGGAACTGCGGACGGTGGAACTGGGTCGGCTGAGCTGGGAGGAGGTTGCGGAACTGATCCCCCGGAATCCGATCCTCCTCCTGCCCATCGGCACGGTCGAGCAGCATGGCCCGCACCTGCCGGTGAACGCTGACAATATGGTGGCCCACTTCGTGGCGACCCGCGCCGCCGAGCGGGCCAACGCCCTGGCGGTCGTGGCGCCCGGCATCAACTACGGCTGCTCGGCGGTCTTCAGCCACTTCCCCGGCACCATCTCGATCCGGCAGGAGACGCTGGCTCAGGTGCTGCGAGACGTGTGTGACTCGCTCATCGCCCAGGGCTTCCGGCGCCTCATCTTCGTCAACAACCACGGCGGCAACGAGGGCGTGTGCGAGCAGGTGGCGCGCGAGTTGAAAGCCGCCCACGGGCTGGTGATCGGCAACGTCTATCCCTGGTTCCTGGGGTACAATCTCATGCGCGACACCTACGAAGATGTCGAGAAGGCCTACGGACACGGTGCGGAGCCGGAGACCTCGGCGATGATGGCCATGTTCCCCGAGGACGTCGTCCGGGAGCGGATGGCCGCTGGTACCTATCAGCCCTTCGCCGGCTGGGAACCGCTGGGCTACAGCAAGGTCAAGGTGCCTGGGCAGTCCTTCCCCGGCACCGTGTACCTCGACAGCGACGAGGTCGCGCCCAACGGCGTCACCGGCGACCCGAGTGTCGCGTCCGCCGAGCGCGGGCAGGTATGGATCGAGCGCATCGTCGGGTTCACCGCGGCCTTCATCGATCACTTCGCGGCCGTCACGGCGGATGCGGCGTGGGCGCAGGTGCCCGCCGAGACCGGCATGGTGAAGCCGCGCTAGCGACGACGAACCATTGCGTGCAGGTGGCCCGGCCCCCGGACGGGCCGCCTGACAACACCAGAAAGGAGCAGCCCCATGCGCGTGGCAGTCCTTCAGACCAACTCGCGGCACGACAAGGCGGAGAATATCCGCGTCGCGCTGGAACTCGTTGAGCGGGCCGCGGCGGCGGGTGCCGACCTGGCGGTTCTGCCGGAATGTGTCGACTACATGGGGCCCAAGGAGGGTGGGCTGGCCGCGGCCGAGCCGATCCCCGGCCCGACCAGCGAGGCGTTCGCGGCCAAGGCGCGCGAGCTGGGCATCTGGCTCCTCTCCGGCTCGATGCGGGAGGTCAGCGAGGATCCGGGCCACACCTACAACACCAGCCTGCTCTTCAACCGCCAGGGTGAGTGCGTCGCCAAGTACCGCAAGATCCACCTCTTCGACGTGGAGCTGACCGGGAACGTCAGCGCCCAGGAGTCCGCCACGGTCTCGCCGGGCGACGAGATCGTCACCGCGGAGATTGAGGGGCACACCGTCGGGATGACGATCTGCTACGACCTCCGCTTCCCGGAGCTGTACCGCGCCCTGACACTGCGCGGCGCGGAGATCCTGTTCGTCCCGGCGGCGTTCACGCTCTTCACCGGGAAGGACCACTGGGAGATCCTGCTCCGCGCCCGCGCCATCGAGAACCAGTGCTTCGTCGTCGCCGCGAACCAGACCGGCAAGTACGAGCCTGACGGAGCCAACTACGGGCGCAGCATGATCATCGACCCGTGGGGAACCGTCCTGGCCACCGCGCCGGATGGGGTCGGCATGGCGATCGCGGACCTCGACTTCGCGCAGCTCAAGCGCATCCGCGAGCAACTGCCGTCGGTGGCCAACCGCCGCCCGGAAGTCTATGCACGCGAGGCGCAGGCGGTCGCGGCCGTCTAGCGCGGCTCCGTATCCCGTTCCCTGCACCGACGAGCGGGCCGTCGCCCGCTCGTCGTTTTCGTCACCGGCGCCCGGCTCCGCTCAGCATGACATAAATCCGATCGGCTGCTTGGGTGGCTTATTCCCCGCCGCTAGCGGCGGGGCC
>NZ_JADGHZ010000280.1 GCF_019683595.1 Sphaerobacter sp. | reverse complement strand
GCCGGGGCCGGCTGGCCGCCGCCCCCGGCGCCGCTCAGGATGACAACGCGGGGGCGCGGACGGCTGTCGCGTTTACCGGATTAATTCGTCAAAGTTCATAAGCCGGCTGGAACCCTTCAGGACATCGCTCCCGGTGATCCGGTCCCCAACGCCCAGGCACGTGCCCGGGGCTCAAGCCGCCGGGCTCACAACAGAAGCCGGCTGAAGCCGGCTGGAGAACGATTTGGAGTGCGGCGGCCCGAGCCGCCGCTTTGGTATGCGGCGGGATGTGGCGCGTGCTTGCGGATGGGTGGCGTGAAGGATCTCACGCCGTGGCGCGTGCCCGGGGCTCAAGCCGCCGGGCTGACAAAGCGAAGCCGGCTAAAGCCGGCTGGGGCGAACCTGGGTGTACCCCATGGTGTTACGGTGCGCGCCGCTCGACCCGTGCCCGGGGCTAAAGCCGCCGGGCTGAAGAGGGGTAAGCCCACTGAAGGGGCTGTGCTGCCCACACCCCGGCGTGCCCGGTTCGGTCACCGATCGGACCCAGCGTCCTCAGCCGGCTTCAGCCGGCTTTCGTGGTCAGCCCGGCGGCTTGAGCCCCGGGCACGGGCCGAGCGCGTACATCCATGGAATTCGTCAAACGCCATCTCTACTCCCCGGGCACATGCCACGGCGCCAGAACCCTCTCACTACCCCGCCGACTCATTGTCTCGTTGCATCTGGGATGGATCAGGTGGGCACAACTCAGCCCCTGGGGGATTGGGCAGCAGCGTCCAGCCCCGAATGCTGGGCTGGACGCATTGTGGCCCGTTTATCGGCCAGAGGGTGACTCTTGAGTTGCGGCGTCGTGGGCCATGGCGAGGGCCCGCTGGAAAACTTCGGTCGGCTGCGCGCCGGAGATGCCGAAGCGGCGGTCGATCACGAAGAACGGCACGCCGTTCCCGCCCAGAGCACGAAGCTCCGCGCTGTCCGCTTCTACCTCGGCCGCGAAGTCGTCGTCCTCGAGCACCCGGCGTGCTTCGTCCTCGGGGACGCCGACCTCGGCGGCCAGCCGGACGAGGGTGTCCGGGTCGTCGAGCACCTCGCCTTCGACCAGTTGCGCCCGGAGGAAGCGCTCGTGGAGCTCGGCGCTGAGGTTATAGGCCTTGGCCAGATGGGTCAGGCGGTGGGCGTCGAAGGTGTTCACGACCTTGTAGCGGTCGAAGTCGTACTCCAGCCCCTCTTCGGCGGCGATGGCCTTCACCCGGGCGTTCATGGCGCGGACTTGCTCGACCGTGGCGCCCATCTTCGCAGCGAGCGACTCTTCCAGCGGCACGCGTGCCCCCTTAGGGTGGTCGGGGTTCAGTTGGAAGCTGCGCCAGACAACCTCCACCTCGTCAGCGTGGGGGAAGCCGGCGAGCGCCCGCTCGAAGCGGCGCTTGCCGATGTAGCACCAGGGACACACGATATCGGACCAGATCTCAACCCGCATCGCTCAGTCGTCCTTTACCGGTAGGGTGCAGGCGTCGCCGGTGCAGACGCCCGCGTCGTCGGTGATCAGCATCACGAGGTCCTGCGCGGCCGGGGGCGTGGTCGTCTCGCCGCCCTCGGTCGTACCTGTCCCGGTCGGCTGTGGTGAGCGCTGCTCATCCATCGCCGGGCCGGTGTGTTCGGCCGGTTGCTGGTGCATCGCTGCCTCCTCACGATAGCGCATGGCCGCGTCACGTCGTGGCGCCGGGTGCGCACTCTGGTCAGGCTCCTTCGTCTGCCTCGAAGGCTTCCCGGTAAGCCGCCAGGCAGTCCGGGTCCTCCTGGGCGGCCCGGGCGAGCCGGTCGGCGAGCAGGGTCGTCACCTCGTGCAGGTGGACCATGTGCTCCGGCCCTAGGGTGTCGAAGACGATCGCCCGCAGGGACTCTTCCCGTACCTGCCGCGCACGACGGGCGGCCTCGCGCCCGGCGTCGGTGAGAACGACGTTCGCGCCCCGCGCGTCCTCGGCACAGGCCTGCCGGTCAATCAGCCCGCGGGCGACCATGCGCCGGAGCTGGTGCGAGAGCCGGCTCTTCTCCCACTGCAGCGTCCAGCGCAGCTCCCGCGCGCGGGCACGCTGGCCGGGGGCATCGAGCAGCGCGTCGAGAACCTGGAAGTCGGCCTCCGACAGCCCGGTGGCTCGGGTGAGCTGGCGCGCCAGGTAGCCCATCAGGTGCGCCTGGACGAGGCAGTAGCGGCGCCACACCTCCATGTTTGACAGCGGTCGCGACGATACCTCGGTATTCATGGCGCTGATTCTACCCCTCTAATGGTTGACATGTCAACCTCTGTGTGGGTATAGTTGGCCGGTCGACCAGGAGCCGTCGGAGGGGCGTCATGGCGAACTACGGTCACGAGTTACAGTTCGGAGTCTTTATCACCCCGCAGAGCCAGGATCCGGAAGCGGTCGTGGAGCTCGCCCAGCTTGCCGAGCGGGTCAGGCTGGATCTGGTGACCTTCCAGGATCATCCTTACCAGCCGCGGTTTCTCGATACCTGGACCTTACTGAGCTGGGTTGCGGGCCGGACCGAGCGTATCCACCTCGCGCCCAACGTGGCCAACCTGCCGCTGCGCTCGCCGGCGGTGCTCGCACGCGCGGCGGCGAGCCTGGATCTGCTCTCCGGCGGTCGCCTGGCGCTGGGTCTGGGCGCCGGGACGTTCTGGGAGGCCATTGCGGCGATGGGCGGGCGGCGGCTCACGCCGGGCGAGTCGGTGGAGGCGCTCGACGAAGCAATTGATGTCATCCGCGCGATCTGGGACACCACCGCCGCCCGCTCCCTACGGTTCGCGGGCGAGCATTACCGGCTGGAGGGCGCGCGACCCGGGCCGGTGCCCGCGCACGACATCCCGATCTGGGTCGGTGCCTACAAGCCGCGGATGCTGCGCCTGATCGGCCGGAAGGCGGATGGTTGGCTGCCCTCCCTCGGGTACATCCATCCGGGCGACCTCGCCGCCGGAAACCGGATCATCGACGAGGCCGCCCGTGCTGCCGGGCGGGATCCGCGGGAGATCCGCCGGCTGGTCAACGTCTCCGGGCGCTTCTCGCAATCGCGCGGCGGCTTCCTGAACGGGCCGAGCGAGCAGTGGGTCGAAGACCTCTTGCCCCTGGTGGTCGATGACGGCATCGGCGCCATCATCCTCGCGTCCGACGACCCGGAGACGATCGAGCGGTTCGCGACTGAGGTTGTCCCAACCCTGCGCGCCGAAGTGGAGCGAGCTTTCCCGGCGGGGCACTTCGGCGTGCGAATCCGCCGTGCCGCGGCGCGGGCCCGACGCCGCCCTGGAATCGACTACGATGCCATCCCGCCGTCGCTGGCCGAGGTCGCCATCGAGCCGGGCGACGTGGAGTACGCGCGTGTCCGGTCGACGTACATGCGCGG
>NZ_JADGHZ010000279.1 GCF_019683595.1 Sphaerobacter sp. | reverse complement strand
CGATGATGAGCTCGACGGCGCGCCGCTCGTCCTCCGAGCCGGAGAGCCGGTGGAGGGTCGAGAAGTCCTCGATCAGCTTCCAGGGCACGTCGAGCGAGACGGCGTCGACGATTTCCCGCTCCAACTCCGGATCGGTCCACTGTGTGATTGCGGCTAGACGATCCATACCGCTGAATCCTTCCTCGGGGAGCGGTGTGGCTCCCCATCCTCCCTACCCGACGACGACCTTGGCGCGGTCGCCGCTGATCTCGAGTTGTGTCCCGAAGGGCTCTGAGAGCCGGTTGAGCAGTGCAAAGACCTGCTCGGCGCCGGCGCCGCTGACGAGCTGCGGGAAGCCCGCCTCATCCAGAATCAAAGGCACCAGCTCGATCGCAAGCTCCGACCCGAAGGTGACTCGGGCGATGACCGACTCCGGCTCCATGAAGCCGCGCGGTCGCTCGAAGATGAAGTTCCCAAGGCTGTAGAAGATCGGCTTACCCTTGTAGATCTCGATCGGGTGCAGCGAGTGCGAGTGGTGGCCACAGACGACATCGGCGCCCGCGTCGATCAGGGCGTGCCCGAGCGGCTGCTGGTACTCCGCCAGCAGCCCCTGGTACGGCGACAGCCAGTAGGCCGGGACGCCCCAGTGGATGCCGACGATGACCGCGTCGGCCTCCTTCTTCAGCGCGGCGATCTGCTCGCAGACGCGCTCCTGGTCCGCGGGGTCGGTCCAACTGCGCACGATCGGCATGGTGCCGGGCTGCTCGACCAGCAGGTTCGCGTCGATCTCAAAGGAAAATCCAACGCGGATGGGCGCGATCCCCGGCTTGCCGGGTCCGGCGTCGGACTCGACCGGCAGGGTGGACGCCACGCTCAGGAGCGCGATGCGGGCGCCGTCGTGGGTCAACCAGGCCGGCTGGCTGGCCGCGTCCAGATCGGCCCCGGCGCCGCAGTGCAGGATGCCGGCTCGCTGGCAGGCCTCCAGCGTATCGAAGAGCGCCGGGTGGCCGTAGTCCATCATGTGGTTGTTGGCGAGCGTCACGGCGTGGACACCCATGCCCTTGACGTCGTCGATGATCGCCGGATCGGAGCGGAGATTGGAGTGCTTGGGGACGCGGTAGCCGCGGGTCGACAGCGGCATCTCCAGGTTGGCGACGACCAGGTCGGCGCTGCGCATCTCGGCGACGGCCGCGGTAAAGGCGGGATCCTGAGCGGCCGGCTGCTGCGCGAACGGCGTTCGGATCATGACGTCTCCGACCAGACTGACCGTGGTCGGGCGTCGACTCTGCATGGCTGTCCTTCCCTCCAAACTCACCACTGGTGACCTACAGGTTCCCTTCGCGGTACTGCGGGTCCAGGGCGTCGCGCAGCGCGTCGCCGAGGAAGTTGTAGGCGAGCACGGTGAAGAGGATGAGCAGGCCGGGGTAGATCGGCAGGAGTGGGTTCTCCCAGAGGTATGCCTGGGAGTTGCTCAGCATGTTGCCCCAACTGGCCTGCGGCGGCTGAATGCCGAGCCCGAGATAGCTGAGGGCTGATTCGAGCAGGATGGCGTTGGCCACGCCCAGCGTCGCGGCCACGATGATCGACGGGACGGTATGGGGCACGATGTGCCGGAACAGGATGCGGGCATTCGAGGCGCCGATGGCCCTCGCTGCCTGGACGAACTCGAGGTTGCGGTAGCGCAGCACCTCGCTACGCACGATGCGGGCGACCACCATCCAACTGGTCACGCCGATGACGATAACGATGTTGCGGAAGCTCGACCCGAAGACGGCGACGACGATGAGAACGAGGAAGAAGTACGGGATGGCCATCATCCCGTCGGTCAGCCGCATCAGCACGCTGTCCACCGCGCGGCCCAGGTAGCCGCTCGCCGCGCCGACGAGCGACCCGATGGCGATTGAGATCACCATGGCGATGACGCCGACGCTCATCGATGCCCGCGAGCCGACGATCACGCGAGAGAGGACGTCGCGGCCGCTCTCGTCGGTCCCCAGCAGATGCTCGCGGGACGGCCGGGCGTGCGTATTGAGGATGTCGACCTCGTTCGGGTCGTACGGCGCGAGGACCGGGGCGAACAGCGCGACCAGGTACATCACGATGAGGAACACGGCCGACAGCACCGCCACGCGGTTCCGTACGAAGCGCTGCCAGGCGATCCGCCCCAGCGAGCGAGGTGCCCGCTTCGTTTCGATCTCTTCTCGGCTCAGGGTCTGTGCTTGTGCCATCCGCGCCGTCCCCTAGCCCACGCGGATGCGCGGGTCGAGATAGCCGTACACCAGATCCGTGAGGAGGCTGCTGATCACGACGACGATCGCCACCGTGAGGGTCGCCCCCAGGACGACCGGGTAGTCGCGGGTGCTCGCCGCCTCGACCGCGAGCCGGCCCATGCCGGGCCACGAGAACACCGTCTCGGTGATCGCCGCGCCGCCGACCGCACGCGGCAGGAGGACGCCGATGACCGTGACCACCGGGATCAGCGCGTTGCGCAGGGCGTGACGGATCACGACGACCTTGTTGTGCAGCCCTTTTGCGCGGGCGGTGCGGATGTAGTCCTCACTGAGCACGCTGATCATGCCGGAACGGGTGTAGCGGGTCAGCTCCGCCAGGTTGGCCGTGGCCAGCACGATGGTCGGCATGATCAGGTGCTTGATCCGGTCCATGAGGGAGAAGTCCTCGCCCAGGGTAGCCATCCCGCCGGCTGGCAGCCACTTCAGTTGGATCGAGAAGACGATGATCAGGATGATGCCGAGCCAGAAGACGGGGATCGAGACCCCGAAAAAGCTAACCCCGGCGACGATCCGGTCGAGCGCCGAGTTGCGCCGTAAGGCGCTGATCACCCCCAGGGGAATTGCCAGCCCGATGGAGAGGAGCAGAGCGATACCGGTCAACAGCAGGGTGTTGGGCAGCCGGTCCGCGATCAAGCTACCGACCGGCTCGATGGTGTTGTAGCTGCGACCGAGGTTCCCCTGTAAGACGTTCTTCAGCCAGCGGCCGTACTGAACTGGGAGCGGATCGTTCAGGCCCAATTGCTCTCGCATCCGCTCGATGTCCTCGCGGCTCAGCTCCGGGTTGGAGAGCAGCGACGGCCCACCCGGTGCCGAATGGATCAACATGAAGGTGACGATACTGACGATGAATAGCAGCACGACCGCCTGAAACAATCGGCGGATGAGATAGGCGCCCACGATTCTCCTCAATCAGCGTCGGTCGACGGCTGTCAACGTCGGGTTTCCTCCGCTACCCCGCTCCGGACCCGGCTCCGACGGTGGCGTCCCGGGGGCGATTCGCCGTCCGTCGGTGCGTCATCCGGGGGCGGGGAGGTGAGGACCGAGTTGCCGCCCGCGCGGCGGGGGCGGGCCGGGGGCCGCCCGCCCGGGGGGGCGCCCGCGGGGGGG
>NZ_JADGHZ010000278.1 GCF_019683595.1 Sphaerobacter sp. | reverse complement strand
GAGCGGATGGCGCGCGACGAGTACTACATGCGGCTCGCGATGGCCGTGCGCGAGCGGGCCAGTTGCCTCGGCAGCCGCGTCGGGGCGGTGCTGGTGCTCCAGGACCGGGTCATCGCCACCGGCTACAACGGCACGCCGATGGGGATGAAGAACTGCGACGAGGGTGGCTGCGACCGCTGTGCGCACCCGGAGCGGTATCCAGCGGGTCAGGGATATGACGCGTGCATCTGCGTCCATGCCGAGCAGAACCTGCTCCTGACCGCGGCTCGCTTCGGCATCGCCGTCCGCGGAGCGGTGGTCTACACCACCATGCAGCCCTGCTTCGGCTGCCTCAAGGAGCTGCTGCAGGCCGAGATCGAGGCGGTCTACTACCTCCACCCGTGGCAACCCCCGGACCACCTCCAGGAGCAATACGAGCGCATCCAAAAGGCCATTCCCCACGGCATCCGGCAGGTGAACATCCCTGACGAACGCGCCGCCTGGGCCATGCCGCGGCGCGTCACAGCCGAGACAGGCCACGCAGCGCCGCCGGTCGCCGACGCCGAGTGACACGAGAGCGCGCACCAACGAGGCTGGCCGTGACTCCCGACATCATGTGCGTGGATCGCAGCCAGGCCGGCAGATAGGTGCGCCACGAGATGCTCCCGACAACGCCCCCGAGAACTCCGCGGTCGCGTGCCGGCCGCCGTGCCACGGCGCGGCGTTAGGCGCCGGATGCGCTCGTCCCGCCCTCTGGCGGCCAGGGCCACTCGCCGTCCAGGTTGGGCGCGATGCGCTCTTGAACTTTGGCAACGTCGACCTCGTGGAGACTGGAATCGCTGCGCAGCGCAAGATCGACGCACTCGGCCGCAGCCACCGCCGTGGCCATGCAGGGCCCCATCACCCGTACGCTGGAGAGCGCCCACGGGTCGGCGTCGATGCAGCGCCCGGTGGCGATGAGGTTGTCCGCCTCGGCGTGGAGGAGGGAGCGGAGTGGGATGTAGTGGACGTGGTCATCCGGGAAGGGCTCCCACCGGTAGCCGGCCGCCGTGTCGTGGAGCTCAATCGGCCAGGCCACGCGGGCGATCGCGTCGGGGAAGCGCACCCCTGCGTTCACCTCGTCGACGGTGAGCATGTGCATGCCCACGATCGACCGGGTCTGGCGGATGCCGGGGTGGCCGAGGCTGCGCACGTGGGCGCGACCAAAGACCTCGGGGTACTCGGCCTTGAGCAGCGCGATGGCTCGCTCAACCTGCTCGCGACCCTCGAGGCCGTGCCGCCAGAATGCCACCGGTTCGAGCGGTGTCTCAACGTGCGTGACGTTGAGGATGGCAACCTGGCGGGAGGGGAGCAGGAAGATCACTCCCTGGCGGCGTTGGAGACCGTATGCCTCACCCCGCTCACGGATGAGCTCCTCAGCGTGCTGGACGACCGCGCGCGTCTGCGCCGGGTCGCCGCAGGCCACGTTTTCGAGCACGCACATCTGGGTGCCGTGGATGGTCATGGTGGGCTCGCGGCAGGCGAGGCCCGCGGTCCACGCCAGCGCGGCGTCCCCCGACGCATCGACGAAGGCGCGCGCGGTGATGCGGCAGGCGCCGAACCGCGTGGCCACGTCGATGCCCCGGATGCGCCTGCCGTCCACGTCGGCACGGGTCACCACGCCACCGAGGATGATCTGCACGTCACCCTCGCGCAGCATCTGCTCGAAGATGCGCATGGCCGTGACCTCGTCGTAGACCACGGTGTTGGTGCGCGCCCGCCGCGAGTACTGGATGAAGCAGGCGTCCTCCCGCGCCAGGGCATCGAGCACCTCGGAGGCCAACACCGGAGAGAGCAGGAACGGGCTCGGCCCCGACGAGAAGAGACCGGCGATGGTGCCGATCGGCACACCGACGGCCTGCCCACCGATCCAGGTGCAGGCGTCAACGAGGGCGACGCGGTGCCCGCGCCGCGCCAGCATGATCGCGGCGGTTGTACCGCTGATCCCCGCGCCGACGACGCAGACATCCGCCTGGACGGTCAGGCCCGGTGTGTCGCCGCGCCGTACGGTGCGCACGGCAGACAGGCTATCGGTCATGTCATCTCCCTGTCGCATCAGCCGGCCCTCGGACACGGTCGAGGGCCAGCCGCGAGCCCGCCGAACGCCGGGATTCGGCCCCAGCAGCGACGAGGATCAGTTCGTCGCTGCAGTGGCTGCCGTCGCCGCCACCGGGCCGACGACGCGCAGGAAGCCCGGCTCGCCCACGAGGAGCACCTCCGTGCGCTCTTGCAGCTCGGCGGGCGTGTAGAGTTCGAGCGCGACTTCTTCCCAAAGCCGGACCCGCGCGCGCCACCCCCAGCGACCGGAGAACGCAACCCGCTCCACGAACGCGGGGAGCGCTGCCTCGGGCGGATCATCCGACGGGTTCCTCGGCCGCCACACGTGCAGTTTCCCCGCGTCGAGCGCGATTTCGACCGGCCCCTCAGGGAGCGCGTCGGGCGCCGCGCACGGCACGCGGGAGCCATTGATCTCCAGCGCCGCCTGGCCGCCGTCGCGGACCAGTTCCCCTTGAAGGACTTTCAGCCCGAGGAAGTGGGCGACGGCGGCGTGTTGCGGGGCGTCGTAGATCTGTTTGGCCGACCCGACCTGGAGGATCTGACCCGCGTTCATCACCGCGATGCGATCCGAGATGGCGAACGCCTCCTCCTGATCGTGCGTCACGTAGAGCGTCGTGATCTGGAGTTCCTGTTGCAACCGCCGGATCTCATCGCGGACTTCCCGGCGCAGGTCGGCATCTAGGTTGGAGAGCGGCTCGTCCATGAGCAGCAGCTTCGGGTGGGAGACGATGGCACGCGCGATCGCGACGCGTTGCTGCTGTCCGCCGCTCAACGCCGTCACCGGTCGAGCGCTGAGGTGGGCAAGGCCGACCATGCGCAGCGCCCAGTCCACCTGCTCCGGGATCTTGGCCTTGTCCCACCTGCGCGCCTTGAGCGGGAACGCCACGTTCTCGTAGACCGTCATGTGCGGCCAGAGGGCGTACGACTGGAAGACGAAGCCGACGTCGCGCGCCTCCGGCGGGAGGAACACCCCGTCGGCGTCGCTCACCACCTGGTCACCGATCCAGACGCGGCCGCTGGCGGGGCGTTCGAGGCCGGCGAGCACCCGTAAGAAGGTCGTCTTGCCACAGCCGCTCGGACCGAGGAGGGCGAAGAACTCCCCGTCCTCCACGTCGAGATCGACGGGCTGCAAGATGGTGACGTTCCCGATCCGAACCGTTAGTCCGCGAACGCCTACGCGCATGCTCGCTCCTGTCGCAAGGTCGTTCCGACCCGGTCAGTCGGCCCTACCCCTTTCGCTGGTAGCGCTCCGGGTAGCGGTTGAACTCCACGATCGTCGTCAGCTCGTGCAGGCTCTCAATCTCATAGTCCGCCGGCATC
>NZ_JADGHZ010000277.1 GCF_019683595.1 Sphaerobacter sp. | reverse complement strand
AGACGGGGGGCAGGTCGTGCGAACGAGCTCGCGCCGCGGCGTGTGGGCGGGGTTATGGCGGACGAATGATGTGGGTGTCCGCTGGTCGGCCCGTGCCCGGAGGTAATCGAGTTTGACGAAATGACCCGACCCGCCGGTTGCCCCGTCTCCCGCCCGCCTCTCCCGGCTCGGGCGGCCGCAGACCGGAACCGGGAGGGGTGGCGAGACGGTTTCCGCACCGCGGCCCGTGCCCGGGGCTCAAGCCGCCGGGCTGACAAGGCGAAGCCCACTGAAGGGGCTGGGGATTCCGCTCCAAGCGGGCTGCCGGAGCGGATCCGCCTGTGCGTGGTCATCGTAGCCCCTTCAGTGGGCTTACCTACTATTTAGCCCGGCGGCTTTAGCCCCGGGCACGCGCCGAACCGTGGGCTCCTTCCACCAGGGGGTGGGCACCGATCTGCCCCAGCCCGTTGCAGCGAGCGTTCCTCGTCAGCCCGATGGTGGACCCCAGGTCGATACCAGGCGCCGGGATCCCGGCAGCAGCCATTCGAAGTTCCGACGAAAATGCGGGACCATGCCGGGCGCGGCTCGTGCCACGCCATACCAACGCGGCGGCTGTGGCCGCCCCACGCCAAAGCCGGCTTCAACCAGCTTGTGCGGATAATGTTCGCGTGAGCCTGCCAAGACCCGCGCGGGGTGGGGCGCGGTCGCGCAGCCGGATCGGGTTGCTTGACACCCGGGTGGGTTACGAGTAGAGTCAGCGTTGAAAAAAGTTTTTCAACAATCGCCCAGGGGCGAGTGCGCATCTGTGGAGGAACGATGCCGGGGGGAGCGGGAACACCGCCTGCCGCCGACGACGAACCAGCCGAGGTGATGGTGGTCGAGGAGCTCGACCAACTCCGCATCCTCGCCAATCCGCTCCGGGCCGCGATCATCCAGGAGATCATCCCGGCTGCGCGCACGGTCGCCGAGGTGGGCGAGGCGCTCGGCATCAGCCCTACCAAGCTCTACTACCACTTCCGTGAGCTGGAGATGGCCGGGCTCATCCGGTCCGTCCCCGTGCGTGAGGGCCAGGCGCACCAACGCTACCGGGCCGTCGCTCGCTTCTACCAGTTGTCGTCCCGGCTCCTGCACGCGAACGGCGCGTCGGAGACGCAGAGCGCGACGGCAGAGTTCGCCATCGGTGCAGTCGATTACGTCGCGGCGCAACTGCGCCGCGCCTTCAACGAGGGCAGCATTGCCCGAACACCGGATGTGGTGACCGTGCAACGGCGCACGGCCCGCATGTCGGTGGCAGAGGCCCAGCAGTTCGTCGACCGGCTGCGCGAGCTGGCCAGCGACTTCGAGAAGGCCGACCGGCCGGACGGCGAGATCACGGTCGAGCTGGGACTCGCGTTGTTCCCGCGCCCGAGTCAGCCCGCGGTCAACGGCGACCAGGCGGTGCATCGCGCGCGGCGCTTCCCACAGCGTCAGCGTGGACGGAGTCCGCGTTCCAAACGGTAGTTGGGTGTACCCGCGGGTATGCATGGTTGAGGAGGACGTACGAGAATGGGCGTTCAGGACCCGCGCGCGGGGGACGCGCAGGCGGTTGATCTGCTGGGGAGCCAGTTGAGCCGGCGGCGACTGGTCCGCTTGCTGGCGACGGCGCCGGTGGTGGCCGGCGTCAGCTCGATCCTCGCCGCTTGCGGCGGGGGCGATTCCACCTCAGATGGTGGTAGCAGCGGCGACTCCGGCAGCGGCAGCGGCGGCTCGTCGGCCACGCCGTCCGGCACGGCCGACAGCGGGAGCGGCGGTTCCAGCGGCGCGCCGAAGCAGGGTGGGCGGCTGATCATCGGGCGGAGCGGCGACTCCGACAGCCTTGACCCGCAGCACACCATCGCGTCGATCTCCTGGCAGGTCTTCCAGCACATCTACGACCCGCTGATCGGCCGGAACCTGGATCTCGAGTATGAGGGCGTCCTGGCCGAGCGGTGGGAGGTCTCCGAGGACGGCAAGGAGATCACCTTCACCATCCGCAAGGGGATCAAGTTCCATGACGGGACGGATCTGACGCCGGAGGCGGTGGCCTTCAGCTTCACCCGGCTGATGGACCCGGCGACGAACGCGCCCGCCGCGTCCTGGATCACGCCGCTGCAGAAGACCGAGGCGGTCGACGACACGACCGTCAAGATGACGCTCTCCGAGGCGTTCGCCCCGCTGCTCGGCAACATCAGCAGCGCCTACTTCGGCATCGTCTCGCCGGCCGCCGTCGAGAAGTACGGCGAGGACTTCGGCCAGAACCCGGTCGGCACCGGTCCCTACAAGTTCAAGGAGTGGATCGCCGGGGAGAGCATCACGCTCGAGCGGAACCCGGACTACCAGAACTTCCGCACCACGTCGGAGAACAAGGGCGCTCCGTACCTCGACGAGATCGTCTTCCGCAACATCCCCGAAGAGCAGACGCAGGTGGCTTCGATGGAGACGGGCGAGATCAATTGCCTCCTGTCGGTGCCGCCGCATCAGGTCAAGAACTTCCAGCAGAACGACGATCTCCAGGTGTACATCCCCGAGGCGAGCACCAGCATCGCCTTCATCGAGTTCCACATGATGGACCCGGGGCAGGAGTACGGCCAGGTCTACAAGCCGCCGTTCGACGACGTCCGCGTGCGGCAGGCGGTGGCGTATGCCATCAACGCCGACGAGATCATCGAGAGCGTCCTCGACGGTCTGGCCACGCGCAACTACGGCCCGATGCCGACCGGTAACTACGGCTACACGCCGGACATCAAGCAGTACGGCTACGACTACGACCCGGAGAAGGCCAAGAGCCTGCTCGAGGAGGCGGGCTGGGTCGCCTCCGGCAACGGCCCGCGCCAGAAGGACGGCCAGCCGCTGGAAGTGCTGCTGTGGACCTGGAACGCGAGCACGCAGGAGCGTGTGGCGCAGGTGATCCAGAACCAGCTCAACCAGGTCGGCTTCGACGTCAAGCTGGAGACGATGGAGGTCGCGACCGTCCTGGCGCGGCTGGGCCAGCCGGACGATCCGTCCCACTTCGACCTGATGTCGTGGGGTTGGTCGGAGTCGGACCTGCTCTACATGATGACCGACACCGAGAGCGGCATCGGCTGGTACCGCCCGAAGGAGTACCGTGACCTGGTCGAGGAGGCCCGCCGGGTGACCGAGCTGGAGGAGCGCGGTCGCCTCTACTTCGAAGCGATGAAGATCATGCTGCGCGACTGCGCCATGGTTCCGCTCTGGAGCCAGGTCGCCGTGGTCGGCACCCGCGCCGAAGTCAAGGGCATGAAGCTCGACGGCCAGGGGTACCCCATCTTCCACGACGTCTACATCGAGGCTTAGTCCGACCGGGAAGTCCCGGCAGGGGCGGGGAACATCCCCCCCCCCCCCCGGGGCGAGGGGGGGGGGGGGCTTCGCCCCGATAAAAACGGG
>NZ_JADGHZ010000058.1 GCF_019683595.1 Sphaerobacter sp. | reverse complement strand
CCCGCACCGGCGGGGGGTGCTGCGCGCGCATCTGACCCGCGGGCAGAACCGCCTGGTCTGGACCCTGCACCTGGCCCGCGAGACCGTCGAGGCCGCCACCCCGTAGCGCGCGGGGGTCACGCCGCGGCGTCCGACGCACGCGGGCGCCGGCGATCGCGGCGGATAAGGTCGAGCAGCAGCACGAGCCGCACGAGCGCGAACGCGCCGCAGGCCAGCCAGACGGCCTGGAAGCCGCCGCCGCGCTCGAGCACGAAACCGAAGACCGAGCCGGCCAGCGTCGCTCCGAGCTGGCCGGCCGTCGCCATCAGGCCCACCACCCGCGCCGTCTGCCCCGCCCCGAAGCGCTCGCCGGCCAGCAGCATGAACGGCGCCGTGGTCGCCGACAGGCTCACGCCGCTCAGTAGTGTGGCGGCGACCACGAAGGGCATCCATGGGCTCAGCGCAAGCAGGCCGAACACCAGGACCGCCAGGAGCGACCCACCGGTGACGACCATGATTCGGCCCCGCGGGAGATCGGCAGCCCAGCCGACGATGGGTGCGGCGACCAGGAGGGTCAGATTGGCGAGCGACGCGACCGTCCCCGCCCAGACCTCGGTGTACCCGAAGTCGGCGGTCAGGTAGGTCGGCAGCCAGGTCAGGATCCCGTACATGGCGAGCATCCCGATCAGGCTGGCCGCCAGGAGTTGCCAGAAATCGCCCCGGCGCGTGAGCCTGGCGGGTTCGCCGTGCGCGTGCGAGGAGGAGGCGATCCCTGGCTCGCCCGGCAACACCGAGGCCGCCGCCACCAGGGTGACCGCCGTCAGGAGGGAGAGCGAGAGGAAGGCGCCGGTCAACCCGACGAGGCCGGCCAGCGCTGGGACGAGGATCATGGCGCCGCTGCTGCCGATCCCCGCCCCCGCCTGGAGCACGCCAAGCACCCGCCCGCGCTCTTCCGGTTTGAAGAGGACGATCCCCAGCTTCATCGCCGGGGTGTAGAGCAACGCGCCGGTCGCCCCGAGGAGGAAGCGCGCGGCGAGCGCGGCACCGTAGGAAGCCGTCCCCGCGAAGAGCGCGGAGAAGAGCGCGCTCGCCGCAAGCCCGGTCACGAGCAGGCGCTTGGCGCTGAAGCGGTCCCCGACGAGGCCAACGATCGACTGGGCGATCCCGTAGCCCAGGACGTAGGCCGAGAAGAGGGTCCCGACACCGGCGTAGTCGGTCCCGAACCGCAGGCGTAGGCCGTCGAACACGGTGACGACGCCGGTGCGGTGCGCGTTGTGGATCACCAACATCGCGGTTAGCAGCGCGACGGTGGCGAATGTCCGGCGCGAGTGTGACCCGAGACTCACTACCTCACCGCGCCGTTCCCTCGGGGTACCGTACCGTTTGACTCACGGTCCGCCATGCTCTAGCGTGCGCCAGGCCACGCGCCGGCCACGCGGCGGTGCGCCGCGCGGAGGGCGTGCTCCACCCGGTTCCGCTCCCGGACGAGCTTCGCGTGCAGGAATCGGAACTCGTCGCTGGCCGGGTCGAGGCGCGCCAGTTCGGCTGCCTGCGCCAGCCCCGGCACCGGGACGGTTCCCAGCGCCAGGTCGTGCTCGAACGGACCGCTGCGGGTGTAGTTCACCGGGATCAGCAGGCGGCTCAGGTCCATGAGCAGGTCGTTCACCTCGTCCGGGTCCCGCTGGTCGAGCGGGGTGGCGCGCAGCGTAGCGGCGAGACGCCGGGCCTCATCAGCCGTCCGGCTCAGATCGATCGCGCCGTTGGCAGCCTCGTGGTAGCCACTCACGGCCTCCGCGATCTCGTCGGCCGCCGCCGCGAAGTCGAAGGGCAGCCGCTCGACGGTGCACAGGCGCCAGAGCGTCTCGGCGTAGACCCCGGCGTCCCGCACCAAGTTGTCCGGATCGATCTTGTCCAGCGTGTCCTCGGTGGTATGCCACCACCAGCCGAGCCCGCCCGCACGCCGGCCGCTGCCCAGGAGTTGCCCCAGGGCCTGCGCGGTCGCCGAGGCATCCGCAGCCTGCTCGGACAGGGAGGCGAACAACGTCGGGATGCCGTGCCCCCAAAAGGACTGATCGCTGGAGCGGCTGATGCGCCGGTAGACCAGCTCGACGCCAACCGTGTCGCGCAGGATCTCGCGGCCGAAGGCGTAGGTCTCGGCCATGCTGGGCGCCTCGTCCAGAACCTCCGCACCCTTGGCGCCGACCGAGTCGATGTTCACATGGCAGACGCAGCGCTCGTGCAGCTCGTGCCAGAAGGTGTCGGCATACCAGGTCGAGCCGGCGTAGCGCCCGTGCGAGTGACCGGACCAGAACGCCAGCCGCACGCCCCGGCGCAACTCCCCGCGCCGCTCGGCGAGCAGGCGCGCGACCTCGAGCTGCGTGGCGTTCGCGGTCCCGTTGTCCATCGCGCCGTAGTGCCAGGAGTCGACGTGGCCGCTGAACAGGACGAAGCGATCCTCGACCGTGCCCGGGAGATCCGCGATCAGCGTCGGGATCTTGCACCAGGCCCGATAGGGTTTCGTCATCAGCCGCACCTGGACCGGCCCTCGCGCCAGCGCCGCCTTCAGCCGCTCGCCACCGGCACGGTCCACGCTGACCGAGGGAACCTTCGGCAGCAAGTCGGCCGTCTCCGGCGTGGCCGTGCCCCACACCGGGGAGATGCACATCTGGTGGATGTGCTCGTCGTTGACGTGGATCTGCCCGATCGCCCCGGCCTGCTGCGCGGCCAGGGTCTTGCCCGGCATCGCCAGCCCGTCGCTCAGCACGATCTTGCCGCGGACGTCGCGTCCGGCGTAATCGGCGGGCAGACCCGCGCCGACGTAGACCAGCTCGCCGACGACCCCGTCGTCCTCGGTCTGCGGGCTCAGCGAGTACCCGTTGGACGGGATGACCTCCGGCTCCGTGCCGAGGATCTCAAGCCTGGATTCGCCTGGGTAGCCGATGAGCGCATCGCTCTCGTAGCGTGTAATGGTGTAGCCGAAGCGCTCCAATTGCTCCTGGATGTAGTCGAAGGCCTTCGCTTCGTCCGGCGTGCCGGAGAGCCGCACGTACTGCGCGATCGCCCGCAGGTGCCGGTCCAACTCCGCCCCTGAGACCGCGCGGCTAATCGATTCGACCATGGTCCCTGCCTCTCGGTGCTGCACACACGACCGGCGGCCGCCCCGCCGCGTCACATCTGGCCGAGCGCCGTCAGCATCGCGGCGCCGGTTTTGATCCCCTTGATGAAGCGCTCCAGTTCCAGGTTCTCGTTCGGCGCGTGGTTCGACTCATCCGGGTTGGCGTAGGGAACGCCGAACGCCGGGATGCCCAGGACCTTGGTGAACACATAGTCGGGCAGGCTGCCGCCCAGCGCCGGCACGAGCAGTGGTTCCTCTCCCTGGCCCAGGGCAACCCCGCGCCGGATCGGCTCGGTGTAGGGGGAGTCGAGCGGCGTCTTCGACGGCTCCATCGAGCCCTGCCGGATGACCTCGACGTTCGGCGCGTGCTTGCGCACGTGCGCCTCGATCTTGGCGAAGATGTCGTCGGCCTTCTGCGCCTCGACCAGCCGCACGTCGCACTTGACGACCGCCTCGTGCGGCAGGACCGTCTTCGAGCCGGGGCCGCCGTACCCGCCGTGGAACCCGTTGATGGTGAAGGTCGGCCAGGCCGCGAGCCGCTCGAAGTAGCCCCGCTCGCGCGGCTCGTCGAACTCGGCGATCCCGAGGGACGCCTTGACCGCCTCCTCGTCGACGGGAAGCTTCGCCAGCGCCTCCTGCTCCAGCGGCGTCAGCGGGAGCACGTCGTCGTAGAAGCCCTCGATCGTGACCTCACCCCGCTCGTTCTTCATCGTGGCCAGCAGGTGCACCAGCGTCCAGATCGGGTTGGGCGCGACCCCGCCGAAGTTGCCGGAGTGCAGGTCACGGTTGGCTCCGCGGGCGCGCAGCTCGAAGCTCAACACACCCCGCACGCCGAAGAGGATGCGGCTCCGGCCGCTCTCGTCCACCGGTCCGTCGCTGGTGATGACCAGGTCGGCCATGACGTCATCCCGGTGCTCCTGGATGAAAGCGGGCATGTGCGGGCTGCCGACCTCTTCCTCACCCTCCAGCAACACCTTGACGTTGCAGGGGAGCGCACCCCGCACCGCCAGCAGCGACTTGAGGGCCAGGATCTGCGCCAGGTGCTGGCCCTTGTTGTCGCCGACGCCGCGCGCGTAGAGGCGCCCGTCGCGGATGGTCGGTTCGAACGGGGGCGTGATCCACTCCTCCAACGGGTCGGGCGGTTGCACGTCGTAGTGGCCGTAGAGGAGCACCGTCGGCGCCCCCGGCCGCTCGATCCGCTCGCCCAGCACCATCGGCCAGCCCGCGGTCGGGATCACCCGGGTGTTCAGCCCGATCTCCCGCAACACCCCGGCGATGTACTCGGCCACCTCAGCGATCCCGACGCCGTGGGCGCTGATACTGGGCCGCCGGACGTAGTCGATCAACTGGTCGACAAACTCCTCGCGGTGCTCGTCAACGTATGCGAACACATCCGCGAGATCGAGGTTTCCCCCCTGCGCAGTCACCCTCGTTGTTCCCTTTCATCTGGCCCCGCCGGTACACCCCGGCTCCGGGGCAACCTGCACTGAATCCCCACAATCAACTCGGCACCCCGAAGGCCGGACGAGGCGCGACCACCCGTGTCCGGTGCCCCAGTTACCGGACAGGCACAGCCTGCTTTTCGGGCAGGGGCGCCAACTCCTCTTGCAGCCCATCCGGGGCAGGCTCGGGCTCACGCTGGAAGGTCACCGGGCGCTTGGGGCGCTCGTCGACGATGAGCTGGAAGACATCGGGGCGGGCGTAGTGCCCGACAGCGTCAAAGTCGTACTTGCCCCGCACCACCTCATCCAGGTCCAGGTCGGCGGTGAGAATCGTCTCCCCGTCGATCGCCGGACCGGCGAGGATCTGCCCCAGGGGCGAGACGATCATCGACGCGCCACGGCACAGGACGGTGTCAGGGTCGGTGACCCCCTCGATCGGGTAATCGTCCGGGTAGTCGCGGCGGCGCGCAAACTGGTTGGCCGAGAGGACGAAGCAGCGCCCCTCGCAGGCGATGTGCTGCATGCTGGCCACCCAGGAGTCCCGCTGGTCGGCCGTCGGTGCGCAGTAGATCTGGATGCCCTTCTGGTACATCGCCATGCGCATGAGCGGCATGTAGTTTTCCCAGCAGATCACCGCGCCGATCCGGCCGATCGGGGTGTCGAACACCGGCAGGGTCGAGCCGTCGCCGTAGCCCCAGACGAGCCGTTCGGCGGCAGTCGGCATCAGCTTGCGGTGCTTGCCCATCAACTCGCCTTGGGGGTTGAAGAAGAGGACCGTGCAGTAGAGCGTGCCCCCGTCCCGCTCGATCACCCCCATCACGAGGTACACGTGACGCTCGCGCGCCAGCTCCCCCAGCCGCCGGGTGGCCGGGCCCGGCACCTCAACGGACGACTCCCAGTAGCGTCGGTACCACTCACGACCCTCTGGGGTGCGCGAGCCGACGGTGGCCCCGAAGGTGATCCCGCGCGGGTAGGCCGAGAGGAAGGCCTCAGGGAAGACGACCAGGTCCGCATCGACGTCCGCGAGGAGCCGCGCGGTCTTCTCCAGCGTCGCATCCAGATCGAAGGCGACCGGTGCCGCCTGCACGACCGCTGCACGCACCTTGGACATGGCCCACCTCCTGACCGTTGGCCGCGAGACCGCGGCGTCGACATGGCTGTTGTTCGCAAGACGAGCCGGCCTGCCTCAGGATACACCAGACCGCCGCGTGGCCAGAGACGCCGGTGTCCTTTCATTTCTATGATCCCACGGGGAGGATGGATCGTTGAAGACCTGGCGGCTCCAGACCCCCGCCCTGGCGAGCGACGTCGTGGCACGTGTGCCAATTCAGGTCTTGGACGGGTTCAGCAGGAGAGTCGCGCGCCCCAGCATTGCCGAACCGGAAGGCGGGGCCACATCACGCTGTTACCGCTCCCCGCCTTCGAGCAGGCCGACCTCGGCGGCGACGGAGCGCTCTTCGGGGAGCCAGCAGCGGCGACGGTGGCAGTCCTGGATGAGGGAGGACGCCTCTTGGACCGAGTCGGTCATCACCAGTCGGGTCAGGTCCTTCCCGGAGAGCTTTCCCTCGGCAACCACGGTGTTCGTGAGCCAGTCGATCAGCCCCCGCCAGTAGTTGCGGCCGAACAGGATCACGGGGAAGTGGGCGATCTTCTCCGTTTGGATCAGCGTCAGCGCCTCGAAGAGTTCGTCGAGTGTGCCGAACCCACCGGGGAAGATCACGAACGCCTCGGCGTACTTGACGAACATCGTCTTGCGGACGAAGAAGTAGCGGAAGTCGACCGCCAGATTCACGTAGGGGTTCATCCCCTGCTCGAACGGCAGCTCGATGTTGCAGCCGACCGAGAGCCCTCCCGCGTCGTGCGCACCGCGGTTGGCGGCCTCCATGATCCCCGGCCCACCCCCGGTGATGATGGCGAAGCCGGCGCGCGACAGGTCGAAGGCCAGATCGTACGCGGCGGCGTACATCGGGTCCGACTCGTCAATGCGGGCCGAGCCGAAGAAGCTCACGCCCTGCGTCACCGGCGCGAGCGCGTCGAAGCCCTCGACGAATTCGCCTTGAATGCGCAGGATGCGCCACGGGTCGGTGTCGAGGAAGGCCGTTGAGGAGGGTTGGCGGCCAGGGGATTCCAACAGCCGCCGGTCTTCGGTCGGCTGTCCCGGGCGCGCAGCACGGGAACAGTTGGGGTTCGCTGTCTCCCCACCGGCCGCGCGGTGCGGCTCTCCGCGACGCGAATCAGTCTCGTCCATCGTGACCCTTCCTCCTCGCTCACGGCACCGCGTTCCCGGCACCTGCCGCACAGAGATCGCGGACGACGTGCCATCGTCCGGGTCCGCCGAGCCGCGCGGGATGGTGCCTCCAAGCCGGACGGCGTGCGCCCGGCAGCGCAGCCGGCCTAGGCGGGCGCGCCGGCCATCATGTCGCGCAGGAGCAGCCCCTCGATCTCGATGAACTCGTACATGCGCATCATCGCCTGGAACTCGGCGTCGGTGTGGCGGTACAGGCCCTCCATGAGGCCCTGCGCCACCACCGGATCGAACATCTTTGAGAACTTGTTGTTCTGGATGGCGATGAAGAGCTTGTAGAGGTCCACCAGCTCGGTCGGGGAAATGGGCGTGTTCTGATCGCTGATGATGACCTTCCCCGCCGCCATGCGCACCTTCAAACGGTTCTCGACCGCGAAGCGGTTGAGCTGGTTCTCGAACTCCAGGGCGACGCGCGCGTGGTCGAACAGGACCAGCTTCAGGTAGATCGATTCGACCGCCAGGTTGAACAGCTCGATGACCTTGGCCTTGTTCGGTGGGATGGCCTCGATGTAGTCCTGCGTCGCAAGAAGGTACAGCGCGCGGGCGGTCTCGAACTGTGTCAGCCCCGCCTCCCGGGCGATGGTGACAACGTCGCGCTGGCCGTCGACCAGCCGGAACACCCCCTGGAGTTCTTCCGGGGGTGCGGCGTCCGGCTGCTGTGCGCGGCGGCGGAAGATCATGTAGACGGACGGCACCACCGGCGAGAGCTGGATCCACTCGTCGACGCGGCGTGTGCCCTCGATGATCAGGCGCATGCTGTCGATGGCGACCGGGACGCCGCCCTCGCGCACCACCTCGCCCGCCTTGAAGGTGAAGTAGCAATTGCGCCAGAGGAAGAGGGTATAGATCGAAATCTCCAGCAGTTGCTCCTCGCAGGCGCGGATGTCGTCGTCGGTGATGGCGTTGGTCTCCCGCAGGTGTTTGACGATGGCCTCTTCGCTGTAGAGCCCCCGCTGGCGCAGCGCCACGACGTGCTCGCGCGTGAGCTTGCCGAGCCGCGCCAGCAGCTCGGTCATGGTGGGGAGCCGGCTCCCGGCAGCGACGTAGCTGACCCGGCCGTCCTCGAAGGTGATGGTGCGTGTGTTCCAGCCCTGGATCAGCGTCAGGATGCCCGTTTTCTGGGTGAAGCTGAGCATCTGGAAGAGGTCCGAGAGCGTGAACACGCCCAGCCGACCCTGCAGGTCCAGCTCCGTGTCATCGGCCGCTCGTGGCTGATACGGCGTGAACATCGCGCCCCTACCTTCCCGCGCTGCTAGCTTCCCGGCAGCGCGACCTCGACATCCGCGCTCGCTTGATTCCCCGCCAGATCGGTAGCTCGTACGGTCAGCGTGGCGGAGGCGCCGGTCCAATCGCGCGCATCCCACACGCCCAGGTAGGCGCTCTGGGACGGGACATAGTGCAGATCCTGGACGTACTCGCCATCCACGAGCAGTTCCACCCGGGTAACCCCCACCGCGTCGTCAGCACGGACGCGCACCGTCGGTGTCCGGCGCCCGAGCGGCCCGGTGGCCGGCCGCTCGATGGTGACGGTCGGCGCCTCCTGGTCGTAGCCCAGCGCCTGCCAGACGAGGCGCGCGATCTCCGCGTGCCCGGCATTGTTCGCATGGACGTCGGTGGGATACCACGTCCACTCGCGGATGTGCCCCCGGAAGACCGGCTCGACATCCGCCACCCGCGCCCCCTCCGCCGCGGCACTCTGCCGGATGACCTCGTTGAACTGGGCCACCCACCAGGCGTCGCTCCCCTGCTCGGCAGGATCCCCCTCGCTCAGGTCGTAGTACGTCGTCACCGCGATGTCGGCCGCCGTTTCACCCAGCGCCTCCCGGATCGCGGCCAACGCCGCGGGGAACGTCGTTCGGAACCGTTCCAACCCCGCCTGGCGCGCGGCGTCGTCGCTCCCGGCCAGCCGTAAGATGTCGTTGCCGCCCAGCGTAAGCGTCACCGCCCGGATCTGCGCTCCCCTCGCGTGCGCTGCCTCAATGTCCGCCCGCGCCAGGCGGAGTTGGTCGCCGGTCAGAAACGATTCCGTCGTCTCGCCCGGCACCGCCCGGTTGATCAGCGTCACTGCGGGCGCGCCCTCACCGCCGAACTGCTTTTCCATCAGGTCACGCACCAGCCACGGGTAGCCGCGCAGCCGCGGGAGGGTCGTGACCAGCCCGGCGGCGATCGAATCCCCCAGCGCCAGGTAGACCTGCTCGGGCAGGGCCGGTTGCGCCGCAACGCGACGCGTCGTGCCCGACGCGAGCGGCGCCAGGGCCGTGGTGATGAGCAGCGCGACCACGACCGCGGACCGCGCCCGGCTCATGCTCCCGCTCCGAGGAGCGAACCGGCCCGGTCCAGCGCCGACCGGAGGATGTCGCGCGCCCCGTCATGCGTCAGGGCCGCCACGGCCTCCTCCGGGTCGAGCAGCAGTGTGTCGACGCCGAGGTGCGCCTCCCAGTCGGGGCCGGGTTCCGCGGTGACGGTCAGGTAGGCGACGAGCTTCTCCTCGCCGTCCACGGTAAAGCGGGACGCTCCGGCCCAGTCGGCCACCTGTGCCCGCAGCCCCATCTCCTCCCCGACCTCACGCAGTGCCGTCTGCCAGGCCGCTTCGCCCGGCTCGATCTGACCCTTCGGCAGGACCAGTGAGCCGTCCCTTGCTCGGCGGAGGGCAACCTTGCGCTCTGCCGGCACCAATACGACGGCACCTGCCTGCGGCAGAGCGCGGTCGCCCGGCTCGCGGCCAAGCCCGGAGACGACCAGCTCGGCGCGAAGCTTGGCATAGGTGACCGGGATGAGCTCCGGCAAGACCATGGTGTTGGCAATGATTGGCATGAAATTCGCGTCGCCTTCCCACCTTGGCACGACGTGCACGTGCAAGTGGTCGGCGACGCCGGCCCCGGCGACGCTGCCGATGTTGAGGCCGATGTTAAAGCCCTCACACCGGAGCGTGCGTTGCTGCGCTGCGGTGACCCAGGGAAGCAGTCCGAAGATCTCGGTGACCGTCTCCGGTGGCAGGTCGGCGAGCGTTGCCGCGTGCTGGTACGGCACGACCATCACGTGGCCGGTGTTGTATGGGTACAGATTCATAATGACAAAGGCGGTGGTACCGCGGTGCAGGATCAACGACGCGACGTCGTCGTCGCCGGCCGGGCGCAGGCAGAAGATGCACCCTGGCTCGCGTACCTCACCACCGACGTACTGCATCCGCCATGGTGTCCAGAGGCGTTCCATGAATCCATCCTGTATCTCGACAGATTCCTGGGATCGATCTTAGCATAGGGCAAACGGAGCCATCTCCCCCGAAAGTCCCATGCTCGTGGGCACGGGAGCCAGGCTCCGGCAGCGCGGCGCCGGTCAGTCCCTCTGCTATACTACGCCGTGCTGCGTTGCCGGGGGACCCGCAAGGAGGCTTGGCCGCGGATGGCAACGCTAACGGGAAGAGATGTGACCGCCGAGCTTCGTACCAGCACCGGTGTGCAGCAGCGCGCCAGCGCACGGCGCGAGCCTCGCTGGCTAACCCAAACGCTCCGCGCCGGCACCGACGCCGCGCTCGTGCTCCTCGCGTTCGCGCTCGCGTACGCGCTGCGCTATCGCCTCGAACTCGGCGGCGACGTCTTGCCAGGATTCACACAACCCTTCGACTTCTTCCTGGGCAAGGCCCTGCTCCTGGTCGTGGTCTCGGTGATCATCTTCCACCTGCGGGGCCTTTACCGCCTGCCGCGTTGGACCAGTTTCCTGGACGAGGCCCAAACCGTCGTCAGCGGCTCCACGACGGCGATGGCCATCGTGATTCTGTACAGCTTCCTGCAGCGCTTCTACCCATCCCGCTTGATCTTCATCTATGCCTGGCTGCTCATGATCGCGCTGCTGCTGACCAAGCGGCTGATGACGCGCGTCGGCCGGCAATTGCTGTGGCGCCGCGGGATCGGGGTCGACCGGGTACTGGTGGTCGGCGCGGGACGGGCAGGCCAGCGACTGCTCCAGTACATCTACAACCAGCCGCAACTGGGCTACCGCGTCGCGGGGTTGGCGGACGACGTGCCGCTCGACGACGACTGGGGGATCGCGACCGAACGCCGGGTTGAACGACCGCAATACCTCGGGCGGCTGGCCGACATCGGTGAGATCGTCGATCGCCACGAGATCGACGAGGTGATGATCGCCCTCCCGCCGACCGAACACAATGCCGTGGCGCAGGTGATCGCGACCTGCCGCGAACGGGGCATCCCGTTCATGTTCGTCCCGGACCTCTTTGAGATGGCCCTCGACCGGGTGCGCATCAACGAGGTTGCGGGACTGGCCCTGATCGAGGTCAAGGACGCGCGCATCAGCGGCTGGAACTACGCGATCAAGCGCGCCATGGACGTGGTGATCGCCACCACCGTGCTGACGCTGGCCGCCCCGCTGATGCTCCTGATCGCCATCGCGATCAAGCTGGATTCCCCCGGCCCGATCCTCTTCGGCCAGGAGCGGGTGGGGAAGAACGGCCGCCGCTTCACCCTCTACAAGTTCCGCTCCATGTGCAAGGACGCGGAGGAGAAGAAGAAGGAGCTCCTCGCCGCCGCTTCGCCCAAGGACGGCCTGCTCTTCAAGCTGAAGGACGACCCGCGGGTGACGCGGGTGGGTCGCATCCTGCGCCGGACCTCATTGGACGAGCTGCCGCAGTTCTTCAATGTCCTGATCGGGGAGATGAGCGTAGTCGGGCCGCGGCCGCAGGTTCCGTCCGAGGTCGCTGCCTATGAGGACTGGCACTATCAGCGCCTCATGGTCACCCCCGGCCTAACCGGACTCTGGCAGGTCAACGGCCGTAGCAACCTCACCTTCGACGAGATGGTGAAGCTGGATCTCTACTACGCCGAGCACTGGTCGCCCTGGCTCGACATCAAGCTGATCCTCCGCACCATCCCAGCCGTCCTCCTCGGCCGCGGGGCGTACTAGCGCGGCGCAACAGCCCCGCCCGTCCAAAGTAGTGTTGAGCAGCAGTCTCCAGAGGATGTGTGCGCCACGTGGCCGACCGCGGGCAGGCGGTGCGCGCCCGCACCCTCATGCCGTGCTCGCCCGCTCCTGGCGGCGGCGCTGGTAGTGGCGGCGTACCTTGGCGCGGTTGCCGCAGTCGCGCATGTCGCACCAGCGGCGACTCCGGTTGCGGCTGGTATCGAGGAAGAGCCAGCCGCAACCATCGCCCGCGCACTCCCTGACGCGGGAGAGCGCGTCGGACGTCAGGAGGTCGGCCGCCGACCGGGCGACCGGCCAGAGCATCCGGTCCAGGTCGTCGGGCTCGGCGGCCCAGCCCCAGGAGAAACCTTCGGGCTGTGCGACGACCCGCGCCCGGCTCAGGGCGTCCGCGACGGCCAGGTTCAACGTGTCGAGATCGGCCGGCGGGGCGGGCTTGCCGGCGGCAACGTGGGAGAAGATCCCGTAGATCGCCTCGCGCAACGCCAGGGCGCGGGTGAGCACCGCCTCCGCGTCGGCAGGCCGCTGGCGCGCGACCGCGAGGAGGAGCTCGCCGTCGTCGACGAGGCCGACCTGCTCCGCCCAGGCGACGAGGTCGGCGTAGTCTTGGAGATACTCGGTCGGGGTGTCCGTGTCGCGGCCGGCACGGGTGTTGGCGAAGTCAAGGCAGAGCACGCCACCGACCAGCTTGAACCGCCCGTGTGCACGCGAGTTTGCCGGCCGCATGGTCCCTTCGATCACTTCAGTCCCGTCACGGACCTGCTGGACGCAACGCCGCGCCCACCTGTATCTAACCAATCATAGGCTGATGGTCGGTTATCGGCAAGGGGCGGCCCCAGCCCGCCTGGGAACCTGACCGGCGCGGGTGCGCGGCGTCTCCCAATCGCTATAGGTGCAGCGAAGGTACACCGCCGCAGGCCGAGGGAATCGCGTGACCGGCGGACGTGCAGCGATCGCCCCGGACTGGGTCACCGGCTCGGCGGCTGGCACTGCCTAAGGAACCGTGTATCCTTACCCCGATGACAGGAACCGGCCCTCCGACGGGGCTCGCGGGTGGGTGCGTGTGCGCATGCAGGCAGCGCGCGTTGCGCTGGTCCATGACTACCTCAACCAGTACGGCGGCGCCGAGCGGGTGCTCGAAGCGTTTCACGACCTCTACCCCGATGCACCGGTCTTTACGTCAATCTACGCGCCCGAGCTCATGCCCCCACACTATCGCGACTGGGATATCCGCACGTCCTTCATGCAGCGGCTCCCGGCCGTCCACCGGCACCATCAGCCGTACCTCCCGTTCTACCCTCTCGCCTTCCGGCGGATGCGGCTCGACGGGTTCGACCTGATCTTGAGCTCGAGCAGCGCCTGGGCGAAGGGCGTTCCGACCCCACCCGGGGCGATCCACGTCTGCTACTGTCACAGCCCGATGCGCTTCGCCTGGGACTTCCACCGCTACGCCGAGCGCGAGCGCCTCGCTGGCGCCGTCCGGCGGGTGCTGCCGCCGTTCCTCGCGCTGCTGCGCCGCTGGGATGTTGCGACGAGCCGCGCGGTGGACTTCTTCATCGCGAACTCAACGACCGTGGCCAAGCGCATCGCGGACTTCTGGGGGCGCGATGCCACGGTGATTTACCCGCCGGTAGACACCGCCGGCGCCGCGCCGGTCGCTCCATCCGAGGTGGGCGACTACTTCCTGGCCGTCTCGCGCCTCGTGCCGTACAAGCGGTTTGATATCGTGATTGAGGCCTTCAACGCGCTCCGGCTGCCGCTGAAGATCGTCGGCGACGGGCGGGCGCGGCCGGACCTCGAGCGGATCGCCGGGCCGACGATCGAGTTCCTTGGCACGGTCTCCGACGAAGAGAAGTACCGGCTCTACGCGCGCTGTCAGGCCGCGATCTTCCCGGCCGAAGACGACTTCGGCATCGCCCAAGTTGAGGTGCAGGCCTCGGGACGGCCGGCGATCGCGCTGGCTGCCGGCGGCGCGCTGGATACCGTGATCGACGGCGTAACGGGGGTGCTGTTCTCCCCCCAGACGCCCGAAGCGCTGATCGATGCCCTGGAGCGCTTCCGACGGATGACCTTCTCGACCGAGCAGATCGTCGCGCACGCGGCCCGGTTCAGCCGCGAGCGTTTCCAACGTGAGATTGCCGACTTTGTTGCCGAGCGATTGGCCGCGCGGCACGCACCGCCCGCGGCGCGCCGGCCGGAGGTGGCGACATGGAGTTGAAGGAGTATCTGGTCATCCTCCGCCGCCGCTGGTACTTCGTCGTGGTGGTGCCGTTGCTCGTGCTGGCCGGAGTGATCTACCAGGCGTCCCAGGCGACGACGAGCTACACCGCCACCGTCCGGATGGCGGTCGCCCGCACGCCCGACGTGCCGCCACCCCAGGATAACGTGTTCCGCTACGACCAGTACTACGCCTACCTCGCCAGCGAGTATCTGATCGACGACCTGGTGGAGGTCGTCCGCGGCAACGTCTTCGCCGGGGACGTGTCGCGCATGTTGATGGCGAGCGACGGGATCGAGGTCTCCCCTGGGGAGATCCAGGGGGCGCTCGCATCCGAGCGGATTAACCGCATCCTGACGATCCGGATCACCTCCGGCGATCCCAACCGGGCCGTGGCGATCGCACAGGCCGCGGCGGCCACGCTGGAGGAGAAGGCGGGCAGCTACTTCAATTTCCCGAACGCGTCTGATATCGTCTCGGTCACACCAGTGCAGGTGCCGGACTATGCTGTCGCCAACAGCCAGCGGCAGCAGTTGATGCTGGCACTCCAGGTGATCGTCGGGCTCTTCGCAGGGGTCGTGATCGCCTTCCTCGTCGATTACCTGGACGATACCCTGCGCTCGCCGGAGACGGTATCGGCCGCCCTGGGGCTCCCGGTGATCGGCACCATCCCGGAAGGGAAGGGAGGACGGTGAGACCGGAGGAGTACGCGCTGATCGTGCTACGCCGCTGGTGGCTGGTTCTGCTCGCGGCCGTCGTGGCGGGCGGCGTGGCCTATGCCTACAGCATCTCCCAGCCGAAGACGTATCAGGTCAGCGCCCGCCTGATGGCCATCGCCGAGCCGCCGGATTACTGGATGGACCTCTACGCCAAGAACCGGCTCGCGTCCTACGGCGATCTGATCAACAACGGGCCTTTCGTTGCCGAAGCGCTCCAGCGTGCCAACCTCGACATCGACGTCGGGCAGGCGATGAGCGGTCTCGCCGTCGGCCGCAACTCGGACAGCAACGTGATCCAGGTGGTCAAGACCGACACCGACCCGGAGCGTGCCGCCGCGGTCGTCAACGCGTTGGCCGCAGCCTTCGTGGCCCGTGCCGAGGAGGAGAACGCGCAGCTCGTCACCGAGTATCCCACCGGGACGGAGGGGGTGAAGCGCAACACCGTGCGCATCGAGCAACTCGACACGCCGGGCCCGCCGTCCACGCCGATCGGCCCGCGGGTCAAGCTGAACACGGCGGCCGCCCTGCTCCTCGGTTTGGTGGTCGGCGTGCTGCTGACCTTCGCCGCGGAGTACCTCGAAGATACCCTCCGCACCGAAGAGGACGTCGATCGCTACCTCGCGCTGCCGACGGTGGCCGCGATCCCACGGACCTGACGCGCCGGTGACGCACGCTGAGAAAGGAGAACCGCGGGTGAGCCAGATTCAGGAGCGGGCCGAGTCCCAGACGCGCGTGGGTGGGATCGACCTCGCGATCGTCGCCAACCCCGCGTCGGCAGTCGCTGAAGCCTACCGATCGCTCCGCTCGACGGTGAAGTTTGCGCGGTTCGAGCCCGCCGTGCGCTCGCTTGCGATTGCCGACGCCGGGACCGGCGGCCAGCACACCGACGTGGCGGCCAACCTCGCCGCCGCCCTCGCGCTCGGCGGCGACAGTGTCGTGCTGGTGGATGCCGACTTCCGGCGGCCCCGGGCACACGAGCTCTTCCGCCTGTCGAACGACACGGGCCTGGCCGAGTGGCTCGCCGCCGGGGACGCCGAGGCACCGCTTCCCCTGATCGAGAGCGGCGTCGACGGCCTGACCCTACTCCCGGCCGGCCACGCCGGCAAGACCGGTGGCACGCTGCCGGCCGACCTCCTCGGCAGCAACCTGTTTGCCCGGCTCCTGGCCCGCCTGCGCGACGAGGCGGCGTTCGTCGTGGTCAACACGCCCCCGCTGCCCGACTTCGGCGACGCACTAGCAGTCGCGCCGCGCGTCGACGCCGTGCTTCTGTTGGTTCGCTCAGGAAAGACCAAGCGCGCCGCAGCCCAGCGCGCCCGGGAGTCGCTCGACCGCGTCGGTGCGCGCCTGCTCGGCGTCGTGTTGACGGACACCGGCTCCCGCCGCCGCGCCTGATCCCATGGCGACACCCGTTCCCGCGGGCGACGCGGGGCATGGGCGATCACGCACTGCCTTAGGTGGTGGGGACTGCTCCTGCCCGTGCTGTGCGCTCGATCAAGCCGAGAGTCGTCAGCCGATCCAGCACCTCGTCCAGCTCGTCGCGTGAGCGTCCGGTCTTGGCCGCCAGATCGAACGTGTTCGTGGCACCGTTCAGGATCGCCAGGAGCACATCCAACTCGGGCCGTTCCAACCGATCCAGGATCTCCGGCACGAAGGGCACATCGGTCAGGCTAACTGTATCCCGCTTCGCGTGGGTCGCGAGCCACTCGTCGGCCATCCGCATCGCGTTCAGCACGATCGGCTCGATGCGAATCTCCTCCATGAGCGACTCATCGAGCTCCACCTCTTCGGGGGTGAAGACGAACGTGCCGCCCGGCTGGATCAAGATGCGGAAGAGCGACGCTTCGAACTGGGCCGCGACGGCCTTCCAGATCTGCTGGTGGTTCACGAAGCCGAGTTCGACCAGCATGTCCCCCAGCCGGGTACGCCCGTCCTCCACCGCCTGCAGCGCCAGCGCCTGCTCGACGTGCTCCTCGGTGATGTACCCCTGATCGATCAAGAGCTGGCCGATGCGCAGGCTCTCGTCGCTGGTGGTGACCGATGCAACCCGGCCGCGGTGGAACACCAGCGTGATCTCGTCCGTTGGGATGCTCAGGGTGAGGCGCCCCGATTTCCCGTGGCTCGACAGGACATGGAGGATGTCCTGGAGGGGAAGGTCCTGGAGGTCGCCGTAGAAGCCCATATCAGCCCCTCTACCGCGGCGTGGCCGGGACGACTTCGAACGTCGCCGCCGACTCGACCCCCCGGAGCGCCACCTTAACCTCTTCCTCCAGCCCCGCCTTCCCGGTTTGCGGAGTCACTGCCACCATGATGCGCACCTCCTGCGAGGAGAGATCGACGACGCGCACCGCGAGGCACGGGGGCAAACCCTCGAGGTGTTCACGCAGCCCCGCGACTTCGGTCAGCCGGCGTACGCCCCGTAGCACGACGTACCAGCGGGCGACCGGTTCCCACTCGGGCGGCCCGAGCGCGGACGAGATTGACGGGAGCTGCGGATGCGACTGTGCCTGATGCAGCCCAGCCAGGAAGTCCGTCCAGGCGGCAAACTCCCGCGCCGCCGCGCTGTCGAGGCCGGAGACATCGGGCAGGGCGCCGTTTCCGTTGGTCAGCTCTTGCGACGGTCCGCCGTCGTCCACGTTACGCATGGGCCCTCCCTCGCGGTGGACCATCTACCAGCCGAGCGGAACCTTCTCCAGGGTCTCACCGTGGCTCAACCGTAGCGACGCCCACATTCCGAGGTCAAGTATCGGAAGTCCTGAGCATACCCGGACTCGCGTACCTCGAACCCCGAACTCGCCCGCGGAACGGAACTGGCGGGCGGTACAATACGGGCATCGCATCCCAAGGCGCGGATCGTTGCCGATCGTGACCGCATGAGCGATGAGGAGGATCATCCATGGCACGAGACCGCAAGAAGACGCTCCCCCAGATCCGCTACCCGCGTGGGCGGCGCCGCGTTCCCGACGGGACGACGGTCCGCACCCACCCCTACCGGGTCCGGCAGACCAGCCGCGGGCGCGTCCCCGCCACCCAGGAGGACGTCCTGCCGTTCCTCACCTCCCACAGCGGCCGGCGGGACGCCGGCGAGCAAGCCACACCGGAGGCGTAGCCGACTCGGCCACCCGCGCCGAGCCATGGATGGCTTGGTGCCTGGGGGTAATGGAGTTTGACGAACACGATCGGTGTACGTGGTCGGCGTGTGCCCGGGGCTAGGGCCGCCGGGCATGCGCCGAAACGGAGGACACCCCACGCCAGGGTGTGAGCACCGCGCCGCCGAAGCCCCTTCCTGCGTCTGCCATCATCGGCAAACGTGGCGTCCGCGTGTGTACCAACGCTTTGCATCCATAATCGTCATCTCCGTGCTATACTGCGCTCACTGACCGCAACAATTGATCTCGATACGCCATCGTTGGCCGGTGGGTCGTCCGCGGGAGGGGGAGCGGTGCTGGCGAGGGTGCTGACGTGCGCCGTCATCGGGCTCGACGGCGTGCTGGTCGAGGTTGAAGTCGATTGCCGGAGTGGCTCACCCGGCCTGACGATCGTCGGCCTGCCCGACGCCGCTGTACAGGAATCCCGCGAGCGGGTGCGCGCCGCCATCCGTAACTCCGGTGCACGCTTCCCGCTCGGCCGCATCACCGTCAATCTGGCTCCCGCCGACATCCGCAAGGAGGGGCCGGCGTACGACCTACCCATCGCACTCGGCATCTTGCTGGCCTCCGGCGAGGTTGTGGCCGACCTGAGCGACACGCTCGTGATTGGCGAACTCTCGCTCGACGGCTCGCTGCGCCACACGACCGGAGTGCTGCCGATGGTTGGCGTGGCGCAGGAACACGGGCTGCGGCGGGCGTTCGTGCCGGCGGTTGATGCCGCCGAGGCGGCGTTGATCGAATCGATCGAGGTCATCCCGGTCGCGACCCTGGCCGACCTCATCCGGCACCTCACCGGAGAGCAACCGCTCGCACCATATGTGAACGGCGCGGCACCCGAGGGCGATGACATGCCCGAGGCCGTGGTCGATCTGGCACACATCCGGGGGCAGGAGCACGTCAAGCGCGGGATGGAGGTCGCGGCCGCGGGAGGGCATAACCTCCTCATGACCGGCCCACCCGGTGCCGGCAAGACGCTGCTGGCCCGCGCCATGCCCGGGATCTTGCCACCGCTGACACGGGAGGAGGCGCTGGAGGTCTCCAAGATCTACTCGGTGACCGGCTTGCTCCCGGCCGACCGCCC
>NZ_JADGHZ010000276.1 GCF_019683595.1 Sphaerobacter sp. | reverse complement strand
CGGAATCTCGATGAGCGCGTCCACGGTTCGGCTCACAGGCTCCATCTGCCGAGCACTCCTTTCGCACCGGCCAGTCCATCCCTGCGCGGCCGGGCCCAGCCTGCCCCGCCGACCCGCCAATCCTACCCCGCGCAGGACTGCCGCGTGGCGCGGTCCGGAGTGGTCCGTGAGAAGATCCCGCTCACCGTCATCCACACCCGTAGCCGGTGGTGTGATGATTCCGGTGTCGTGGCACGTACCCGGGGGTTCACCCCTGGGCACGCGCCGACCGTGCCCGCGCAACTAACTCGTCAAACGCCGGTAACTCCCGGGGCCCATGCCGACCGCTTCATCCGATTCGCCGCCGCCTTCGGCATCAGAAACAGGCACCGTTGACGACTCTAACCGCCATTGCTAGCCTACATTAGACGGCAACGCACAACTCACGGAGGTGATCACAATGACCGAACAGGCGCGAACGAGCCTTCAGCAGTTGATCGACTCTGTGCCTAACATCGTTGACCACCTCTATAACCAAAAAATGACGCTGCTCGGGACTTTTCCCGACCTCCCGCCCGAGTTCACCAACTGGCGTGACGAGCAACAATCGTGGCGCCACTCGGTCGCCCTTTTCGATCAGTCCTATCACATGACCAACCTCTACCTGAGCGGGCCGGACATCATCCCGCTCCTCGAGCGTGTGGGAGTGAACACGGTCAAGAACTTCACCCCCGGCCGCGCCAAGCAACTGGTCGCGTGCAGTCCCGAAGGCCATGTCATCGGTGACGGCATCCTCTTCTACCTCGCGGACGGGCGCGTCAAGCTGGTATCGCGTCCCGGGATCAACAACTGGCTGCACTACCATGCCGAGACGGGCGGCTTCGACGTGACGGTCGAGAACGATGTCTGGTCAGTCGCCGACCCCACCCGGCCGAGGACGGCCTACCGCTACGAGCTACAGGGGCCGAACGCGCCCGCACTGCTCGAAGAGCTGAACGGCGGGCCACTGCCGGCGGTCAAGTACTTCCGGATCGGCGAGATGACGATCGCCGGGCGGCGCGTCTACTTCCTCCGCCACGGCATGGCAGGTACCCCCGGGGCTGAGCTATTCGGGCCGTGGGAAGACGGCCCAGCGGTTAAGGCGGCCATCGTCGAGACCGGACAGAAGCACGGACTCCGTCAGGTCGGATCAAAGGCGTATATCACCAGCGGCATTGAGGGCGTGGGCTGGATCCCGTCTCCGGTGCCCGCCGTCTACACGAGCCCCGAGCTCCGCGCCTATCGTGAGTGGCTGCCGGCGACAACCGAGGAAGCGACCGGCTCATTGGGCGGTAGCTTCTATTCCCCACACATTGAGGATTACTACTTCACGCCGTGGGACCTCGGCTACGGGCACCTGATCAAGTTCGACCACGACTTCATCGGCCGCGAAGCGCTGGAGGCACGCGCCAACGACAAGCACCGCGTCAAGGTGACGCTGGTGTGGAACGGTGAAGATGTGACGCGGGCGATCGGCACGATGTTCCAGGAACCGTACGGGGAGCGGGCCAAGTTCATCGACTGGCCGATCCCCCGCTACGCACTCTGGCAGTACGACGCGGTGTGCAACGACCGGGGCGACGTCATTGGGGTCTCCACCACCTGCGGCTACATTTCCAACGCGACGGCGATCCTGTCCCTCGCCGTCGTCGATCCGGAGTACAGCCAGCCCGGCACACAGGTGACGCTTCTATGGGGCGAACCGCGCGGCGGCTCCGAGAAGCCGACGGTCGAGCGGCATACCCAGACCGAGATCCGCGCCACGGTTGCCCCGGTTCCCTACGCCGACCTTGCTCGGGACTACCTTGGGGCAGAGCGTGGGTACTAGGGGTCGGTAAGGACCGCGCTACGAGACAGGCGCGAGTAAGGAGCAGCCTATGGAGCGGTTGATGCGCCGGAGAGACTTCCTCCGTCTCACTGGCGGTGCACTCGGACTGTCAACACTGATCGCAGCTTGCGGTGGTGACAATTCGACTCCAACGCCGGCCGACGGCGGGAACCCCACGCCGACCCCCGATACCTCCGGCGGCACGCCGGTGGCGAGTGCCGCCAGCCCGGTCGCCAGCCCGACAACAGCCGGAGCGGCTACTCCCGCCTCGAGCGCGAGCGGCGAGCCGATCCGCATCGGCGTGCTGCTGACGCTGTCCGGTCCGCAGGGCGTCAATGGCGAGGGAAACCTTCGGGGATTGACCTTGGCTCTCGATCAGGCCGGGATGCAGTTCGGTGGGCGGCCGGTCGAGCTGATCATCGAGGACTCGGCCGGGCAGCCCGAGCAGGCAATCACCAAGACCCGGCAACTCATCGAGCGGGATCGCGTGCACCTCATCGCCGGGATCACGCTGAGCAACGAGGCCGCTGCCGTTCGCGATATCCTGGTTCAGGCCGAGATGCCGACCATCGTCACCAACGCCGGCCTCCAAGCTCTAACCCGCGACCCGGCGATGCGGAGCCCATACATCTTCCGGGTCTCCTTCGCGAACGGTCAGTACGACGCCCCAGCGGCCGACTATGCCTACGAGACGCTGGGCTACCGGCGCATGGTGCTGCACGCGGCTGACTACGCCGCGGGGCACGAGGAGATGGCGGCCTTCCGGAGCCGGTTCGAACGAGCCGGCGGCGAGATCGTGGGCGAAGTGGTCGCGCCGATCGGAACGCAAGACTTCGGGCCCTACCTGCAGCGGATCGAGCAGGCTGCCGCGGACGCCGACGCGGTCTTCGCCTTTCACGGCACGAGCACCGACGCCATTCGGTTCCTGGTGCAATATCAGGAGTTTGGACTCAAGGACGCCATCCCGCTCATCCCCTCCGGTGCGAACGTGGACCAGTCGATCCTCCCCGAGATCGGCGATGCGGCACTGAGTTTGGTGAGCGGAACGCTCTACACCGCCTACAACGACACTCCCGAGAGCCAGGCATTCGTCGAGGCGTTTACGGCGAAGCACGAAGGGATTCTCCCGGGGCTGGTCGACTACGCCGGCTACATCGGTGGGCGTGTTATCGCCGAGGCTCTCTCGGCCATTGACGGGGAGGTCGAAGACAAGGAAGCGCTGCTCCAAGCGCTGAAAGGGGTGGAATTCACCGGTCCGGCCGGTAACTTCCGGTTCCACCCGGAGTCCCAAGGGCCGGTCACGACCATTCTCCTCTGCCGCGTCGAGCAGTTGGATGATGGGACCTACGCGAACATCGTGATCGATCGCGTCCCGGACTTCGACGACCTGTCGTTCTAAGGCCGCTTGGGAACCCAGGGGACCCGATGGCTGAATGGCGGTGCATCTTGCCATCGGGTCCTACCCCACCTAGCGCCGCCGCTTGACGCCGCCTCACCGGACTGCTAGACTCGGCCCTACCGCATCACGCCCGTGTGGCCGTTCGGCCGCCGGGATCTGCGAGAGGCGATCGCGAT
>NZ_JADGHZ010000275.1 GCF_019683595.1 Sphaerobacter sp. | reverse complement strand
GGGGGTTGTTGAGTGATCTGGCCACTTAGTCCTGGACGTACTCGGCGAGGCGGCCGCTGAAGCGGAGGAAGCGCGGCTTGCCGTTGTCGCCGAGGATGACGTCGGTCCGCATGCCGCGGTATTCGCCCTCGGTGATGATGAACTCCTGCTCGCTGATGGGCGACATGTAGAGCGGCGGCAGGGTCTCCGTCTCGCCGGTCAGCGGGCTGCTCATCTGGATCTCGGCCTTCAGCCGCCCCTCGTCGACCGACAGCGTGATGGTGCTGTGCGGGCGCTTGTAGGTCCCGGTGACGCGCTCCAGCACCTCGGCCGGGAGCGTGATCGGCTCGGGGTCGGCGTGGCGCAGGCCCAGCTCGTGCTCGAGCGCCCAGCGCTGGATGTCGCGGTGCGCCGCGGCCCCGCGGTCAGCGTTGGTGAGGATGGCGATGGCGAACCGGCGGGACGGCACCAGCGCGAGCTGCGCCTGGAAGCCGTTGGTCGAGCCGCCGTGCGAGACGACCTTGACGCCGTCGACGGTGTGGAGCGACCAGCCGATGCCGTAAGCCTCGGCGAAGTTGCCCGCCTTGACCTGCTGCTCCTGCATCGCCGCGATCGACTCGGCCGTAAGGACCTGCTTGCCGCCAACCGTGCCGTCGCTCATGTGGAAGGCGGCGAAGCGGAGCAGATCGGCGACGTTGGCGATGATCCCGCCCGCGGCATTGACGACGCGCGGCAGCGGGTAGAGCCGGGCGACCTTGTGCTCGGCGCTTCCCGGGGCAACCTGCGTGTGGCCGACGGCGACCGGGTAGACGATGGCCTCGTACGCGAAGAAGAAGCTGTGCTCCATGCCCAGCGGCTGGAAGACCCGCTCGCGCATGGCCTGCTCGAAGGTCTGACCCAGGATCTGCTCGATGACGCGGCCGGCGAGGTAGAACCCGCTGTTGCAGTAGGTCCAGAGCTCGCCCGGGGCGGTCCACTGGCGCAGGGTGTGGAACTCGGCGATCGCCTTGGCCAGGGCGTCGTCGCCGTTGCCGTAGTCGTCGAAGCGGTCGCCCTCCAGGCCGCTGGTGTGGGTCAGGAGGTGGCGCATGGTGATGGTGCGCTGGGCATCGGCGTCGGCCAGCTTCAGGTCGGGCAGGTACTCGATCACCGGCGTGTCGAGCGACAGCTTGCCCTCCTCGACGAGCTGCATGGCCAGCGTCGCGGTGTAGACCTTGGAGATCGACCCGATCTGGAACAGGGTATCCGGGCGCACCGGGAAGCCGGTCTCCAGGCTGGCCACGCCGTAGCCGTGGGTCTCGACGGCCCCATCGCGGAGGATCCCCACCGCGATACCAGGAACCGACCAGCGCGTCATCGCATCGCGCACGGCCTCGTCGAGCGTGCCTGGCCGCGTCAGTTCGTTGCTCATGCGTTGCATAACCTTTCCGGCGTGCCGGCCCCCGCCGTGCCCGGGCGAGGGCGACAGCGCTGCGTCCTTTCATGACCGTTGGGCCGTCCCGGCCCGGAAGAGATCTGGTTCCCTACTCCCTCCACTGCACCTGCGTCAGTCGCGGGCCTGCGGGTCGAGTGCGTCGCGCAGGCCATCCCCCAGGATGTTGAAGCCGAGCACGGTGATGGCGATCGCGAGGCCGGGGAAGGTGGCGATCCACCACTCCTCCCGCAGGAACTCGCGGCCGTTGCTGAGCATCGCGCCCCACTCGGGCGTCGGCGGTTGGGCGCCCATGCCGATGAAGCTGAGCGCGGCAGCCGAGAGGATCGAGCTGGCGATGCCGAGCGAGGCGAGCACGATCATCGGCGAGAGCGCGTTGGGAAGGATGTGGAGAAACAGGATGCGTCGGGTCGGCGCGCCGATAGCCCGCGCCGCCTCCACGTACTCCTTGCGTTTCAGCGAAAGCACCTGCCCGCGCATCAGCCGGGCGTAGGTCGGCACCGAGCCGATCCCGACGGCGATCATGACGTTCATCAGGCTCGGGCCGAGCACGGCGATGATGGCCAGCGCGAGGAGGAGATCCGGGAAGGCGAGCATGACGTCGATCACGCGCTGGCTGATGATGTCGAACCAGCCGCCGAAATAGCCGGCCAGCATGCCAACGATCGACCCGACGATCGCGGCGATCCCGACCGCGACCAGCCCGACCTGGAGCGAGATGCGCGCACCGTAGAGGAGGCGCGTCAGGATGTCCCGCCCGAAGTCGTCGGTGCCGAAGGGGTGGTCCAGACTCGGCGGCAGAAACTGGTCCGACAGCCGCATCTCGGTCGGGTCGTAGCGCGCCAATACCGGGGCAAAGATGGCGACCAAGATCAGCGTCACGACGATGACGCCGCCGAGCATCGCCATACGGTTCCTGCGCAGTCGCCGCCACACGACCTGACGCTGGGTGCGCGGCGCGGCGCTGGCGCCGAGCGCCGGAGCGCTCTTCGCATCGACCCGCTGCATGGTTTGCCGGTCTGCGTTCATGTCCCCCTGCCTATGAGTAGCTGATGCGCGGATCGATCGCGGCATAGATGATGTCCACCAGGAGGTTCACCCCGACGTAGATCAGCGACACCATGAGCACGATCCCCTGGATCAAGGGGAAGTCGCGCGTCTGTAGCGCGCCGACCGCGAGCAAGCCGATGCCCGAGTAGCCGAAGACCGCCTCGATGACGAAGGCCCCGGAGAGGAGCCCGCCGATCTGGAGGCCGAGCATCGTCACGATGGGGATCAGGGCATTGCGCAGCGCGTGGCGCACCACCACCCACCACTCGCGCAGCCCCTTGGCGCGGGCAGTCCGGACATAGTCGCCGGAGAGCGCCTCGAGCATGCTGGCGCGGGTGAGCCGGGCCAGGATGGCCGAGCTCAGCAAACCGAGGGTGAAGGCTGGCAGGACCATGTGCTTCCAGGAGCCGGTCCCGGAGACCGGGAGCCAGCCGAGCCGCACAGAGAACAGGAGAATTAGCATCAGGCCGAGCCAGAACCCGGGGATCGAGACGCCCAGGACGGCGCCGAGCATGCTGATGTTGTCGATCCAGGATCCTTTGAAGGTAGCGGCGAGAACCCCGGTCACCGTCCCGATCACCACCGCGACCGCGAGGCTGGCGAACGTCAGCTTGAGCGTGTTGGGCAGCCGCAGCAGGATCTCCTGCATCACCGGCCGCTTGCTGCGGAACGAGCGCCCGAGGTCGCCCCGCAGCGCGTCGGACACGAACTTGACGTACTGCTTGTGGATCGGCAGGTCCAGCCCGAGCTGATGGCGCATCGCCGCCCGCTGCTCGGGCGTCGGCCGGGCCTGGTTGCCGAACATGATGTCGACCGGGTCGCCGGGGACGAGCCGGACCATGAAGAAAACCGCCAGGGTCACGCCAAAGACCACCGGGATGGCTGAGAGCAGGCGGACGGCGATATAGCGGAGCATGAGCGCACTCCCCTAGGCCCCGGCAGGGCCGGGGATGTTCCCCCCCCCAGCCGGGGCGTGCCCCG
>NZ_JADGHZ010000057.1 GCF_019683595.1 Sphaerobacter sp. | reverse complement strand
AACCCCCCGTCTTTGGGGTGGTGGGGGTGTTTTTTTTTTATACGAGCCGGGGGGGGGGGGGGGCCCCCCCCCCGCTTCGTGCTTGCGGGGCACGGGGAAGTCCGGCATAGTGGGCACGCGGGCACGCAATCGCTTACGGGCAACCGGGGAGGGAACCAGACCCATGACCAGCGGACGGCAGTGGCCACCGGTAAGCACCTTCTCGATCGTGGCCTACGACCGGGCGACGGGCGACCTCGGCATCGCCGTGCAGTCGAAATTCCTGGCGGTCGGCGCGGTCGTGCCGTGGGCCCGAGCCGGAGTCGGCGCTGTCGCCACCCAAGCCTGGTGCGATACCAGCCACGGGCCACGAGGGCTCGACCTGATGGCCGGTGGCGCCTCGGCGGGTGAAGCCCTCGCCGCCATCATCGGCACCGGCGAAGGGCATGAGCGCCGCCAGGTCGGAATGGTCGATGCGCACGGCCGCGCGGCAAGTTACACCGGACCAGACGCACCCGCCTGGGCCGGCAGCATCGTCGGGGACGGCTTTTGCTGCCAGGGCAACATCCTGACCGGCCCTGAGGTGATCCACGCGATGGCCAAGGCGTATCGGTCCACGACCGGCAGCTTCGCCCACCGGTTGCTCGCCGCGCTCGAAGCCGGCCAGGCGGCCGGCGGCGACAGCCGCGGCCAGCAATCGGCTGCGATCCTCGTCGTGCGCGAGAAGGGCGGCTTCCTCGGCGGCAACGACCGCTATATCGACCTGCGCGTCGACGACCACCCGCGCCCGATCGAGGAGCTCCGCCGGCTCGTGATGCTCCACCGGGTCTACTTCCAGACCGACGAGGCCGATCTGGTCGTGCCAGACGAGGCCCTACTGGCGACCATCCGCCGCCAGCTCATCGCGACGGGTGACCTCACCGACGGCACCGACGACCCCGCCGCGATCACCGCCGCGCTGGAACGCTTCGCCGGCCGCGAGAACCTCGAATCACGCCTACGCGATGACGGCCAGATCGACACCGTGATCCTGGAGTTCCTCCGCAACGCCGCCGGCGAGGGTTGATCGCCGCGCGTGCGATTGAACGCACCCCGAATACACCGAGCCTCCGCCGAGGCGGTACCAGAAGGCTTCGACCTAGGTGGTACGCCGTGTAGGAAATACCTCAACATCGCGGGTCTATGTCATCCTGAGCGGAGCCGTCCGACGCGGAGCGGCGGGCGGCGGAGCGAAGGATCTCTACGTGCGTGGTCGTCGCAGCGAGAGATCCTTCGCTTCGCTCAGGCTGACACACATACTTCGACCGGCCCTTGGTCATATAATCGCGACAATCAGCGCAATGACGAGAACTGACCACCACACAAGGAGCCGGTTGATGCGGCGATCCTCTATGTGTACATCCTGACGAATGCCTCGCGCACCCTCTACACCGGCGTGACCAACGATCTAGAGCGGCGCGTCCTCGAACACAAGCGCAAACTGATTCCCGGCTTTACCAGGCGATACAACCTCACCCGTCTTGTCTACTTCGAGGAGTTCGGGGATATCCGGGATGCCATCGCCCGCGAGAAGCAGATCAAGGGCTGGCTACGAGCGAGAAAGGTCGCCCTTATCGAGGCCACGAACCCGACATGGAAGGATCTGAGCGCAGACTGGTTCAGCGAGAGGATTTGTCGCCAGCAACACCTGCCATGCGGGAAGGGTACTGACACGCCTCGCCTCCGCCGTTGCTGTCCCCCTGGGTGACCGGCGACAGTGCGTTCGTCACCACCGTCTGAAGGCTGTTTTTGTCATCCTGAGCGGAGCCGGGGACGGCGAAAGCCGTCGCCGGCGGAGTGAAGGATCTCCCCGGTTGGTGGGGGTTCCAGCGAGAGATCCTTCGCTCCGCCGCCCGCCGCTTCGCGTCGGTCGGCTCCGCTCAGGATGACATGGCTCCAGGCATGTTTCCGATGTGGACTGGCAGAGGTGAAGGGCCACGACACTGAGTGGTCCCTGGGATAGTAGCGTCCTGTTACCAGCGCTGGAAGGCGCGGTAGCCGCGCCGGGCGAGGCGCTGGCGTTCGACGGCCTTTGGGTCGCGGAATACCCAGACGAGGATCACCCCCGTCACGAAGCCGCCGACGTGCGCCCAGAAGGCCACTCCGCCGGTCGGCTGCGTCTCGACCCCCAGCGTGGCCAGCCCGCTCACCAGTTGCAGCAGGAACCACAGCCCGATCATGACGACCGCGGGAACCATCACCACCGTGATGAAGAAGCCGAGGACCACGAGCACGCGGACCAGCCCGCCAGGGTACATCACGAAGTAGGCCCCGAGCACGGCGGCGATCGCGCCGCTCGCGCCGATCATCGGCGTCGTATTGTCCGGGCCGGCGAGGAAGATCTGCGCCAGCGCCGCGCCGATGCCGCCCAGCAGGTAGAAGATCAGGTAGCGCAGGTGTCCCATCGAGTCTTCGACGTTGTCGCCGAAGATCCACAGGAAGAGCATGTTGCCCAGCAGGTGAGCCCACCCGCCGTGGAGGAACATCGAGGTGAGGATCGTCAGGTAAATCGGGAACGGTGCGAGCGGCGGGACATCGACCCCGTGCGTGATCTCGGCAGGCACGATCCCGAACCGAAAGATGAACGCCTCAAGCTGGTCCATCGGCAGTGAAACTTCGTAGAGGAAGACCAGCACGTTGAGGGCGATCAACGCGTAGTTCACGAGCGGAGTCGTGCGACGGCCCCGGTTGTCGTCACCGATCGGGATCATGCGTGGTCCCTCCCGCCGCCCCAGCTCTTACGGTGCGGCCTACGGCTGGACCGGAGGACGATCGCGGACACTCGGGCTGCGGAACGCGTTCTCACTCAATACGCGGATCTTCCGGTCCGCGAAGCTGAGGTAGGCCGTGCCCGGCGGTGACCGGTGGAGCAGCAGCGGACTCCCATCCGGGAGATCCCAGCGGAACCACGTGACCGCGTCGGGCACCCGCTCCGCGAGCGAGTTGTCCAGGACCACAATGTACTCCAGATCGGTGACGCGGACGAGCGCGTGGGCATAGAGTGTCGGGTCGAGCCGGTAGTCGGACTGTCCATTGATCGCATCGTAGAGACTGCCCCAGTTGCCGTGCCAATCACGCCCAACGCCGATGACGGAGTACTGAGGAAGCAGATAGCCGGCGATGCGGAACGACTGGCGGCCGTCCGAGCTGGTCAAGACCACGGTTCGGTCCGGGGGAAGTTCGGAGACGATGCGCGTCACCTCGTGCCAGGCCGCATTGTGGGCTTCCAGCGCGCCGCGGCTGGGCTGCATCTCATGCCCCGGCATCGCGAGCGGCGGCATCAGCAGGAAGAGCAATGCACCGGCAGCCGCCAGCGCGACCAGGCGCACCGCTGCCACCCGACCGACCAGCATGCCGGCGCGTTCGAGAGCCAGCAGGCCGAGGATCGTCACCGGGGGCAGAATCAGCAGCAGGTAGCCCCACTGGCCGAAGTGCACCAGCGTGAACATCAGGATCGGTGGGATCATCCAGGCCCAGAGGAGGTACGTCCGCGGCGCGAGCGGCCACAGGGACGGTCGTGCGCGCACCAACGCAACGGCCACCACGATCGCGAAGAGGTTCAGCATCACCGCGCTGGCACTGACCACCGATCCAAGGTTGCCGAGCCAGCGCATACTCGGCCCCGACGCCAGCGAGGTTGGCTCGACCGCCACCCGGGTCAGCAGGCGCAATTGCGTCCAATACTCCACCGGGCCGCCCGACACCACGACCAGCGGCACCGCCCAGGCCAGGCAGCCGGCCGCGGTGATCCCGGCCGCGAGCGCTCGCTCCCGCCAGCGCATCGCCCAGATGCCGAACAGCCAGACGAGCCCCAGGAGCGGGAGTGCCGTCGGCCGCAGCCCACCCGTGAAGGCCGTCGCAAGCCCGAGCCAGAGCGCACTCCAGCGATCGGGCCGGGTGTAGGCCCGCCACGCCGCCAGCGCTACCAGGACGCCCGCAGCGGCCTCCGGAGCGTAGGAGAGCGCCGTTTCCCCGTAGAACCAGAGCAGCGGGTTGACCGCCACCAGCAGCGCCGCCCAGGCACCGATCCGGCGGTTGGCGAGGCGCGCACCGATCGCCGCCGAGCCCCAGACCACGACGAGGCTGGCGATGATGCTCAGGGCGATCAGCGCCTGGTTCGGGTCGGGGATCAGCGCGTGGGCACCACGTCCGAATAGGACGTAGAGCGGGTTGCCCGGTGGATGCGGTTGGTGGAGCGCGATGTTGAAGTGCTTCAATGCGAGCAGGTACTGCACCGCATCCCAGTTGATGGGCACCTCTGAGCGGAATGGCAGGCGCGTCAGCGCCGTCAGGAGTAGCAGGCTCGCGATGGTGGCTTCCCACCATCGTGCCGTCAATCGACTTCGCAGCATACTTCAGCCAGCGCGGAACCGCCCTACCGCTGTGCCCCCATCGCCCCGCGGATCCCGCCGGGGAGATCGCGAACGGTGGAGGTCGCCCAGCGCACGAGTTCCCGCCGCGTGTCGGCCCCACGGCGTGGCGCAAATAGCAGGCCGATGACGAGGCCGTACGTCATGAACTTCAGGGCGGTACGCATCCGGGTCAACATGCTCGGCTCTCCCTACCGTTAGCTTCGGCTGGCAGGCAGATCCCCCTCACCCGGCCGCTCGTCCGTCGCCTCCGCCGGCTCATCCGACGTCACGGCCGACGCAGTGGGCATAGTGGCGGTAACCTCGGTCGCCGTGGCCGGTTCCGGCGCGGGTTCTGGCGTCGGCCTCGGTGCGGGTGGCGGTGTCGTCTCGTACGTATACTCGTACGACTCCCCACCGTTGGTCGCCAGCAGGTCGGACAGCACCGGCACCTGCGCCGCCACCTCGCGCGCACGCTGTTCGAGCGTCCGGGCCCGTCGCGCGATCTCCGCGCGCACCTCTTCGCCGGACCGGGGCGTCAGCCACAGCGTCGCACTCGCGCTCGCGATTGCACCGAGCACGACCCCAGCGATGAAGGCGCCGTCACCACGGTCGTCAGCCATGTCTCCTCCTTCGCGCCCGAACCCATCCCGACAGGCGCGACGGCCCGTCGGCCTACCGATCGTGGTTAGACTACCGCAACGGGATGGGACCGACTAGCACACGCCGGTCCAGGGCGCGATTCCCCGTCGCGACTATCAATCCCCGTGCCACGAGCACACCCGAACCCGCGCTCCGCCGCGGAACTGCACGGAGGAGCGGCGGGGCTGTGCTATTATCGGGGACGCGAATGGACCGCGGTGGGGCGGACCGCCCGCCCTACGACGTCGGGGGTGATGGATGAACATTCACGAGTACCAGGCTGCCGAGATCCTCAAGGGGTACGGCATCCCCATCAACCAGGGGATCGTCGCGACCACGCCGGACGAGGTCGCAGCAGCGGCTGGGCAACTCGGCGGCACGGTGGTGATCAAGGCGCAGGTGCATACCGGCGGGCGCGGCAAAGCGGGTGGCGTCAAGCTGGCGCATTCGCCGGAGGAAGCCCGGGAAGTTGGCAGCCGCATCCTGGGCATGGATATCCGTGGCCACACCGTGCACAAGGTGCTGGTCGCGCCGGGCGTGAACATCGCCCGGGAGTACTACCTCGGAGTCGTGATCGACCGCGCCGCCCGCGGCATCACGATCATGGCGAGCAGCGCGGGTGGGGTCGACATCGAAGAGGTCGCACGCGAGACGCCCGAGAAGATCCACCGCGAAGCCGCACATCCCTTCCTCGGCTTCCACGATTACCAGGCTCGCCGCCTGGCGTTCAGGCTGGGGATCGAGCCGGATCTCGTCGGCGGCTTCGCCCGGATCGCCCGCCAGCTCTTCGAGGCATTCGTGCAGTCCGACGCCTCGCTGGCCGAGATCAATCCGCTGGTGCTCACCGCGGACCGGACCTGGCTGGCGCTGGACTCGAAGATCACCATCGACGATAGCGCGCTGGTCCGCCATCCGGACCTGGAACAACTGCGCGACCTGCAGGAGGAGAACGCAACGGAGCTCGAAGCGCGTGCGGCCGGGCTCAGCTTCGTCAAGCTCGACGGCACCATCGGCTGCGTCGTCAACGGGGCCGGGCTCTCGATGGCGACGATGGACGCCATCAAGCGGTACGGTGGTGAGCCGGCCAACTTCCTCGACGTCGGCGGCGGCGCGAGCGCCGAGCAGGTGGAAAAAGCACTGCGTCTGGTCCTGGCCGACCCCAATGTGCGGGCCGTGCTGATCAACATCTTCGGCGGCATCACGCGCTGCGACGAGGTCGCGCGCGGGCTGCTCTCCGCCATGGACGCGGTCAAGCCAACGGTCCCCTTCGTCATCCGGCTGGTCGGCACCAACCAGGACGAAGGGCGCCGCATCCTGGCGGATGCGGGGATCACGGTGGTCGATACGATGCCGGAAGCGGCCGAGCGGGTCGTCGCAGCGGCTGGCGCCGCAGCATAACGCCGGGTGGGAGGAAACGCGTGAGCATTCTCGTAGATCGCCAGACACGCCTGCTGGTTCAGGGGATCACCGGCCGGGAAGGATCCTTCCACACCGCGCAGATGATCGAGTACGGCACCAACGTGGTCGCCGGGGTCACCCCCGGTGGCGCGGGCAAGACGGTGCACGGCGTGCCGGTGTTCAACACGGTCGAGGAGGCAGTGCGCGAGACCGGCGCCAACACCTCCATCATCTACGTTCCCGCCCGCTTCGCGCCGGACGCCATCTACGAGGCCGTGGATGCCGGGATCGCGCTCATCGTCTGTATCACCGAAAACATCCCGACGCTCGACATGGTCAAGGTCTATCACTACGTCAAGCAGTCGGGGAGCCGGTTGATCGGGCCGAACTGTCCCGGGTTGATCACTCCGGGTCAGGCCAAGGTCGGCATCATGCCGGGCTACATCCACACCCCCGGCCCGGTCGGGCTCGTATCCCGCAGCGGCACGCTGACCTATGAGGTCGTACACGCGCTGACTCAGGCCGGTCTGGGGCAGAGCACCGCCGTCGGCATCGGCGGTGACCCGATCATCGGCACCTCGTTCGTCGATGTGCTGGGGATGTTCGAGGCCGATCCGGCCACGCGCGCCATCGTGATGATCGGAGAGATCGGCGGCACCGACGAAGAGCGGGCAGCCGAGTACATCAAGGCGCACGTCTCCAAGCCGGTCGTCGGCTTCATCGCCGGACGCACCGCGCCGCCGGGCAAGCGCATGGGTCACGCCGGGGCCATCATCTCCGGCGGTCAGGGCACCGCGGCCGAGAAGATCGCCGCCCTCAACGCCGCGGGCGTACCGGTTGCCGAGAGCGCCCAGCAGGTGGCCGAGCTCGTGCGCGAAGCGCTCGGGTAAGCGCCGTCACTCGTCATACGTCACCCGTCATGCGTCATGCCACGGGTGCGGGTGGATCTGACGATCCACCCGCACCCGTTCTGCATTGTCCGAGGGTGTCGGATGACGGGTGACGCATGATGCATCACGCCCACCCGCTCATCCCTCCCGAAACGGGTCGTAGAAGTCGTACCCTTGCTCCTCCGCACCCGAACGGAAGCCGCCGGCGAGAGGGGAGCCGAGCCGCGGGTCCAGAAGCCGCGCGGCGATCTCGCGCACCGAGGCGTGGGGACTCTCGGACGCGGCCTGCGCCGGCACCGGTGTGCGGTGGCGCGTCCACAGCAGCCCGGCCGCGTCCTCGGCCAACTCCCGCACCGGGTGCTTCACAAACATCGTCAGCACCGGCTCGATCTGGGCCGTAGTCAACCATTCTCCGAGCGCCAGCAGGGCACTGCGGCGGGCAGGGAGCGCCTCCGCCTCGTCCATGAGGAGCGCTACCGCGTCCCCGGCCGCGCGCTCCGGATCTTCGGTGAAGGCGCGGGCCCAGGCGGCGGCCCGCACCCGCACCGACGTGTCCCGCACCCAGCGCGCCGTGTCGGCCAGGAGCGCGTCCGGCAGGTCGTCCGCCGCCACCTCGGCGGCCAGACCGCGGATCTCCTCATCCGGGTCCGCCAGCGCAGCCAGGACCAGCGCGCGGCGGTCGGCGTCCGGCAGCGGCGCGGTGCCGAATGGGTCAAGCACGAGCAGGTAGAGGGTCGTTTCGCGGGCCACCGGCGCGCCCTCGCGGAAGACGCGCAGCGCTGCATCCCGAACGGTATCCGGCCCAGCCGCGGCTAGACGCTCCCAGAGCACCCCCGCGGCGTTGCTCCCGGCCAGGAAGGGCGCGCGCTCGATCAGCGCGCTCACCGGCAAGGCACGGACGACCGCCGCGGTCGTCCGGTCGCGCCGCTCGGGGACGAAGTCCGCCTCGTACGTCAGGAGCCGCTCGGCCAGGGCGGCAGCGGCGGCCGGGTCAAGCCGGGGCAGGATCTCTCCTCGTACCCAGCGGCGAGCGGCCGGCTCCTCCAGCAGTGCCTGGAGCACGGGCATTCGTTCCGCAGCCGGGAGACTGGCGACGCGGTCCGCCACGCCCGGATCAGGTGGTTCACCGCTCCGGAGGCGCGCCAGGATGCCGTCGATGCCGGTGGGATCTAGCGGTCGGATCATCATCGCCTCGCCCCCGATTGTACCCGAGCGGCATGGCGCCAGCCGGTGCGTAGCGTGGTCTTGCCGGGAACGCGGTTTTCGGTTATATGGTGGGGCAGACGAGCGAAACAGCAGGAATCGCAGGCCGGTCCGACCCCCGCCGCGCAACGGCGGCCGGGTCGCCAGCGGCCTAGTGACAACACCGGTGGAGGAACAGCATGAGGCGCAACCGCGGGTTCGCCCGCGACGACGACGGCGCCATGGCGTCCGGAGTCCGCTCGGTCCGGCGCACGCGAGCCAGCAGCAACGACCTCGAGCTTGCCCGCGAACTGTGGGAGCCGATCGTCTGCCCGGAGTGCGGTACCGACCATCCTGATACCGTCGCAATCCGCCTGAAGCGGACCGGCAACAGCATCGAAGCCCGCTGCTCCGACTGCGGTGCGGTCGCGGCCCGGTTCACGGCGGGGCTCTGGACCTCCTGAGCGGCCTGCCCACCCCCGAGCCACGTCGAGTACACTACGAGGCGACCCGGCGCCGCTGACTGTCTCCGGTCAAGGATGCCGGCGGCCCGGTCTGCACCGTACTGCGACCGTTCGGGTTCCAGATTGCGACGTGTCGATCGGTGCTGGCTGACCCTCGTCTGGCCCACGCCGAACGCTCGCTTGACAGCCGGGCGCCTTCCAGGGCGGGCGACGCCCTCGCAGTCGCCCTCCTCGTGCTGCTGGCCATCCTCCTCAACTGGCAAGTCTTCCGCCTTCCCAACGGCCTGCCGGCCAGCGGCGACGGCTCCGATCTCTGGGTCACACACTGGGGCGAGTTTTCCTACCTGAAAAAGACCGTCGCGGAGTCCGGCGCGATCCCGCTCTGGAACCCGCACCTGATGAGCGGGCGGCCCTTCGCCGCTGACCCGTTGGCGGCGCTCTTCTACCCGCCCACTCACCTCGTGCACCTGTTGCCGCTTCGCGCGTTCTTCCTGCTGATGCTGATCGGCCACCTGGCCTTCGCGGGCGTCGGCGCGTATGCGCTGGCCCGCCTGGGGGTCCGACTGGGCATCGGTGCCGCGCTGCTGGTAGGCATCGCCTTCATGTGGAGCCCGCGGCTCATCGGCCACTATGGGGCGGGCCACCTGACGATGACGATGGCCGCCTCCTGGCTCCCATGGGTCGCGCTGGCGCTCGTGCTCGCGATCCGCCGCGGCGCCATTTGGGTCGCGCCCGCCGGGCTCGCGCTCGGGCTGGCGATCCTGGCCGGGCACCCGCAGATCGCGTTCTACCACCTGCTCATGGTCGGCGCGCTGACCGCCGGCGGGTTGGTGTGGGCCGCGCGGCGGGAGCATACGGGGCGCGCACGGTTTCGTGCGGCGGTGCGCGTCGCCGGGATCGGCGTGGGTACGGTCGCCATCGGCGTCCTCGTCGGTGCGGCGCTCCTCCTCCCGGCACTGGAGTTCACGCACCAGTCGCTGCGCGAGGGAGGGCTGACCGTCGAGGATCGGCTGGCGCCGATCGATGTGCTCCGATATCTGCTGGCGGTGCCCATGGATGCGGCGATCCCCCACGAGAAGACCTTCGTGCCAGGCATCCCAGTCCTGTTCCTGTTCCCGCTCGCCTTCCTCCGCCGCCGCGGGCTGGCCGCGCTCCTCACTGGGGCAGTCTGCCTCACCGCCGTGCTGGCGATGGGAGCCGCGACACCGCTCCTGCCCTTCCTCGCCGAGCACATCCCCGGCTTCGGCTACTTCCGCGCTCCGGCGCGCATCTGGTTCCTCGGAACGTTAGCACTCGCCCTGCTGGCTGGGATGGGCTTCGACGCGCTTCTGGGCGGCCGCCTGCACCTGCGGCTCCTCCAACCCGCCCTGATCCTGTTGCTCGCGGTCAACCTCTGGACCGTCGACGAGCCGCTCATCCATGTTCGCAGCGCAGACCTTGGGTACACCCCCTCCCAGCTCGAAATCGCCGCCGCGACCCTGGCGGGAGACACCCGCGTGTACGGCGTCCAGCGGAACATCCGTCAGGCGATCCTCCCTGCGCTGGATCTGGAACTCGCCGACGGACAGGATCCGCTCCAGATCGCACGCTACGCGCGCTTCATGCAGCTCGCGGGCGGCTACCAGTTCGACGGCTACGCGCTGGCCATCCCGCCCTTTGAGGTCTACGACCTCGAGTGGCCGACCCACCAGGACGCCCAGCCTCGCGCCCGTCTCCTCGGCCTGCTCAACGTCGGCATCGTGGCCTCGCGCACGCCGCTGAACGACTCTGAACTGGTCCATGTCGCGACCATCGGCGACACCTTCCTCTACCGCAACGACGCGGTCCTGCCGCGCGCCTTCGTCGTCTCCGCGTCGCTCGGCACGGAACTGGCCCGCGCCACGCCGGAGCAGCTCGCCCAGCTCGCGATGGACGGTGCCGTCGCGCCCGATCCGGAGACCGGAGCCGCGTCGGTAACCATGCAGACCCCTGACCGCCTCGTCACGCAGGTGGACCTCCGCACGGACGGCTACCTCGTGGTTGGCACGCCCTGGTACCCCGGCTGGGAAGCACGGATCGACGGCCGCCGCGCCTCCCTCGATCAGGTGGGCGGCGTGTTGCAAGGGGTCAGCGTCCCCGCTGGCGTCCACACCGTCGAGATCGTCTACCGCCCGCGCTCGGTTTGGATCGGGCTGGCCCTGTGCGTCAGCGGGCTGATGATCGCCGGGATCTGGACCCTGATCGCCGCCCGCGCCGCCCGCCGCGCGCACCACCCTCGCAAGGCAACACTGTGATACGATCCCGGCACGGATCACCACCTACGGCAGGGCGAGGGCACCACAACTCCATGCGAGTCGATGTCATCGAGGTCTGGAATGTGATCGAGCGCGACCTACCGGACCTGTAACGGCAGATTGAATTGATCCTGCGCGAGTACGAAAGCGGAGGCACGGCATGACGCTGACGAGGACTTTGGCCGAGTTCATCACCGCCACGGGCTTCGACGACCTGCCCGAGGAGGCGGTCGCCTTGACGCGCCGCTCGATCCTCGACTGGCTCGGCTCTGCGCTCCGCGGTGGGACCACCGAACCGGCGCGGATCGCGCGGAAGGTGGCGAGCCGGGCGATGCCCGGCAACGACGCGACGGTGCTGGCGAACGGTGAGCGGCTCTCGGCGCTCGGCGCCGCCTTCGTCAACGGCACCGCGTCGCACATCATCGAGCTGGACGATCTCCACCAGGCCTCCACCTTCCACCCGGCCGCACCGATCATCCCGGCCGCACTCGCCGTCGCCGAGCGGCGCAATGCCCGCGGGAGGGACTTCATCCGTGCGGTCGCCCTCGGCTATGACGTGGGGATCCGCGTGGCCGAGGCAGTCAACCCTTCCCACTACCGCTACTGGCACCCGACCGCCACCTGCGGCGTCTTCGGCGCCACGGCCGCGGCCAGCGCGCTGCTCGACCTCTCGACCGACGAGGTCGTCCACGCCCTCGGCACCGCGGGCACCCAGGCCGGCGGGCTGTGGGAGTTCCTGGCTGACGGCGCGATGTCGAAGCATCTCCACGCCGGGATGGCTGCCCACGACGGGATCCTCTCGGCCGACCTCGCCGCCGCCGGGTTCACCGGCGCGACGCGCATCCTCGAAGGCCCACGCGGCTTCTTCGCCGCCACGACAGACACCCCCCACCCCGAGCGGGTCACCGCCGGGCTCGGCCGCGACTTCAAGATCGTGGAGAACGGGTTCAAGCTCCACGCCTGCTGCGGGCATACCCACACCGCCGTCGACGCCGCTCTGCTGCTGCGCGAGCGCATTGCGGGACGGCCGATCGAGCGGATCGACATCGACACCTACCGGGTGGCGCTCGACATCACCGACAACCCGGCGCCGCGCACCCCGTACGAGGCGAAGTTCAGCATCCAGTACGCGGTAGCCGTGGCGCTCCTCGACGGCCGGGCCGGCCTGGAGCAGTTCACCGAGGAGCGGCTCGCCGGGGACGACGTCCGCGCCCTGCTGGCCCGCACCAGCGCGTCCGAGAACCCCGAGCGTACCGCCGCGTACCCCGCCGTCTGGGCATCTCGCGTCCGGGTGACGCTGGCGGACGGCACGGTGCTGGAGGAGACGGTGGAGCACCCCAAGGGGATGCCGGCCAACCCGCTCACCGACGACGAAGTCGCGGCCAAGTTCCACGACCTGGCCGATCCGGTGATCGGCCACCACGCCGCGGCGCGGCTGGTCGAGGAGGTGTATCGCTTGCCGGACGATTCGCCGGTGGTGGACCTGATCCTGCCGCTGATTCAGCGGCTGCCGGTCATCTAGCCGGACGCGAGGCACGGGGTGCGGGTGAGAGACGGGCGAAGGAGCGGCCCTCGGTGGCGGTATTGATCGATGCGACGACGCGCGTGCTCGTTCAGGGGATCACCGAGGACGCGGCGGCCGCCCTCACTGAGCAGATGCTGGCCTACGGCACACCGGTCGTCGCCGGCGTCGCCCCCGGACGCTACGGCGAGCGCGTGGCCGGGGTGCCGGTCTACAACACCGTAGCCGACGCCGTCCTCTTCCACCAGCCGAGCGCCACGTTGATCGCGGTGCCACCCGACGCCGTGCTCGACGCCGCGCTGGAGGCGCTCTCCCACGGCATTCGCCTGCTCCTGATCGCCACCGACTTCGTGCCGGAGGGAGATGTCCGGCGCCTGCTCGGCTGGGCGCGCGACAGCACCGCCCGCGTGATCGGCCCCGGCTCGGCCGGGATCATCGCCCCGGCAGCGCACCTACGGATCGGAACCATCGGCGGGGAGAACCCCGACCGCACCTTCTCACCCGGCCGGGTGGGGGTGATCGCGCCGGGCTCCACGTTGGCCGCCGACATCACCGCGCTGACCCGGCGGCTCGGCATCGGCATCAGCACCGCCGTGAGCACCGGCACAGCCCCGATGGTGGTAACGACCCCGGCCCACCTGCTCCCCCTCTTCGAGCGGGACGACGCGACCGCCGGCGTCGTACTCGCAGGCAACGCCACCTGGGCGGAGGAGGTCGCCGACGCCATTATGGCTCAGCGGTACACCAAGCCACTCATCGTGGCCCCGACCGACGGCACACCCGACGGAACGGACGCGCTGCTTGACGCGGGCGCGCTCGTGGCGGAGGAGTGGGAAGACCTCGTCCAGTACCTCAGCCTGACCTTCCGCGGCGTCCCCTTCTTCGGCGACGACGATTGACGGCAGGAGAGCGGCCCTCACCCCCAGCCCCTCTCCCAACTTTGGGAGAGGGGAGCGAACGTGTACGAGACGGTCGAGGCTCCGTCCGAGGGCCGTGCCCCTGGGGGATGGGAACGCCTAGCGCCCCTGCCACTGGGGCTTGCGCTTCTCCAGGAAGGCCCGCACCCCCTCGCGGAAGTCCTCGCTCATGTAGCAGCGCAGAATCAGCTCGTCGCTGCGCTCGGGACGCCGGTGCGCCAGCACCCGCCGCACGGACTCCTTGGTGACCTGAATCGTCAACGGGGCGTTGGCCGCGATGTGCTCGGCCACCTCGGTCACCCGCGCCTCCAGCTCCTCCGGAGCGACGATCTCGTTGACCAACCCGATCGCCTTGGCTTCCTCGGCGCCCACCATGCGCGCGGTAAAGATGATCTCCTTAGTCCGCGCCGGACCGATCAGGTCCACCAGCCGGGAGTAGTTGTTCATCGAGAGGCAGTTGCCGAGCGTCCGCGCGATCGGTATCCCGAAGCGGGCGTCCGGCGTGCAGATGCGCAGGTCGCAGGCGAGGGCGATGCTCGCGCCACCGCCGACGGCATAGCCCCGCACCATGGCGATCGTCGGCCGTGCCAGGGCCTCCAACCGCCCGATCACCCCGTCGATCCGCGCCTCGTAGTCGAGCGCATGCTTCGGCTCGGTGAAGGTCTGGAACTGGCTGATGTCGGTCCCGGCGACGAACGCCTTGTCCCCCGCGCCGGTGAGCACCAGCACCCGCACCTCCGGGTCGGCTTCCACCGCGTCGCAGATGCGGGCCAGCCCGTCGTACATGGCAAAGGTCATCGCATTGCGGGACTCCGGCCGGTTGAACGTCACCCAGGCGACCGGCCCCCGCCGCTCGAACAACAGATCAGGCGTTCCCGTGTCCATGGCACCCCTTCCGATGAGTTCATGCTTCATACGTCATGCGTGATGCGTCCCCCTCACCCCCGGCCCCTCTCCCACCAGGGGAGAGGGGAGACAACTCAAAGAAAGATTGAGACCTTCCCCCTCTCCCAAGGTTGGGAGAGGGGGAAGGGGTGAGGGCCGTCGTCCACTTCACCCCCACTCGTCGCTCAGGAAGCGCTCTCTCCACCACTCTCTGCCAGCTTCGGTCGGGGGATGGTCGGGGCGTGACCCCGCTTGTAGACCATGATCGTCCGCTTGAACGTGATCACCACCACCCCGTCCTGGTTGTAGCCGGTCGTTCGCACCGTCACGATACCCACGTTCGGCCGAGACTTCGACTCCCGCTTGCTCAGCACCTCGGATTGCGAGTAGATCGTATCCCCCTCGAACACCGGATGCGGCAGCCGCACCTCGTCCCAGCCGAGGTTGGCGAAGACGTTCTGCGAGATGTCCATGACGCTCTGGCCCGTGACCAGCGCCAGCGTGAAGGTCGAGTCGACCAGCGGCCGGCCGAACTCGGTCTGCGCCGAGTAGTGGTGGTCGAAGTGGATCGGCGCGGTGTTCTGCGTCAGCAGGGTGAACCAGATGTTGTCGGTCGTGGTGACCGTGCGCCCCAGCGGGTGCTGGTAGACATCCCCGACCTCGAAGTCCTCGTAGAATCGTCCGGTCCAGCCTGGCTTCTCAGCCATGCACGATGGTCCTTTCGGTCTCGTATGTCATACGTCATACGTCATGCGTCATCCGTACTGCTCCCCTCTCCCCTGGTGGGAGAGGGGCCGGGGGTGAGGGGGACGGATGACGCACTCCCTACACCACCCCCTCATCCCGCAGGCGCGCGATGGCGGCGGCGTCGTAGCCGAGCGTGGCCAGGATGGCGTCGGTGTGCGCGCCGAGCGCGGGGATCGCGCCCATCGCCGGTGTGACGCCCTCCATGACCACCGGCGGCAAGAGCGCCCGCAGCGGCCCGGCGGGGGAGTCGATCTCCGTCCAGCGGCCCCGCGCCGCGAGCTGGGGATGATCGATGAACTCTTGTACGGTGCGCATCCGCGCGTTGGCGATCCCGGCCTGCTCCAGCCGATCCACCACCTCATCGGCAGTCAACCCGGCGAATGCAGCCTCAATCACCTCGGCCAGCGCCTGGCGGTTCGCGACCCGGTCGGGGTTCGTGGCGAAGCGCGGGTCGGTGGCGACCTCCGGCCGCTGCAGCACCTCCTCGCAGAAGCGCACCCACTCCCGCTCGTTCTGGATCGAGAGGTGCACCAGCGCGCCGTCCCCGGCGGGATACGGGCCGTAGGGCGCGATCGTCGGGTGGCTGGCCGCGCTGCGCACCGGCTGCTGCCCGGTGTAGGCCGTGGTGTACATCGGGTGGCTCATCCACTCGCCCAGGGCGTCGAACAGCGACACCTCCAGCGCCGCGCCCTCGCCGGTCCGCTCGCGCTGGTACAGGGCGGCCAGGATGCCGGAATAGGCGTACATCCCGCCGGCGATATCGGCGACCGAAATACCGGCCCGCGACGGCGCCTCCGGCGTGCCGGTGACCGACACCAGTCCCGTCTCGCACTGGATCAAGAGGTCATAAGCCTTCTTATCCCGGTAGGGGCCACTCGACCCGTAGCCCGAGACAGCGCAGGTGATGAGGCGCGGGTAGCGGGAGCGCACCGTCTCGGCGCCGAACCCGAGGCGCTCCACCGCGCCCGGTACCAGGTTGTGGACGAAAACGTCGGCCTCCGCCAGCAACGCATCGAGGATGCGCACCCCCTCCGGGTGCTTGAGGTTGAGCGTCAGCGACTCCTTGCCCCGGTTGAGCCAGACGAAGTAGGCGGACAGCCCCCGCACCGCCGCGTCATAGCCGCGGGCGAAGTCGCCGCTTCCCGGACGCTCGATCTTGATGACCCGCGCGCCAAGATCGGCCAACTGCCGCGTGGCGAACGGCGCGGCGACCGCCTGCTCCAGCGCGACGACGGTAATCCCCTCCAGCGGCAGCATCAGAACGACCTCGGCATTCCCAGCACATGCTGGCCGATGTACGACAGGATCAGGTTCGTGGAGATGGGCGCCACCTGGTACAGCCGCGTCTCGCGGAACTTGCGCTCGATGTCGTACTCCCGTGCAAAGCCGTAGCCGCCGTGCGTCTGGATGGCGACGTTGGCCGCCTCCCACGACGCATCGGCCGCCAGCAGCTTCGCCATGTTGGCCTCCGCACCGCACGGCTCACCCCGGTCGAACTTCGCGGCCGCGTCGTAGCGCATCAGGTCGGCGGCGCGCAGGTGGACGTACGCCTGGGCGATCGGGAACTGCACCCCCTGGTTCTGCCCGATCGGCCGGCCGAAGACCACGCGCTCGGAGGCGTATTTGGTCGAGCGGTCGATGAACCAGTAGCCATCCCCGATACACTCGGCGGCGATCAGGATCCGCTCGGCGTTCATCCCGTCGAGGATGTAGCGGAATCCCTGCCCCTCCTCGCCGATCAGGTTCTCCGCCGGAACCTCCAGGTTGTCGAAGAAGACGGCGTTCGTCTCGTGGTTCATCATCGTCGCGATGGGCTGCACTTCCATCCCGTTCCCGATCGCCTCCCGCAGGTCGACCAGGAAGACAGATAGCCCTTCCGACCGCTTCTTCACCTGATCGCGCGGCGTGGTGCGGGCCAGGAGGATCATCAGATCCGAGTGCTGCACCCGCGAGGTGAAGACCTTCTGTCCACTGATCACGTAGCGGTCGCCGCGGCGCACCGCCGTCGTCTTGATCTGCGTCGTATCGGTGCCCGCATCCGGCTCGGTTACACCGAAGGCTTGCAGGCGCAGCTCACCGGTGGCGATCTTGGGCAGGTACGTGCGCTTCTGTTCCTCCGAGCCGTGCCGCAGCAGCGTCCCCATGGTGTACATCTGCGCGTGGCAGGCTCCGGCGTTGCCCCCGGAGCGGTTGACCTCTTCCAGGATGATCGACGCCTCGGTGACGCCGAAGCCGAGCCCGCCGTACTCCTCGGGGATCAGGGCGGCAAGGAAGCTCGCGTCGGTCATCGCCTTGACGAACTCCTCCGGGTAAGCCGACGCTTCGTCCTTCTCGCGCCAGTACTCATCGGGGAAACGCTGGCACAACTCCCGCACCGCGCGGCGCAGGTCTCGATGCAGCTCATTCTCGGTCACGCTCGACCGCTCCCTCTCCTATCGACTTCACGGCAAGACGCGCCCCTCGCCCACTATAGCGCACACCCGGCACGATGCATGCACCCCGGACCGCCCGCGCCGCCCCTTACAAAGGAGCCAGAAGGAGAGGAAAGAAGGCCACCGTACGCTGACATGATGAGTAGGACCCTTGACACAGCGGTCAAAATGGTGCATCGTTACGCCCACCCGCCGGACCAGGTCCGGAAGGGTACGTGTTCCGTTTCTCGAACCGAATGGGAAGGGTAAAGAGGTGGGTCAATCGACTCTCCGCTTCAGGCGCAGGTGCAGCTTCGAGATGCTCAGGCGTGACGCTGAGGCTCGTAGGTTGTCCTGTGTCTTGGAGGGAGAGAAGCGATGGCTACCCAAACCCGGATCGCGAAGTTTGACCTTCTTACCGACGATGATCTGACCCCGCATCAGGCGGTGGCGCTGATCGAACGCGCCGCCGAGCTCAAGGCCCAGCGCGCAGCGGGCGAACTCCACGACCACCTCCTCCGCGGCAAGACCCTCGCGATGATCTTCGAGAAACCCTCAACCCGGACCCGGGTAGCCTTTGAAGCCGGGGTCGCGCAGCTCGGTGGTCATGCCCTCTACCTCTCGACCCACGACCTGCAACTCGGTCGAGGCGAGACGATCGCCGACACCGCTCGGGTTCTCTCGCGCTACGTCGACGCCATCATGGCGCGGGTGTTCAAGCATGAGGATCTGGAGGCCCTGGCCTCCGCGGCGACGGTGCCGGTGATCAACGGCCTGTCCGACCTCGCCCACCCGACCCAGGCACTGGCCGACATGCTGACGGTCAAGGAATACCTCGGCGGTTGGAGCGGCCGGAAGCTGACCTACGTCGGCAACGCCAACAACATGGTCCACTCGCTGCTCCTGGCCGGGGCGCTCGTCGGCCTCGACGTCTGCGTCGCCTGCCCGGCCGCGTCGCGGCCGAACCCGGACATCCTGGCCCGCGCCACGGCGATCGGCGCCACCACCGGTGCGACCATCACGGTGGTGGACGACCCGCGCGAGGGCGTGGCTGGTGCCGATATCGTCTACACCGATGTCTGGGTCAGCATGGGCCAGGAGGTGGCACCGGAGGTACTGGAGGCTCTCAAGCCGTTCCAGGTCAACACCGAGTTGATGGCCTACGCCAAGCCCGGCGCACTCTTCATGCACTGTCTCCCGATGTACCGGGACAACGAAGTCACGGCCGAGGTCGCCGACGGCCCGGCATCCATCATCTTCGACCAGACCGAGAACCGGCTGCATCTGCACAAGGCGCTGCTGGTCGAAATGATCAGCGACCACGTCGACAGTATCTTCGCCTAAGGCACGACGCGGGGCGGCCCATAGGCCGCCCCCCCCCACCTCGCAAACCACACCCAGGCCGCGGCCCCCACC